>JASBUF010000016.1 GCA_030148085.1 Methylophaga sp. | reverse complement strand
GGATGTGACTAGTGAAAGCTTGTGAACGCTTGAATTTTCCGCTACCAGTACGTTTGAAACGCTTGGCGGCACCACTATGGTTTTTTAACTTAGGCATTGTATTTAACAACTCCGCATTGATTTATGTAGTTATTTTTTACTGTTCGGTGCCAAAACCATTGTCATTTGACGCCCTTCTTTCTTAGGACGTTGTTCGACGCTGGACAACTCTTTCAGATCTTCCGCTACTCGTTCGAGTAGTTTCAGACCCAGGTCCTGATGCGCCATTTCACGTCCACGAAAACGCAGGCTGACTTTAGCTTTGTTACCACTTTCTAGGAAACGTATCAGGTTGCGTAGTTTTACCTGATAATCCCCTTCTTCGGTTCCAGGTCGGAATTTAACTTCCTTAACCTGGATTTGTTTTTGCTTTTTACGAGCTTCGGCTTTTTTCTTGCCTTCCTCAAACAAAAACTTGCCGTAATCCATGATACGGCATACCGGTGGTTTTGCCGTCGGGGCAATTTCCACCAAATCCAAATCGGCTTCTTCTGCTTTTAACAAGGCCTCTTTAATCGAGACAATGCCAAGCGCTTCACCATTAGAATCAGTTAATCGTACTTCTTTGGCTGTGATTTCACCATTCAGCCGTCTTTGATCTGTAGCGATGTTCTAGTCCTCTAAAATAATTCGACCGCGGCGACCAACGTCCTCTTTTAGCAAGTTAGCGAAGTCTTGAAGTGACATTGCACCTAAGTCTTCGCCCTTGCGGGTACGTACCGCCACGGCTTGATCCTGTTCTTCGCGCTCACCTACGACCAACAAATAAGGGACGCGCCGAAGAGTATGCTCGCGTATTTTAAAGCCAATCTTCTCGTTTCTCAAGTCTGTTTCGACTCTAAAGCCTTGTTTCTGCAAATCTTGAGCAATTTGTTTGACGTAATCAGACTGTTTATCACTGATTCCCATCACCATTGCCTGCTTAGGTGCAAGCCATGTTGGGAAGGCGCCAGCGTATTCTTCAATCAGAATACCGATGAAACGTTCAAGCGATCCGAGGATAGCGCGGTGCAGCATAACCGGCACTTGTTTACTGCCATCATCTGCGACATAGCTTGCATCCAGGCGACCCGGCATAGAGAAGTCGACCTGAATGGTGCCACACTGCCAGACGCGGTTTAGACAGTCTTTCAATGAGAATTCAATTTTCGGCCCGTAGAATGCGCCTTCACCCGGCTGCAGTTCCCAGTCCAGTTCAGCGGCATTCAGCGCTTGTTCCAGCGCATGTTCTGCCTTATCCCAGACTTCATCACTACCGACGCGGTTTTCCGGACGGGTAGACAGCTTGACGATAATCTCGTTAAAGCCAAAGTCAGCATAGACTTCATGCAGCAAGGAAATAAAGGTCGCTACTTCTGACTGAATTTGATCTTCGGTACAGAAAATATGCGCATCATCCTGAGTAAAGCCACGCAGACGCATCAGTCCGTGCAAGGTACCTGATGGTTCATTACGGTGGCAGGAGCCGAATTCAGCCATACGTAATGGCAGATCACGGTAGCTCTTCAAGCCTTGATTAAAAATCTGGATGTGGCATGGGCAGTTCATTGGTTTTACTGCATAGTCACGGTTTTCAGAATGCGTGCTGAAAATCATGTCACCGAATTTGTCCCAGTGACCGGATTTTTCCCACAAAGTACGATCAACCACCTGCGGTGTACGGACTTCCTGATAACCATTATCACGCAACACGTTACGGATGTAGTTTTCTACCTCACGGTAGATACGCCAGCCGTTGTCATGCCAGAATATCATGCCTGCCGCTTCTTCCTGCAGGTGGAACAGATCCAGACTCTTGGCAATCTTGCGATGATCGCGCTTTTCAGCCTCTTCAAGACGGTGCAGGTAGCCTTTCAGCGCTTTTTTATCTTGCCATGCGGTACCGTAAACACGTTGCAGCATTTCATTCTCTGAATTACCACGCCAGTAGGCTCCTGCCAGCTTCATCAGTTTGAAGGCTTTCAGTTTGCCTGTGCTCGGAACGTGTGGACCGCGGCAAAGGTCGACGAAATCACCCTGACGGTAAACAGACAGCACTTCGCCCTGTGGAATATCTTCGAGGATTTCCGCCTTATAGTCTTCGCCCATATCACGGAACATTTGAATACCGGCATCGCGGGGAATTTCTTCACGCTGTACAGGCAGATCCTGACTAACGATCTCTTCCATGCGTTGCTGGATTTTTTCCAGATCATCTGGGGTGAAGCCTTGCGGGTAAGAAAAGTCGTAGTAGAAGCCGTCCTCAATAACAGGGCCAATGGTGACCTGAGCTTCCGGATACAGTTGTTTGACCGCCTGCGCCATCAAGTGCGATGTGGAATGACGAATGATGTCGAGGCCTTCTTCATCACGCTCGGTGACAATAGCAACGTCAGCATCGCTATCAATAACAAAAGAGGTATCGACCAGTTTGCCATTGACCTTACCAGCAAGGGCTGCACGGGCTAAACCAGCACCGATGTCAAAAGCAATATCGTGAATAGAAACGGGGTGATCAAACTGGCGTTGACTGCCATCAGGAAGAGTGACTGAAATCATTTTACTGTCCTTGGTTGTGGCCTATACGAGGGGCCTTAAAAACCAAAAAAGCACCCATGGGTGCTTATTATTTGGTAGGCACGAGTGGATTCGAACCACCGACCCCTACCATGTCAAGGTAGTGCTCTAACCAACTGAGCTACGCGCCTGCCGTTAAGCTGCGAAATTATACGCAGCCTGTTTTGAAATGCAACTGTTTTATACCGCAACTGGACCCAAAGCGACTTTACGCAGATGCTCAAGTTCATCACGCAGCTTGGCAGCTTCTTCAAATTCAAGGTTTTGAGCGTGTTTATACATCGCTTGCTCGATCTGATTAATGCGCTTGGCCAGTTGCTGAGGCTTCATGGCTGCGTATTTGGCCTGCTCTTCTGCGACCTTAGCAAGCCCTTTCTTATCGCCCCTGTCAGTCGCATCATCCATACCGGTACGGATCGCTTTTTTGATGCCTTGCGGTGTAATACCGTGAGCTTCGTTATGCGCTATTTGTTTTTCACGACGACGCTCAGTCTCATCAAGCGCTCTTTGCATCGACCCGGTAATTTCATCGGCGTATAAAATAGCTTTACCGTTCAGGTTACGTGCTGCACGGCCAATGGTCTGAATCAATGACCGGTCACTGCGCAGGAAACCTTCTTTGTCAGCATCAAGAATGGCTACCAGCGACACTTCAGGAATATCCAACCCCTCACGCAGCAAGTTGATGCCAATCAATACGTCAAATTCCCCCAAACGCAGATCGCGGATGATCTCTACCCTCTCAACCGTATCAATATCGGAATGCAGATAACGCACTTTGACATTGTGCTCACGCAGGTACTCGGTTAAGTCCTCAGCCATACGTTTAGTCAGCGTCGTGACCAGTACACGTTCATTAACAGCTGTACGTTTATTGATTTCGGATAACAAATCGTCGACCTGTGTGCCCACGGGACGGATTTCAATCTGAGGGTCCACCAGCCCTGTTGGTCGGACCACCTGCTCTACCACTGTGCTGGAATGTTCGCCTTCGTACTTACCTGGTGTTGCCGACACAAAAATGGTTTGTGGCGCCAGTTTTTCCCATTCTTCAAACCTTAGA
Organism: Methylophaga sp.; assembly: GCA_030148085.1. GTDB lineage: Bacteria > Pseudomonadota > Gammaproteobacteria > Nitrosococcales > Methylophagaceae > Methylophaga. The sequence goes on along the minus strand of JASBUF010000016.1, from coordinate 35,009 downwards.
GGACGATTGTCCAACGCCGAAGGCAGACGGAAGCCGTAATTGACCAACGTTTCTTTACGCGACCGGTCGCCTTTATACATGGCACCAATCTGCGGCACCATCACGTGACTCTCATCAATCACCAATATGGCATCAGCGGGTAGGTAATCGAACAAAGTCGGTGGCGCTTCACCGCCATTACGACCGGAAAGGTGTCTCGAATAGTTTTCGATGCCGTTGCAGTAGCCCAGTTCCAGCAACATTTCGATATCAAATCGTGTACGTTGCTCTAAACGCTGAGCTTCCACCAGTTTGTTCTGTTCATTCAGTTCTTGGAGCCGCTCACGCAGTTCTTCTTTGATGGCATCGACTGCCTTGAGCAAACTGTCTCTCGGCGTGACATAGTGGGTTTTCGGATAAATAGTGATGCGACTCATGCGCTGCAGCACTTCTCCAGTCAGCGGATCGAAATAGCTGATTTGCTCAATCTCATCATCGAATAACTCGACTCGTACCGCGTCACGCTCGGATTCTGCCGGGAAGATATCAATGACTTCACCACGCACACGATACGTACCACGGTGCAATTCAACATCATTGCGGGTGTATTGCAGCTCAGTCAGGCGCCGCAGAATGTCTCGCTGGTTGATGACATCGCCTTGCACCAGATGCAACACCATTTCCAGATAGGCATCTTTTTCACCCAGACCGTAAATACAGGACACACTTGATACGATAATCGCGTCGCGTCGCTCGAGCATGGCCTTGGTTGCCGACAGACGCATCTGTTCTATCTGCTCGTTCACCGAGGCATCCTTATCGATGAATGTGTCCGATGACGGCACATACGCTTCCGGCTGGTAGTAGTCGTAATAGGAAACGAAATACTCCACCGCGTTGTTGGGGAAGAACTCTTTCATTTCACTGTAAAGTTGCGCAGCGAGGGTTTTATTCGGCGCCAAAACCATGACTGGACGTTGCACCGCTTGCGCAACATTGGCAATGGTGAAGGTCTTACCTGAACCGGTGACACCCAACAGGGTTTGCCACATTTCACCGTTGTCCAAGCCCTCGATCAAAGCTTTAATCGCGGTCGGCTGATCACCGGCCGGAGAAAACTCGCTGACTAACTGAAATTCTTTACTCATACGTCTTTAGCATCGATTTAGTTTGGCGTATATTACTGAGTTCGTTATCAATTTATCGTGTTTTTTAGTAAGGAAAGATTTTGACTATCAAGCTGTCCCAACGCGTTCAAAACATCAAACCTTCTCCTACTCTTGCTATCACTGCCCGTGCTGCGGCACTCAGAGCCGAGGGGAAAGATGTGATTGGTCTAGGTGCGGGTGAACCCGACTTCGATACACCAGAACACATTAAGCAAGCTGCCATTACAGCTATAAATAATGGCATGACCAAATATACGCCTGTGGATGGCACTGCTGATTTGAAACAGGCCATCATTAAAAAGTTCGCCCGTGACAATGGCCTGAACTACGAAGCGAAACAAGTATTGGTTTCCGTCGGTGGTAAGCAAAGCTTCTTCAACCTGGCTCAGGCTTATCTGCAGGAAGGCGACGAAGTCATCATACCGGCTCCTTACTGGGTTTCCTACCCGGACATGACTTTGCTGGCTGATGCCACGCCAGTCATTATCGAAGCCGGTCAAGAAAACGAGTTCAAAATCACACCTGCTCAACTGGAAGCGGCAATTACAGACAAAACCCGTCTGTTTGTGATCAACAGCCCATCTAACCCGACAGGCATGGCCTACAGCAAAGCTGAACTGGAAGCCTTGGGTGATGTGCTGCGTAAATACCCGGATATTTTGATTGCTACCGATGATATGTATGAGCATATCTACTGGGCAGACGAGCCATTCAGCAACATCGTGATGGTCTGTCCGGATCTGTATGACCGCACCATCGTGATGAACGGTGTTTCCAAAGCCTACTCGATGACTGGCTGGCGTATTGGTTATGCAGCGGGGCCCGCTGATCTGATTGCTGCGATGAAGAAAGTGCAGTCACAAAGTACTTCAAACCCGACCTCCATTTCTCAAGCCGCCTCTGTTGAAGCCCTGAATGGTGATCAGTCTTGCATCGACAGCATGCTGGTTGAATTCAAAAAGCGTCATGACTTTGTGGTGGCCAGTTTGAATGAGATGGACGGCGTCGACTGTATCGAAACTGACGGCACCTTCTACGTGTTCCCGAACATCGCTGGTGTGCTCAACCGTAAGCCAGAATTGAAAGACGATCTGGACTTTGCCGAAGCGCTGCTGGTCGATAAAGGCGTAGCCGTAGTACCCGGTACGGCGTTCGGATTAAAAAACCATATCCGTCTGTCGATTGCCACCAGCGAAGACAACCTTCGTAACGCACTGAAACGACTGGCAGAATTTATCGGCTAGGAAATTAATGTAAATCGAGGCTTGACCTACCCTGATCAAGCCTCTATCATACGCATCTTTCTGTTCCCCGATAGCTCAGTTGGTAGAGCAAATGACTGTTAATCATTGGGTCGCTGGTTCGAGTCCAGCTCGGGGAGCCATACAAGATTCTAAAGAGCCCTGGAAAGAAATTTTCAGGGCTTTTTTGTTTTTGTCCTCAGGCACCTTTCGCCTCATTCCTTTATATCGACCACCATCATTATGACCAGCTTTACCTCCCTATCCTTATCTAAACCTCAGCTCGACGCCCTCGACTCACTGGGTTATCACAACATGACGCCAGTTCAGGCTGAGAGTTTGCCTTTAATACTGAGTGGTCGTGATGTCCTCGCCCAAGCAAAAACGGGGAGTGGTAAAACAGCTGCTTTCGGTATCGGTCTGCTCAATATGCTGAATCCACGATTCTTTGGTGTGCAGGCGCTTGTCTTATGCCCGACACGTGAACTGGCGGAACAAGTGGGTAAGGAAATACGTAAACTCGCTCGCTTTATGCCCAATATCAAGCTGGTCATGCTCTGTGGCGGTAAACCTCTTGGCCCCCAAGTAGGTTCACTGGAACACGGTGCTCATATCGTGGTGGGTACGCCGGGCCGTGTGCAGGATCACCTGCGTAAAAACACCCTCAAACTCGATGGTTTGAAAACACTGGTACTGGATGAAGCCGATCGCATGTTGGATATGGGCTTTGCCGATGCCATGAAGGACATTATAGGGCAGACTCCCAGTACTCGTCAGACCCTACTGTTCTCTGCGACCTACCCTGACACCATCGATCAGATGAGTCGTCAGATACAGCGTAAGCCTGCTGCAGTGAAAGTCGCCTCTGAACATAAGCCAGAAGTCATTGAACAGGTGTTCTATGAAGTTCAGAAGCATGAACGCAACACCGCTCTGCTCGCCTTGTTCCAACATTATCAGCCACAAAGCTGTGTAGTGTTCTGCCATACCAAGAAGCAGTGTGACGAGGTCGCCGAACTACTTAATTCGAACGCTATTGATGCTCTGGCAATTCATGGCGATCTGGAACAACGTGAACGTGATCAGGTTCTGGTCAGGTTCGCCAATAACAGCTGCCCTGTACTGGTAGCGACTGATGTCGCTGCCCGTGGTCTGGATATTAAGTCCTTAGAGATGGTGATTAACTTCGAATTGCCAAGAGACCCTGAAGTCTATGTGCACCGTATCGGACGTACAGGCCGTGCGGGTGAACGAGGTCTGGCCATGAGTATCGTAACGCCGGCAGAATCACAGCGTATCAGTAAGATCGAGGATTATCACAAGCAGCCCTGCCCCTGTGATGTTCTGGCATCACTGGATCGCGCAGCGGCTTATTCACTCAAGGCGCCGATGGTGACGATTCAGATCGATGCGGGAAGAAAAAATAAAATCCGTCCTGGCGACATTCTGGGCGCGTTGACTGGTGATGCAGGATTGGTGGGTGCCCAAATCGGTAAGATTGATATCTTTGATATGTCGAGCTACGTCGCCGTCGAGCAAACTGCACTGCGGCAGGCCCTTAATTATCTTGCCAATGGTAAGGTCAAAGGTCGTAACGTCAGGGCACGTAAACTTCGCTAATCAGGCACATCTACTGCCCGTTCCGTAAACACTCACCCCCACATACAGGGGGTGTTAGCTGCATGGCTAAAAGCGCAAAGTAACTCTCACGGACCAATTTGCATCTGGCTGCAAATGTTCTCTCGACAAGGATGTCGACCTTATCTTCCTGTCCTCAACACCTACGGTAAAGCCCAGGCTTTTATCGTGTCGCCAGCCTGATAACCAAACAACTTATTCCCACCGACTGTCACAGCAATATATTGTTTACCATCGATGCGATAACTGACCGGTGGTGCATTCACCCCCGCTTTTGTCTCACCTGACCAGAGTTTCTCACCTGTCCGCGCATCCAGAGCAAACAACTCACCGTCGCCTTCTCCACTAAACACCAGACCACTGGCAGTACTCAATACTCCGCCCAGTAGCGGGTTTGCTGTCTTATGCTGCCAGACCAGCTTTCCACTATCGATATCAATCGCACTCAGCAGGCCATAACGCTCGTCGGTATCCAGTGGCGACATTGAAGAATACTGTATGCCTGGTTTGCCATTCATGCCTTCAAGATGATGCAGGCTGTAACTCACTGGCCAATGAATGCCGGCAATAAATACCAGACGGCGCTCTGAATCCAAAGAAACCGGCGACCAATTGGCACCGCCCAACACACCCGGATAAATCACCGTACCCTCATCAGAAGGTGACTGGAACATATTCTGCTGCGGTACATAGGCCTCACTCTTGAACAGTAAGCCTCCCGTGTTTCGGTTTAACACATAAAACCACCCCGTTTTACCTGCCTGACCAACAGCAGGAATGGATTGTCCATTTTGTTGCACATCATAGAGAACAGGAGGACTGGCCACATCATAGCCCCACATATCATGTGGCACCTGCTGGAAGTGCCATTTGATTTCACCCGTATTGGCGTCCAACGCCACCAGCGAAGAGGTGTAGAGATTATCGCCAGGGCGGGAAGAACCTTCCATCTGTGGTGACGGGTTGCCGGTACCGAAATACAAGGTATCGGTGTCATGGTCGATAGCCGGTGTACTCCATGCCGAGCCGCCACCATAACGCCAGGCATCTGCATACTGGCTGGCTGTAGCTTTCTCAGCTTCGATATCACGAGGTAATGGCAAGCCATCCGGTGTGGTGGCAACAAAATCACCTTCCCAGCCCTGCTCAGGAATCGTATCGAATTGCCAGACTCGTTGACCACTCTGCGCATCAAAGGCAGCGAGGAATCCACGACGTCCATACTTGCCAGCGATACCAACCACTGCTCCCAGAGGCGCACTCGGATCCGGCGAATCCAGATGCAGGCCATAACCGACACCGGTAATACCGATAATGACTTTACCCTTATAGACCATCGGTGCCATGTTTAGACCGACACCCGAAGTACCGGACACTTCACCTTCAGTATCCCCCGCCAGCAGACTGATATCTTCACGAATACCACTCTTACCCTGGGTCACATCTTCGTCCCAGAGTTTGGCGCCAGTCAGCGCATCCAGTGCAATTAAACGGCCATCAACGGTACCCATAAAAACGCGGCCATTCTCCACCGCCACGCCACGGTTAGCCGGGCCACAGCACATTTCACGGCTACTATCCCAGTCATGTCGATAACGCCAGAGTTGTTTACCGCTTTTAGCCTCCAGCGCGACCACATCATTAAAAGGTAGCGACACATACATCACCCCGTTCTTGACGATTGGCGTAGCTTGGAAAGTTGCCTCGATACCAGTGTGAAACTCCCATGCCGGAGCCAGTTCGGCGACATTGTCAGGGGTAATCTGCTTAACCGGACTGTGACGCTGATGTAAGGTATTGCCCCCGAACAAAGGCCAGTCCTGATCATTTTCCACCGAGCAGGCTGACACCATCAGCAAGCAAGTCACACTGATCAGATACTGCTTTATTTGCATTTCTCTTCCTTAATTTTATTTTCTTATCGCTGTTCAACTGACAACATCTGTGCACGATTGTTAGCACAGTCGGCCAATTATTCAAGCCGAATTGAATGGATCGGCATCGCCAAAATCCATTTTCATCGCTTATAATGAAGCCAGAGCCAGTCTTTATCGTGGCAGCTACTCAGGGAGACACATTATGTTTTCTGTGGGTAAATGGACTTTACATCGCCTGACCCGGTGGTTGAACTACGAGCCGCCTCTGGACCCCACTGTCCCCTCTCTCACTAACTACGAACGTCTCTGTGACGAAGTCCGTCCGGGCGATGTCCTGCTCATTGAAGGACGTAGCCGCGCCAGTAATATCATCAAAAAAATTACCCAGAGCAGTTGGACACATTCCGCGCTTTATATAGGTAATTACTATCAGCTCAACGCGGCTGGCATCGTCCCTACTGCTCTCAAAACTCATGCCCGAACGCCTCATACCAATCTGGTGATAGAAGCCGTGCTCGGTCAGGGTACTATCGTCACCCCGCTCAGTAAGTACCGGCAGTCACATATTCGTCTGTGCCGTCCGCGCAGCCTGACTCTGGCCGATCGTAATAAAGTCATTGAGCATGCTTTGCGCAAACTCGGCTATAGCTACGATATCCGCCACTTATTTGATCTGGCCCGGTTCTTACTGCCGTATTCGCTGATGCCACGACACTGGCTATCCACGCTGTTTGAATACAAGGCAGGCCCATCGACTCGGACCATCTGTTCATCGATGCTGGCTGATGCCTTTATGTCGGTGCATTACCCGGTATTACCGGTAGTTGCCCACACCGCTGACGGGGTGCGCTTTTATAAACGCAATATCAAGCTGTTCACCCCGAAAGATTTCGATTATTCGCCCTATTTCGACATTATCAAATACCCCTATATCGGCCTCGATGAACTGGCGACCTACCGTTCCTTGCCATGGGATACCGAAGGTCTGATCTGTAATGAAGTCAGTGATTGTATGCCGTTCCCATTAATGGAGGAGTCAGACCAACAAAAGGGAGAATGATATGAAACGACTCTGGACTGTGCCGTTACTCATCGTGGGCAGTATTCTGCTGCTGGTGCTCGGTTTTCGCTTTTTATCCCTACTCGTCGTCCTTCTCGTCGTTCTCAGTCTGTTCTTACCCCGCTGGCGCCAATACCTGTTAACCGGGCCGCTGGCTGAACGTTTCCATCGAGCTCTACCTCCACTTTCAGCCACTGAACGTGAAGCGCTGGCTTCCGGTAGCGTGTGGTGGGATGCCGAACTGTTTACCGGTAAACCTGACTGGCAAAATCTGCTCAATACTCCCGCCAGCAAACTGACAGAGCAGGAACAAGCCTTTCTGGATGGTCCGGTAGAACAGCTCTGTGCAGAGCTTAATGATTGGCAGATCAATCATCAGGATCGTGATCTGAGTCCGGCAATTTGGCGATTTATCAAACAACAAGGCTTTTTCGGTCTTATCATTCCTGAGCAGTATGGCGGTAAAGCATTCTCGCCTCGGGCTCACTCCGACATTATTCTGAAAATCGCCAGCCGTAGTGTGACCGCTGCAGTTACCGTGATGGTTCCCAACTCGCTAGGGCCTGCCGAATTACTGCTGCACTACGGTACTGAGCAGCAAAAAAGCTTTTACCTACCGCGCCTGGCTAGTGGTGAAGAAGTCCCCTGCTTTGCCCTGACCGGTCCCGAAGCAGGGAGTGATGCCAGCCATATTCCCGACCGGGGCGTCGTTTGCCACCGCGAGTTTGAAGGCAAAACCACGCTAGGCATCGAAATCAATTGGGAAAAACGCTATATCACCCTTGGCCCCGTTGCGACCCTGCTGGGCCTTGCCTTTCACCTGTATGACCCTGAGCATCTGCTCGGTGATAAGGATGATATAGGTATCACCCTTGCTCTGATTCCCACCAATACTAAGGGTGTCAATATCGGTCGTCGTCACTGGCCGATGGGCACCGCATTTCAGAATGGCCCCAACTGGGGTAAAGACGTGTTTATTCCCATGGATTGGGTTATCGGTGGCCAGGACTATGTCGGTCGTGGCTGGCAGATGCTGATGGAATCACTGGCCGCCGGTCGCTCCATCTCATTACCAGCGCTGAGTACCGGCGCCGCCAAATTTGCCTGCCGCATCACTGGCGCTTACGCCCGCGTACGTGAGCAGTTCCACCAGCCAATTGGTCGCTTTGAAGGCATTGCTGATCTGCTGGGTCGTATGGCTGGGCAAAGTTATATGGTGGATGCGGTGCGTCGTACCACCGCCGATGCAGTGGGTCGTGGTGAGCGTCCAGCAGTACTGTCTGCCATCGCCAAATACCATCTCACCGAAACCATGCGCCGGATTGTGAACGATGCGATGGATATTCACGGTGGCAAAACCATCTGCCTCGGTCCGCACAATCCGCTAGCTAATGTTTATCAGACTATTCCGATCAGCATTACCGTGGAAGGTGCAAATATTCTGACCCGCAACCTGATTATCTTTGGACAAGGTGCCTTCCGTGCCCACCCATTTATATTGAAGGAAATGGCGGCACTGGAAGCCGGTACGGACGAAGAACGAACTGTGCGGTTTGACGAGGTGCTGTGCCAGCATATGGCACATTTCGCCCGTAATCTGTCACGCAGTTTTTTGCTTGGCCTCAGCCTTGGTCATTTCAGCCCAACGCCGACGGAAACCTTTAAACGTCGCTATCAACAACTTAATCACCTAAGCGCCTCGCTGGCAGTAGCCACCGATGTCTGTCTGGCGCTGTTTGGTGGCAGTCTGAAGCGGCGTGAGTCTCTATCTGCCCGCTTAGGTGACCTGCTCAGCCAACTGTATATGGCTTCCTGCACTTTGCAACGCTATCACCATAGTCCGTCTCAGCAAGACACAACACTGGCAGACTGGGCCACCAGCCGTGCCATTTATCAGGCTCAGCAGGCGTTGGTCGAACTGTGCGATAACCTGCCTAACCGTTTCAGTCGCTGGTTATTGAAACGAGTGACCCTGCCTCTCGGCCCACGCTACAAAGCGCCGAGCGACAAGCTCACCCACCAGTTGGCGGAGCAGTTACAACAACCGGGCAGCATGCGCGATCAACTCACTGACGGTATCTATTTACCAGAAGATAGCGATCAGTATGTCGCTCAACTGGAGCAGGCTTTCGAACTGTGTGTTGCCGCCACGCCGCTAGAACGCAAACTCAGACAAAGCGGTCTGACATGGGAACAAGCCCAGCAGCAGGGAATTCTGAGTCAGGAAGAAGCCGAACTTATCCGTACTGCACGTCAGGCCCGAAGACAGGTTATCGAGGTCGATCATTTTAATGCCCGCCTAGAGGAGGACGAAGAATGACTTCCCGCAATTCTCATCCTGCGTATCCAGGTCGTCCGGTCTATGTGGTGGATGGTTGCCGCACACCATTTCTGAAATCCACTGGTCAGCCCGGTCCGTTCCGTGCCAGTGATCTGGCGGTAGCGGCCGGACGTCAGTTACTTTTACGTCAGCCTTTTGAGGCAGACAGACTGGATGAAGTGATCCTCGGCTGTGTGATGCCCGGACCGGACGAAGTCAATATCGGCCGGGTAGCCGCACTTCGTATGGGCTGCCCTGACACAGTCACGGCCTGGACCGTGCAGCGAAACTGCGCCTCCGGTATGCAGGCACTGGACTCAGCTGCCACTAATATCAGCAGCGGTCGCAGCGATCTGGTATTGGCCGGTGGTACCGAAGCCATGAGCCATGCGCCCTTACTGCTCAAACCCGATATGGTTGGCTGGTTAGCTGGCTGGCAAAAGCAACTCGGTTTTATCAACCGCGGCAAACAGCTGTCGCGAATTAAACCCGCTATGCTGGCGCCGATTATCGGGCTGTTACGCGGACTGACTGACCCGACCGTTGGCTTGTCGATGGGACAAACCGCAGAAATCCTGGCTCAGCGTTTCACCATCAGCCGCGATCATATGGATGCGTTTGCCCTGGCCAGTCACATAAAACTCGCCCGAGCCCAGCGAGAACAATGGCTGGATGAAGTGATTCCCATTATTGCTGCCGATGGTTCAGTATTTGAGGTCGATAACGGCCTGCGCAGCGATAGTCAATTCCACCATCTGGCCAAACTCCGCCCAGTATTTGAACGTCATGGCCTGGTGACCGCCGGTAACAGTGCACAGGTGACCGATGGTGCAGCCTGGTTACTGCTGGCGTCTGAGCAAGCAGTCAAAGAATATGACTTGCCCGTGCTCGGCCAATTGCTTGACTGTCAATGGAGTGGCCTGGATCCGAGCCAGATGGGGCTTGGCCCCGCCTATGCCTCAGCCGCTTTGCTAAAACGCCGGGATCTCACTGTCGAAGACATTGATTTCTGGGAAATCAATGAGGCCTTTGCTACACAGGTGCTTGCCTGTCTTGCTGCCATGCAGGATCAGGCGTTCTGCCTCGACCAACTCGATTATGCTAGTCCTATTGGCGAACTATCCCCGGCACGACTCAATGTTGATGGTGGCGCTATCTCTATCGGTCATCCGGTCGGCGCTTCCGGTGCCCGTATCGTGCTGCATCTGCTCAAAGTATTAGAGCGTGAACAGGCCAAAAGCGGTATTGCCACCCTTTGCATTGGTGGAGGCCAGGGCGGCGCCATGCTGGTATCCAGAGCAGGAGAGATCTCATGAATACAGCTAAACATCATCAAATCTGGCAGCGACGTGAGGATCAGGATGGTTTGGTCTGGTTAGCTTTGGATGTGCCGGACAGTGCCACCAACACACTAACCACAGACGTGTTGGACGCACTGGAACAACGTATCAGTGAACTGGAATCCATCCCCGCGAAAGGGCTGGTGTTGTATTCGGCGAAAGACAATGGTTTTATTGCTGGCGCCGATATTAATGTGTTCCGTGAAACGCACACGGAAGACGAACTGTTTAGCTTAATCCGTCAGGTACAGCAGCTATTTAATCGGATTGAGGCACTGCCTTTCCCAACGCTGGCGATGATTCATGGCTTCTGTCTCGGCGGTGGTCTTGAGCTGGCCCTAGCCTGCGATTACCGCATCGCGGCTGATGATGACAACACCCGGATTGGCCTGCCGGAAGTCCGCCTCGGTATCCATCCCGGCTATGGCGGTAGCGTCAGGCTGATAGAAAAACTGGGCGTAATGAGCGCAATGCCGTTAATGCTCAGTGGCCGCTTATTGTCTGGCCGCAGTGCAGCCAAAGCCGGTGTTATCGACGAAGCCGTATCGATACGACAATTACGCCGGGCCGCCAAAGACCGGCTGTTAAACAGACCGACAAAACAACGGCCACCAAGATGGCAGGCGCTATTGAATACTGCCCTGCTTCGCCCCGCCGTGGCTTTTCTGCTTCGTCGTGAAACAGCCAAACGTGCTCAGATCGAGCACTATCCTGCTCCGTTTGCCTTGATTGATGTGTGGAAAAATCAGCCAAGCTTACGTGAAGACTATTTCGCTGCCGAAGCCCGCTCGGTAGCACAGTTATTGCTCAGTGACGGCGCACAGAATCTGGTTCGGCTGTTCTTCCTACGCCAGCGTTTAAAAGGTCTGGGCAAGCTGAAAACACCACCGGTGACACATGTGCATGTGATCGGTGCCGGTGTGATGGGCGGTGATATCGCCGCCTGGTGTGCTTTGCAAGGTTTGCGCGTCACCTTGCAGGATCAGACAGCACATCAACTCGCCCCTGCGATAAAACGTGCCCAAATCTTATTCAAAAAAACGCTCAAGCTGCCACATAAAGTGCAGGCCGCCATGGATCGGCTGATACCTGATGCTGAAGGCCTCGGTGTCAAACAGGCTGACGTGGTGATTGAAGCCATTTTCGAAAACCTGGAAGCCAAACAATCTCTGTATCAACGGCTTGAACCGCAGTTACGACCCGATACCCTGCTGGCGACCAATACCTCCAGCATCGCACTGGAAACTTTGGCGACGTGCCTGGAAAATCCTGAACGACTGGTCGGCCTGCACTTTTTCAATCCAGTCAGCAAAATGCAATTGGTCGAAGTCGTCAATGGCAAAGCGACCGCAGCTGAATGGCGTGATCGAGCCATGGCCTTTGTGGTGCAGATTGATCGCCTGCCGTTAACGGTCAAAAGCGCTCCCGGCTTTCTTATCAACCGCATTTTGATGCCCTACCTACTGGAAGCTGTCACGCTGGCACAGGAAGGTGTAGCACTGGAACGCATCGACAAGGCCGCCAAAGACTATGGCATGCCGATGGGCCCTATTGAACTGGCCGACACCGTAGGGTTGGATATCTGCCAGTCGGTCGCCGATATTCTTGCTGGCGAGCTGGGTCTTGAAGTGCCGCCGCTATTGGCGCAACTGCTTGAGCAAGGCAGGCTGGGTAAAAAATCTGGCCATGGCTTTTACCGCTACGACAAACAGAATAAAACGATTCGACATCGTAGCGGCTCAGGCAACACGCTCAGTAGTGAGCAAATTCAATACCGACTTATGCTGCGCATGTTTAATGAATGTGCTGCCTGCCTCAATGATGGCATCGTCAGCGATGCTGAACTGCTGGATGCAGGCATGGTGTTTGGTTCCGGCTTCGCCCCCTTCCGAGGCGGCCCGGTGCATGCCATGCAGAGCAAGGGGATTGCTGACTGCACCGAGCAACTGAAGCAGTTCAGTCATCAGTATGGAGAACGCTTTTTACCCCACCCCGGATGGAGGGCATTATCATGAAACAGCATGATCTGATTACGCCCAGACAGGCGCACAGTCTGGCCGGATTACTGGCTGCACGTTGTGAGCGTACGCCACATAATTTGGCCTGCCAGCAATATGATGAAGCGCAGCAAAGCTGGCAGTCATACACATGGCAGCAGATTCATGATGAGGTGATGCTGTGGCGTGGTGCGCTGGCTAGGGAAGGCTTAAAGGCGGGCGATCGTGTTGCGATCATGCTGCGCAACTGTCATGAATGGCTCTGCTTTGATATGGCTGCACTGGGCTTGGGACTGGTGACGGTTCCGCTGTATCCAAATGACCGTGCTGATAGTGCTGCCTATATTGTCGACCATTCCGGTTCCAAACTGCTGTTAGTGGAAACCCTGGATGAGCAGGATGCGCTGTTGGAACATATTGAAATCAAGACGCTGAAGCAGATTGTTTGCCTGCATGAAACCACAACGAGAGCCATGCCAACTAATGCGGTGGTGCTGTCTGACTGGCTGGCAAGTGCCGACAGGCCACGTCGTGTTAGTGATAACATCGACCCGGATAGTCTCGCCACTATCGTTTACACCTCGGGCACGACCGGCCCGCCTAAAGGCGTCATGCTCAGTCATCACAATATTTTGTGGAATGCCTGGAGCGGCCTGCACAGTGTTGATGTCTATCATGACGATGTATTTCTTTCCTTCCTGCCCTTGTCACATACCTTAGAGCGCACCGTCGGCTATTACCTGCCGATTATGGCCGGGGCCGCCATTTGCTATGCCCGTTCTATTCCGCAACTCGCGGAAGATCTGGTGGATAGAAAACCGACCGTCCTGATCAGTGTGCCGCGTATTTATGAGCGTATCTATAACCGTATTCATGAACAGCTCTCTAGCAAATCAGCTCTGGCACAATCCTTATTTAACACCGCTGTGGCGATCGGCTGGGCACAGTTCGAACATCAACAAGGACGTCAGAGCTGGCGCCCGAAACTGCTTTTGCATGGTCTGCTGGATAAACTGGTCGGTCATAAAATTCGTCAACGTGTGGGAGGTCGTCTGCGCATCGCCATCTGTGGTGGTGCCCCACTGCCTGAGCATGTAGCAAAAACCTTTATCGCTCTTGGCTTTCCTATCCAGCAAGGCTATGGCCTGACTGAGACCAGCCCGGTTATCAGTGTTAACACAGCGAAACAGAACCTGCCACGTAGTGTGGGACAATTACTGAAAGACGTCACCGTGGACGTCACTGAGCAGTCAGAGCTTATCGTTAAAAGCCCCGGGCTGATGCTCGGTTACTGGCGTAATCAGGAGGCTACGGCGACCACCATTGATGCCGATGGCTGGCTGCACACGGGTGATCTGGCTCGGCTGGACGACCATGGCTTTTTACATATCACTGGCAGACTCAAGGATATTATCGTGCTCGCCAATGGCGAAAAAGTCTCGCCGGTGGATATGGAAACGGCGATTGCTGCTGACAAACTGATTGATCAGGCACTGGTCGTTGGTGATGGTCGCCCATTCCTCAGTGCCCTGCTGGTTTTGAGTGATGAAGCATGGTTACAATTGGCGACATTAACCGGACTGAAGGAAACCGCTGAATTATCCTCGGCCCCAGCCGTTGAGCAGCACCTGCTGGGCAGAATTCAGCAACAACTGCATCAGTTCCCCAGTTACGCACAGATCATTCGGATCGCCATCTCACAGCAACCGTGGACGATTGAGAATGGCCTGTCGACACCGACCCTGAAAACCAAACGGCAGCAAATCATGACCCTGTTTGCCAAAGATATAGACCGACTCTATGAAGGACACTAGATGACAACAGAACTGCCTGATGACCACGCTATTTTACGGATTATGGCGCGCCCGAATGATGTCAACGTGGCTGGCGATATCTTCGGCGGCTGGATGATGTCGCAATGTGATATTGCTGGCGGCATTGTTGCCAGCCGTAAAGCCGGTGGTCGTGTGGTCACGGTGGCGGTGAAAGACTTTCGTTTTCTGGCGCCGGTTCTGGTCAGTGATATTGTCAGCATCTATGCCGAGGATATTCGTATTGGTACCACCTCAGTGACAATTGCCATCGATGTATTTGTTGAACGCAGACAGGATGGTAAAGAGCAGATCATCAAGGTGGCGACAGCAGAGATCGTCTACGTGCATATTGATGCGCAGAGACAACCAACAGCGATAGTCACGACAGACTGAGATTCGGCCTCAAAGTGTTGATATACAACTGAAAACCGCCTGTGCTATAGTGAGTCTGTAAGCAGCTTCCGACTGCAAAACAGTCAGCCATAAGGAGTTCGCCTGATGAACGATTGGCTCTATCTGTTACTGATCCCTGCCTTGCTAGTACTCGTTTGGTTCTGGCCTGATCCACGCACCACATGGACAGCACGCCGCAAGTCTGATGACACAAAACCGCAGAAATCCTTCCATGCTGTCAGTATCGAACCCTGCTCACATGCCTGTTCAGCTGCCAGAGCGTTACGTGGAAAACGGTTTTTGACCCATGAAGTGATGTCTCTGCCGGTCTCCGGTTGCGACGAAGCCCGCTGTCAATGCACTTACAAGCATTATGCGGATCGTCGAATCGGCGAAGAACGCCGACGTGCCAGCATTGCCATGCGTGAGCGTTTCACTAATTACGAACAACGCCATGGGGGAGACAGAAGACGACGTCACGCCTACTCGTGAGTGGTGACGCCGGTTCAGCGATTCATGTCGCCAACACTGAAGTGCGGCTGTGAGTTTGTGGAGGGATATAATTTAAGCAGTGTCCGATACAAACTACATGGCCTGACGGGCTTCTTCGTAGTACTCAGTCCCTGCCGGTTCATGGTAGATCACATGACGGCCATCACGGGCAAAACCCACCAGTTTCAAATTCGCCTGTTGCGCCTGCTCAATGGCCAATGATGTCGGTGCTGAGACTGCAACCAGACAACCGAAACCGGCCGTGGCACTTTTCTGCACCATTTCGTAACTAGCGCGACTGGTCACCAAGACAAAGCCTTCTTTTTCAACCAGCGTGCTTTTCTTAAACGCACCGATCAGTTTATCTAGGGCATTGTGACGCCCAACATCTTCCCGGATAAGTTGAACACTCCCCTCTAAATCACACCATGCCGCCGCGTGTGTGGCCCCGGTCGCCAGTTGTAGAGGTTGATGCTGGTGAATATTAGCCAAGGCCGCCTGGATGGCTTCGTCGCTAACATCAACCTTTTGAACCGGCTCAACAGGACGAATCGCCTGTTTCAGCGTTTCAGTACCGCATAATCCACAGCCTGTCCGTCCCACCATATTGCGGCGACGCTCGCGCAGTGCTTCAAAACGGTCATCGTTGATTTGCAGACGTACCGTGATGCCATTTTTACCTGACTGCACATGAATATGGTTGACCTCAGATGGATCAGCCACGATATCTTCGGTCAGACTGAACCCTAGCGCAAAGTCCTGCAAGTCTGTTGGCGAGGCCATCATCACAGCATGCGAGATATAGTTGTAGACGAGTGCCACCGGCACTTCGACAGCAATGTCGTCGTGCATCAAAAAAGCTGGCAGCTCGTTCTCATGAACGGTAACCGAGCGCTTGATGGAGGTTTCGTCTTGGATATGCATGTAGTTTAGTTCTGTCTCTTTAAATTTGGAGCATCTGTCGTATTGACTGTTTAAAACAGGAGTTCGGAGTTAAGTTTTGAATTTTTGAAGCACTGACAATGGCGTCCACTATAACGTTCGTATTGTCAGTCTTGTTAGAGCACCAATGCCTCGCTGCCAATAAGGTTAGGGTGCTAATTATAAAGAATTGCCTCTGGCAACGCATGGGAGAAATCTCTCGTTTTTCACTGCGATCCCTGCTAACAATCCGGCTATCTTACTCATTTAGGAATCTGCGTCAGCAGCCAAGTTTGATGGTTCGCCTCCAAGCAAGTTCGGGAAACTTTGACACTAAAGTTATTACTCCTCAATTCATCAAAATAGATACCGATTTAACTTAGTGCAGATTCTTCCCCTCTGCACCGCTAATGTGCATTTTGGGTCACTCAGATTTTATAAAAAAATGACAAGATATTGATTCATAACAATAATATATTTTGGCATGGCTGATGCAACGGCCTAGTTACAAACAATCTTTTCAGCTGCATGTTGTTTGTAATTTCTCTCTTGTCTACGTGCTGAGCCTTGGGGTGAACTGAATGTTCACCCCTTTTTTTTGCAACTCCCGAACGCGACGCGCACTCTGATAGCATAACCAGTGCAATCATTCAGAAGTGAGACAGCATGCACCAACACAGTCTGGCCCAATGGCAGCAGGATCATGATTTTGTCTTGGCCAACCAACGTGGGGAAAAACGCACTCGTTATGTCCTGGCGTTAACCGCGATTACGATGGTGGCTGAGATTGTGGCAGGACTAGCCTTTGGCTCCATGGCTCTGCTGGCTGATGGCTGGCATATGGCCACGCATGTGGCTGCATTCCTTATTACTCTTTTCGCTTATCGTTACGCCAGTAAACATGCCGACAACCCGGCGTTTGCTTTCGGTACCGGTAAAGTCAGTGTGCTCGGCGGTTTCAGCAGTGCTGTTGCGCTCGCCATCGTAGCCATGTTTATGCTGCTGGAATCGGTTGAACGCTTATTCAACCCGGAGCAAATCCAACTCAATGCCGCTATTGCTGTCGCGTTTCTCGGGCTTATCGTTAACCTAGTCAGTGCCTGGCTATTAAAAGATCATCACCATCACAGTCACGATGGCCATCATCACCATGATCACAACCTGAAAGCGGCGTATATGCATGTGCTGGCTGATGCCTTAACCTCGGTGCTGGCTATTATTGCCCTGCTTGCTGCCAAACTGGCCGGCCTGACCTGGCTGGATCCCATTATGGGTGTCGTCGGTGCCATCATTATCACCGTCTGGGCACTCGGCCTGATTCGCGAAACCAGCCCTATTTTGCTTGATGGCAGTATTGATGAGCATTACAGCAATGCCATCCGTCAACGTATAGAACAGGATGCCGATAACCGCATCGCTGATTTCCATATCTGGCATCTCAGTGCCCATCACTATGCTGCCATTATTACGATCGTGACGGATCAACCACGTCCGACAGCGCACTACAAAGACTTACTCGCTGAGTTTGACCGCTTGTCTCATGTCACTATCGAAGTACATCAGTGTCAGGATGCAGACTGCCCATCACACTCCTAGACTGAGGTCGTCTTTGTGGCCAAACAAAGAGGGCCGGTACGAATATTGCGTTGACACAAGTTAACTTAATCAACGCAGAGTATGAGACACGGATATGCTGGACATCGAACTCACCGGCTTTCTCTCGCAGCAACACTTACCGGACAGCTATCGGCAACTGATCAAGGACTGGTTTGCCCCTCTGACTGAAGCGATAAAAACGCACCATAAAAGTGCAAAACTACCGCTCATTGTCGGTATCAATGGTGCACAAGGCTCTGGCAAAAGCACCTTGGCAGCCTGCCTGAAATTCCTACTAGAGCAGCAATATCAACTCACCACGGCATCGCTGTCGCTGGACGACTTTTACTTCACCCGCGCCGAGCGACAGCAACTGGCAAAAGCCGTTCATCCTTTACTTGCCACACGCGGCGTTCCTGGCACCCATGATATCTCGCTCGCACGAAAAACCCTGACCGATTTGCAACAAGGTTATCTGCCGGTCTGGCTACCACGCTTTGATAAAGCCAGTGATGATCGCCTGCCAGCCGAGTTTGCCGAATGTATTACCGAACCGGTAGACATCATTATTCTCGAAGGCTGGTGTCTGGGCTCAGAGGCAGAAGCTGAAACTACCCTATCCCGCCCCATCAATGAACTGGAGTCGTCAGAAGATAAGGAAGGTCGCTGGCGCCGCTACGTCAATAAACAACTGGCATTGACTTACCCCAACCTGTTCGACCTGATTGATGT
The DNA here is from genome assembly GCA_030148085.1 of Methylophaga sp. GTDB lineage: Bacteria > Pseudomonadota > Gammaproteobacteria > Nitrosococcales > Methylophagaceae > Methylophaga. The sequence continues at coordinate 16,440 of JASBUF010000016.1, read as the reverse complement.
CTGGATCATGCTCAAAGCACCGTCATTTGACTGCGTGTTTGACTGGCGCATGGAGCAGGAAACAAAACTACGTCAACGCCATACACAGCAAGGCCACATCATGGATGAAAAAAAACTGGCACGCTTTATCCAGTTTTACCAACGCATTACCGAGCAAACACTGAAACAGCTGCCTGCCAAAGTGCATTACCTGTTTGAGCTGGATAGCCATCGGCAGATCATTAAACTGACATCGACACCGCCGACACTATCTTCCATGACACAGACGCAATGGCTGATCTTCACTGATATGGATGGCAGTTTGCTAGATCACCACAACTACCATTTTGATGAGGCTGTGCCGACCCTGAGCGCACTCGAAGAACATAAGGTTCCGGTTATTCCGGTCACCAGTAAAACACAGGCAGAAGTCGAACTGCTACGTGACAGCCTGCACAACCCCCATCCATTTATCGTTGAAAACGGTGCCGCGGTGTTTATCCCCAAGGGCTACTTTCCACAGCAGCCAGCCGACACCACAGAAAAGGACGGTTACTGGGTGAAAGAGTTTGTCGCCCCGCGTGCCCGTTGGCAAAGCCTGATTGAGCAAGTCAGGCCGCACTACAGCGATCAGTTCAAAACCTTTGCCGATGCCGGTATCGACGGCATTATCGCGATGACCGGACTCAATGTGCATGCCGCCGCCCGCGCTGCTCGGCGACAATACGGTGAACCGGTCTCCTGGCACGGTAACGGCAACCTGAAACATCAATTTATTGAGGAATTAACGACGGCAGGCGCGCATATTCTGGAAGGCGGTCGTTTCCTGCATGTGTCTGGCGACTGTGACAAAGGCCGTGCCCTACGCTGGCTGGAACAGGTCTATCAGAACGCCGATGCAGACAAACAAATGCACTCTCTGGCTATTGGCGACAGTCAGAATGACCGCGCTATGCTGGAGCAGGCCGATCATGCTTTACTCATCCGTTCGCCGGTTCACCCGCTTCCCGACGTCTGTCGCAGCAGTAATCTCACTATTTCCACGCATACCGGCCCTAAAGGTTGGGCAGAAGGTGTCAATTTAATTCTCGATGCAACGCTGCATCCCGATTCACCCAAGCAACCCCGAGGCAATCATGGCTGATTTTTACCAGAATGGGATCATCACAACCTTACATAACCTGACTCACCGCCACTTGGCCGATCTGGAAAGCGATCTGCTGCAATTCAGCAAACAACGGCCGATGGGCCTCTTGCTCCCTTCCCTGTTCAGCGAACTCGAAGGCGAAGCGCTGCCTAACATCGTCCAGCACCTGAAAACCGTACCGTATCTGTCTGAAATTGTGATCGGCTTGGATAGAGCCGATGAAAGCCAGTACCGCCATGCCATTGAGTTCTTTTCCGAACTGCCGCAACACCACCGTATTCTGTGGAATGACGGCCCACGCCTGAAAGCGATTGATGCCGAATTACAGGATTTGGGCCTGGCCCCGAAAGAGCTGGGTAAGGGCCGCAATGTCTGGTACTGCATGGGCTATATTCTGGCTTCCGGCAAGGCAGAATCGATCGCCCTGCACGACTGTGACATTGTGACCTACAGCAGTGAACTGCTGGCACGACTGATTTATCCGGTCGCCAACCCGATGTTCAACTACGAGTTCTGCAAGGGCTATTACGCGAGGGTCGCCAATGGCAAGCTCAATGGTCGCGTTAATCGCCTATTGGTCACCCCGCTGATTCGCTCGCTCAAATCGGTGGTCGGTCACCATCCTTACCTTGAATACATGGACAGCTACCGCTACCCGCTGGCCGGTGAGTTTTCCTTCCGTCGCGATGTATTGACTGATATCCGCATCCCCAGTGATTGGGGCCTGGAAATCGGTGTGCTCTCGGAAATGCACCGTAACTACGCCAATAATCGCCTATGTCAGGTCGATGTTGCCGATGTCTATGACCATAAGCATCAGGAGCTGTCGTTGGATGATCAGCAGCGCGGCCTGTCAAAAATGTCCATCGACATTGCCAAGTCGCTATTCCGTAAACTCGCCACCAAAGGCGTGGTGTTCTCGCCAGAAGCCTTCCGCACATTGAAAGCCACCTACTACCGCATCGCGCTTGATTTCGTTGAAACCTATCGTAATGACGCGGCAATGAACGGCCTGCAGTTCGATATCCATCAGGAAGAAGAGTCGGTCGAAATGTTTGCCAAAAACATTATGGACGCGGGACAAATGTTCCTCGAAAACCCGATGGAAACCCCATTCACCCCGAGCTGGAGCCGGGTACAGAGCGCTTTACCGGATATTTTTGAGCGACTCTACGACGCCGTTGAAGCCGATTACCAGGAATTTTCTGCCTGAGGACACACCATCCATGACGCCAAGACCTGAACAGCTGCAACTGCTGCATGAAACCGTTTTGTATCATCTCCAGGCCATTTATCAGGAGACACAACCGGACTTATCGCTGCCAGAACTCAGCGACGAAATCATCGACATCATGCGGCTGCGCGAGCAGTTTTATGACGTTGTGCCGCATCAGAATAACTGGGACCAGCGCGATATGGTGCTGATTACCTATGGCAACAGCATCAAGCGTGATGGGGAGGCGCCACTCAATACCCTGCATCGCTTTCTGAATGATGAAGTCAAAGGCTTTATCAACGGTGTGCATATTCTGCCCTTCTTCCCCTATTGTTCTGATGATGGCTTCGCAGTGATGGACTACTATGAAGTCAATCCACCGCTGGGCAACTGGCAGGCCATAGAAGGCATAGCGTCAGACTACCGACTCATGGCTGACCTGGTGATTAATCACGGCTCTAGTGCTGGAGAGTGGTTTCAGAACTTCATCAAAGGCGAAGGCAAAGGCCACGACTATTTCTACACCACGCCGCCCAATACACCGATCAGTCAAGTCGTCAGGCCACGCACAAGTCCACTGTTAAGAGAAACAGAAACAGCGGATGGTGTGAAACATGTCTGGTGTACCTTCAGCCACACACAGGTGGACTTCGATTTCCGTAACCCAGAGGTCTTGAAAGAGTTCATCAATATCATCCGTTTTTATCTGGACAAGGGAATACGCATCTTCCGCCTCGATGCGGTAGCGTTCCTGTGGAAAAAGCCAGGCACCAACTGTCTGAACCTACCGGAAACGCATGAAGTGGTTCGGCTGATGCGCAGCCTTATCCAGCATGCCCAGCCCGATGCGATTCTGATTACTGAAACCAATATTCCCAACCGTGAAAACCTCAGTTACTTCGGTAACGCCAATGAGGCGCACTGCATTTATAACTTCTCGTTGCCCCCCCTGTTGGTCAACACGCTGGTTACCGGTAACTGCTTTTACCTGAAGCAATGGCTAATGAGTATGCCGCCTGCGCAGAACGGAACCGCCTACTTCAATTTTATTGCCTCGCATGACGGTATCGGCCTGCGTCCGGCGGAAGGTTTATTATCGGAAGGTGAGATCGCTTCGCTAATCAGTACCATGCAGCAATTCGGAGGTCAGATATCCTGGCGTACCGGCGATAACGGCGTGAAGAAACCCTACGAAATCAATATCGCGTTGTTTGATGCCCTGCAGGGCACGACCAAAGGCAAAGATGACTATAACGTGGATCGCTTTATCTGTGCCCACGCCATCATGCTGGCACTGGAAGGCATTCCGGGTATTTATATTCACAGCCTGCTCGCCACCAGCAACGACAACGACAAACTGGAACGTACCGGCCAGAATCGTGGCATTAACCGCCACGAGTGGGATTATGAAGCTCTACAGACAGCGCTGGCCGATCCTAACAGTCAGCATAGTCGTGTCTCGACACTGCTCAAGAAACTGGTACATCTACGCCAACATCAAAAGGCGTTCCACCCTAATGCCACCCAGTTCACCCTGCATATGGGGGAGAAACTGTTTGGCTTCTGGCGGCAGAGTATGGACCGCCGCCAAAGCATATTCTGTATTTTTAACATCAGTGACACGCCACAGGATCTTCGGATCGCTGAACTCAACCTGATCATCACCGACCGCTGGTGGGACTTAATCAGCGGCCATATTTTTGATGATACGGCTGAGATGTTTACTGTGGCACCCTATCAGGTTTTGTGGATTACCAATGGCTGATGACTGTCATGTTATATTCATAAAACGCTGATACCGTTTCGCAAAAAAGGAAAGTTGTATGAGTAACGTTAAACCGATTCGTAAGTGCTTATTCCCGGTTGCCGGGTATGGCACCCGCTTCCTGCCTGCCACCAAGGCCATGCCTAAGGAAATGCTGCCGATAGTGAACAAGCCCCTGATCCAATACGGGGTCGAAGAAGCCATCGAAGCCGGGGTCAGTGAAGTCGGCTTTATCACCGGTCGAGGTAAACGCGCCATTGCCGACCACTTTGATACCAGCTATGAACTGGAACACCAAATCCGCGGTACCAGTAAAGAAAAATTTCTAGAAGACATTCGTGAGGTCATGGAAAACTGTGACTTTATCTTTATTCGTCAACGCGCCATGCTCGGCCTTGGCCATGCGATTCTGACCGGTGAACCAATCATTGGTGATGAACCCTTCGGCGTTATTCTGGCTGACGATCTCTGTGCCCGTCCTGAGGCCATTGATGAGCAACGCGCACTGGGGCAACTGGTTAAACTCTATGAACGTTTTAATTGCAGCGTTATCGCTATTGAAGAAGTACCGGGTGACAATATCAGCAGCTACGGTGTAATTTCTGGTCATGAAATTGAAGACGGTGTCTATGAAATAGATGATATGGTAGAAAAACCGAAGCCTAAGGACGCCCCCAGTAATCTCGGCATTATTGGTCGCTACGTGCTGACCCCCGATATTTTTGATTACATTCGCACCACACCGCCCGGCGCCAATGGCGAAGTGCAAATCACTGATGCCATTCGTACCATGGCCAAGGAAAAACGAGTCCTGGCGCTCAAATTCAAAGGCAAGCGCTTTGACTGCGGCAGTATTGACGGCTTTGTAGAAGCGACCAATTTCTACTATCAGCGTGATCATAAAAAAGCCTGAGTCTTTTTCCAGCTGGGTTGTTCCTTGTTATGATCAGCTCAGCGGCAATCGAATTTTCAAGTATCGGCTTTTATGGATAACAAAACACGACAACTGACCTGTCCCGATGACATTCTCATTGATCAGACCACCTTACTGGAGCAACTGATCAAGCACTGGCGTGGTGCGATCAATGAAGATACCTCCGTGTCGATGTTTATCATCGATGTGGACAAGTTTTCGTTGATGGAAAACAAATCTGCCTGCTTTGAGCTGATTCTTGAAACCATTGGTAATCAGTTCCAGCGTGAATCCGACTTCATCGCCCGCTTTAACCGCAAGCAAATTATGGCCATCAGTTCGCACATGAACTTCCGCCAGACTACGCAACTGGCCAGCAAGCTGCACAAGGCTGTGCACAGCCTGCAGATCTTCCACCCGCATTCACCCACCGGCCGCTATGCCACCGTCAGTATTGGTCACACCACCTACAGTCCGGTAGAAAATGACTGCTATGGCCTTTTGGATATGCTGGCGACCGCCCAACACCATATCGAGCAAGCCAAAGAAAGTGGTGGTAACTGCTCGAAAACCCGCTTACACAGCCGGGTGTTGAAATAAATGTTACCCACATATTCTGTGGATAACTGTGTGAGTATCAGGCCAACAACTCGCTAAATACTTCTCCGAACAGAGATTCTGGGACTTGCTCAAAAAATGACCAATAGTGTCGACTCAGACATCGCATTGAGGTTTGCACGCCCTGCGTTCTGGGACTATGCTTAAAAATGAACCTGCCTCGTTTTGCACTACCCGACCTATATCTATGGAATACCGACACTGTCATGAGAAAAAAACAAATCATGTTGCTACGTCATGCCAAGGCTGAAGCGGGTACGCTCGGTGGTGACTTTAGCAGGAAGCTGACCCCCGGCGGCTGTGAGCATGCCGTCAGTTTAGGTCAGAAACTGCTCGAACTCAGGTTATTGCCCCAACTCATCTTCTCTTCGACTGCCAAACGGGCGGCACAAACCTGCGATCTGGTATGTGAACAACTGGCCATCGATACCGATCAGGTGCAATTCAGTGATGTCTTATACATGGCCGATGTCGGCACATTTCTGTCCCAGTTACACCGCATTAATAATCGCTTCAAGCGTGTCCTTATCGTTGCCCACAATCCTTCGCTGGAGGATTTAGTCGACTATCTCGCGACAGCGGTGTTTGACAGTGACCAGCCGAGCGGCAAACGCATGCTGCCGGCCACACTCGTCATGCTTGAATTCAGTGGCAACTGGGCCGATCTCAATGCGCATAGCTGTAGCCTGGCCTTAAGACTGCACGGAAAGCTGCTAAACGACGAATAATGAACACCGCTGCCTGCATCAGCTTGCAACAGTTCCTGCTAAACGAGCTGAGACAGGCACAACGCTGGCAAAATGCTTTACGTAAAAGCCGTGATCCAGAAAATGTCCATCAACTGCGCATCTGCCTTCGTAAACTGCGCACCGCCCTCAAGCTGGCAAAACCAATACTGAAACCCCGTTATCGACGGCGCTGGCAAAAGCGTTTGCGTTATGCCTCCAAGCAGCTTGATAAGGCCCGTGATCTGGATGTATTTCTACAATCCCTTGCTGCGCAGCCATCCACGGAGCAAGCAACACAAAAACATCTGCAAAAACAGCGCAGCAGAACTTATAAAGCACTCAGAAACAAACTGCACAGTCCCCCTTTCTCTCAGTGGCGGAAACTGAACAAGCAACTCAAGCAGCCCGGCTGGACAAAGCAACGCTGCCGTAAACGCAATCTAAGCTTGAACCAGTTTGCTTACGGGCAACTGGAGCCCATCTATCAAAAAATCAAACAGGCACATGGACAACTAAACAGTTTGGATGACGTAGCTTTGCACCGCTTACGGATACAGTGCAAACAATTACGGTACGCCTGTGAATTTGTCGAACCAACACTGAAAACACAAAGCCGCTCCCGTTTTCTAGAGTCACTACGACAGCTACAGGATCGGCTTGGCGCACTGCATGATGCCAATGTGCAGCAAAGTTTGTTAGCCAACTGCCCGACGTCACAACTCGATGTAACCGTGCCGGTTCAGTCTGAACAAATGAGAAAAGAAATGGCTGACGAACTCGGCCGTTTGCTGAGGCTTAGCAAACCCTGGTCATGAATCCGTCGCAAGAAGCTTATTTAAAGGGGCATTGTTGTTAAGTAAGTCAGCCAGAGTGTATTTGCCAAGCACCTGATAGAGTGCCGCTTGCGACTCACGTAATATGGAGACCAGCCTGCAGGCAGGCAAGATACAACAGTCACTGACGCCGTTCACACATGGCAGCAGGCCTTCATCGCCTTCTGTCAGGCGTAGCACCTGGCCGAGGTTAATCGCTGCCGGCTCCCGTTTCAGCCGCAGCCCGCCGCCCTTACCTCTGACCGTCTCGATGTAGCCCTGCTGCCCAAGAAAATGCACCACTTTAGTCAGATGATTTTCTGAAATCGTGTAGTGCTCGGCTACCTGAGCAATAGTGACAAGCTTGTCCTGCTGCAGGCCCAGATACATCAGTACCCGCATGGAATAATCAGAATAAGTTGTCAGGTGCATAACCGCTTGCCGTTATTTTGTCAGCAGATAAATCAAAGCCAGATTAGTGATGGCCAGCAGCATCGACAGCGAACGCCAGAAACCAACCGGGTTTCGTTGTAACAGCGGTAACTGCTCTTCACGCAGATAGTCCGGATTGGGTTTAACCAGATCCGACTCAAACTCAGACATCGCCTCGTAACGTGACTCCGGCGTCAGCTGGACTGCTTTACGAATGGCTTTATCCACCCAGTGCGGAATATCCGTGATGATCTCGCTGATGGGGCGATAACTTAGTCGATTGATACCCCGTTGGTCTCTGACACTGGCCAGCTTTTCACCATAAGGTAGCTTCCCTGTCAGCATTTGATAGACGATACAGCCTAAGGCAAATTGATCGGACTGCGACGTTCCATGCTTGCCCAGCAAATACTCAGGGGCCGTGTAATGCTTAGTGCCCAATAGTTCACGCCGCTCTACCGGGGTGGATATATCGGCAATACCAGCAATCTTGGTCGATCCGAAGTCGATGATTTTGAGTACACCATCATGGGTGATCATGATATTGCCCGGCTTCAAATCCTGATGCAGCATGTCCAGCCGATGAAAAGCACGAAGTCCCGCTACAATCTGCGGCACCAACTCACGCACGGTTTTTAAATCCAGCGTACCGACATCATCGAGCATTTGTTCCAGCGTTTTTCCGTCGACATATTCCAGTACGTAGTAGAGAAAACGTCGTGGCCGCTTCTGCTCCACCGTCTGCACCACATGCGGACTGACTACGCGGCGCCCAATCCACTCTTCTAACTGGAAGCGCTCCAGATAGGCCGGATCATCTTCAAAATTCACGGAAGGTGTTTTCAGTACCACCTTGTCACCGGTTTCGGTATCTACCGCCAGATACAGCTGGCTGGTCGAACTGGCATGTAATTCCCGGGTAATACGGTAACCATCGAGGATCACACCTTCATACAGCTCCGGCGGGAACGGCAAGGCGGTAAGCTGTGCAAAGACTTCATTGGCATCCTGAGATGGCAGTTGCTCAACCTGCAGGATCTGACAACTGACATTATCGGGGCTGTTCTGCTCCAGAGCCTGACGGCAGATTTTCTCGGCCAGCGCATCCAGGTCGTCAGAACTTTCGCCCAGCAGGCCTCGCAACTGCTTATGACTGAGCACATCGTGGATACCGTCAGTGGTAAAGAGATAGCGATCCCCTTCTTCTGCCTTCAGCGACTTGTAATCGATATCCAGACAGTAATCGACACCAAAGGCTCGACCGAGGTATTCCTTATTGTCATCAATGCGGATACGGTGATCGGTGGTAAGCTGCTCCAGTTCACCATCACGGTACAAATAAATCCGTGAATCACCGACATGGAATAAATGTGCTGTGGTGGATTTGATGACCATAGCGCTGAAGGTGCTGGCCAGACCACGGGAAGCATCTTTGTACTGATTACTCTGGCCATGCAGCCAGGTGTTGATCGCAGTGAGGACTTTGCCGCCTGACTGCTTCACTGACCAGGAGTCGGGGGTACTGAAGTAATCGCTGATAAAGCCGGTGACACAGGCCTGACTGGCCTGTTTACCCGCTGCACTGCTGCTGATGCCGTCCGCCAGCGCACAGGCTACCCCTTTGGTTTCCAACGTCACCAAATTGGAGGGTACTGAAAAACCGAGAGAATCCTGATTCTCTGCCTTAACACCCTTGTCCGAAAACTGCCCTACCCTGACTTTTAACTTGGCAACCATACTGGCCCCTATGACACTCGTCTTCTGCACACTGCTATTCGGAAAAACCACAGCCACCTTGCTCATCCGTGAAGGCTACCGTTATCAGACGTATCATCGCAGTGTGGCTGCAATGTAACGGATTCAGCCCTGATCAACAGCTTACAGCAGAAATGACTGCGGCCGACCACAATGTCGGCCGCAGCCAGTTGTTTGATTTTAGTGGATGTCAATCATTTGCACGGTACCGTCAGGCAGGATTTCTGCCATTTGGCCACGCGGCTCATCCATAAACTGTACGGCAATCAAGGCCACAATTGCTGTACCCGCAATAACGAAGAAGAAGGTTTGAGGTGTCACCAACGACAGAACGGTCAGGAAGGTCACTGCGCCTACGTTACCGTAAGCACCCGCCATACCTGCGATTTGACCGGTCAAACGACGTTGTACCAGAGGCACAACAGCAAATACCGCACCTTCACCGGCTTGAACGAAGAACGAACAGGCCATGGTAGCCAAAACAGCAAACACCAGGAACCATTCAGGTGTAATCATACCTAGCAAGACATAACCCACAGCCAGACCGGCAATACAGATTGTCAGCGTACGTTTACGACCCCATTTATCACTAAACAGACCACCAATAGGACGTGATACCAAGTTCATAAAGGCATAACCCGAAGCCAGCAGACCAGCCTGAACCGGGGTGATATTGAAGGTATCGCTGAAGAACAAAGGCAGCATAGAAACCACAGCCAGCTCTGAACCGAAAGTAGCCAGATAAGCCAGATCCAGAACCGCAACCTGCTTGAACTTGTAACGGTGAATTTCAGGCACTTCAGTGGTGAAGATGTCTTTATTCACCTGGTAGATGTGATAGACCTGATAGGCAAACAAGGCAATCAGACCTAGATAAATTGCATAGGTAATGTTCTGTGACAGTAAAGATACACCGCTTGGCGACAGTTTCCACGCCAGCAGCGCCAGTGCCGCATATAGAGGCACGCTCATGATGATGTAAAGGAAAAAATCACCTTTGCTGGTCACTTCCATCGCACCGGATTTTTTCGGTTTGAAGTAAGTGGAACCTTTTGGTGTATCAGATACGCTGTTGTAGTAAATAAAAGCATAAACCAACGCAATGGCACCGGTAGTACCAATCGCATAACGCCAGCCATCATCACCACCGTAAATCAGTGCCAGTGTTGGCAGGGACATAGCCGCCGCCGCTGAACCGAAGTTACCCCAACCACCGTAGATACCCTCAGCCAGACCCACTTGTTTCGCTGGGAACCATTCAGAGATCATACGAATGCCGATAACGAAACCAGCACCGACGAAACCCAGCATAAAGCGAGCGGCCGCCATTTGTTGGAAGTTATCCGCCAAAGCGAAGAAGAAACAGATAAAACTGGAGATGCCCAGCAACATGCTGAACATGATTTTAGGGCCGTACTTATCAACCAGCATGCCCACCACGATGCGAGCAGGAATGGTCAGGGCAACGTTCAGTATCAACAGGGTTTTCACCTGCTGGTCGGTCAGACCCAGCGTATCGCGAATGGCGACCATTAATGGTGCATGGTTAAACCAAACCACGAACGTTATGAAAAAAGCCATCCAGGTTAGATGGAGCGTGCGGATATTACCGCTGAAAGACAGTAAGTTTAGCTTTTGACTAGACATGAATTCAGTTCTCACTTTAGAACACGTGACCAACATTGGTTGGCGTTCTTAGTGCGGGAATCATGCCAGTTTTGTAAGTGTCTGTTTTTGCTTACGTGAGGCGAAAAAATAGGTATTATCGGCACCAGTTTAAGTCAAAACCAGTGCAGCACGCACTGAATGTGTGCAAACCTCAGCCGTCGATAGTTTTACGATCCTCGTCGGCCCAGTCGAGATCACAGCAAAACACAAACGTTTTACCGTTAATACTCACTGCCTGTGACACCGTAATGCACATATGTGATCCCGCAACGGAAAGATAAGGTCGGCTGATTTGCATCACGCCGGGAGTTTGCATGGCACGGTAGTGATAATGACGATGTGACCAGTTCGCATTTTCACCTGACAACAGAGGCGCATGGCGAATATCCAGCCTTGTTGTGTATTTCGGAGAGTACAGACTTCTACCGATTTGATAACCATGCTCATCAAGTAAATAGCAACGTACTACCCGCTCGTCGTAAAAGACTTCTCCACCACAATGTTCAAATGCTTGCCCATTTGTGAAGGCTTCTACCTCTGCTGCGTAACGTTCACGAAAGTGATTAAAGTGCTGCTGCATCTTTTGGTTATATTGGCTGCGCAAACTTTGTTGATGCGCCAGTAGCTTATCTATCACATCGGTAAACCCATCGTCGTGACGAATAGCCGCATTAGGTCTGGCGAAGTAAAACCCTTGCACCATATCCGCATTGCTGGAAATAGCGACCAAGGCTTCCTGCTCAGTTTCTACGCCTTCAACCACAACCAGACTACCAGCCTCGTGGATCAACGAAACAATCCCTGTCAGGATACGTTCCGCCTTCAGTGAAACACCCGCTTCTTTAACTAGGTTACGGTCGATTTTGACAATGTCTGGCTGTAACTCCCAGACCCGATCAAAATTCGAATGGCCAGCGCCAAAATCATCAATCGCAATCAAGCAACCCAATTTACGGAAGTGTGTGATGAGCTCTTTCAGATAGGCTCTGTCAGTGATTTCACTTTCTAAGATTTCGATGACGATACGGCGTGCTTGCAAGCCGGTCTGAGTCATCATCCCGCGCATAAAGCCTGCGTCAGGACGCTCCATAACCAGACACTGTGAGTTAAGATTCAAAAACAGCCAACTGTTATCTGTGTCTTGTTCTGAAAAGTTTTGGGCATGCAGTAAACGACAACTTCTATCCAGCTCCAGATGCTCTCGGTCACTCTTAGGCACTTGCATAACCTGTCCTGGCGTTATGTATTTGCCATTGGCATCATAAGCGCGCAACAAGCCCTCATAGCCCACCGCTTTACGATGCGCAATGCTGAATATCGGCTGAAATGCTGTACTCAGTGAGAGGTTCGCAAACTCAGCAGTATATCCCTGCTCACTGGTTAAGAGTTCTGTCATTCCGACTTGAATACGCTCAGAAGATTGCAAGCAAGATGTTAGCATCAAAGTATATTGTTCCAAATATAATTATCGACAGAATTGTGACAAACTTAAATAAAAAAGCCCGTGCATAAGCACGGGCTTTAGGTTGTTTACGCTACCTTACGCGCGTGGCGTTCATGCAGGAAGTGAATCACTTCAGAGCGGTAATGGTTGTAGTCTGGGTTATCAGCCAGTTCCAGACGTTTGCGTGGTCTTGGCAACTTCACATCCATGACTTCACCGATGGTGGCAGAAGGCCCGTTCGTCATCATCACGATCTTATCTGACAACAATACGGCTTCATCCACATCATGGGTAATCATGATGACGGTGTTATTGAGCTCAGCCTGAATCTCCATCAATGAATCCTGCAAGTGGGCACGGGTCAACGCATCCAGCGCACCAAACGGTTCGTCCATCAATAAGACTTTCGGCTCCATCGCCAAGGCGCGAGCGATACCGATACGCTGTTTCATACCACCGGATATCTCAGCAGGCATTTTATGTTTGGCATGGCTCATATGCACCAGCTCGATATTGTGCTCAACCCAATCGCGAATTTCCTGTTTGCTGCGGGTGTCGCCAAATACAGATTTCACTGCCAGCTCAACATTCTGATAGCAGCTGAGCCAAGGAAACAAAGAGTGGTTCTGAAACACAATCGCACGGTCAGGACCTGGTTCATTCACTTCTTTACCTTCTAAGACAACACCGCCTTCAGTGGCTTGATACAGACCACCGACGATGTTCATGACCGTCGACTTACCACAGCCAGAGTGACCGATAATGCTGACAAATTCGCCTTTATCAATCTTCAGATTGACATTATTCAGAGCACGGAATGGGCCATTTGGTGTCGGAAAATCGATGCTGACGTGGTCAATATTCAAGTATTTATCCATGATTAACTCCTAGCGAATGACCGCGTTTTTGTCGTATGAGAAGAATTTCTGGAAGCTCAGTGTGATGCGATCCAGAATGAAACCGATGATACCGATGGTCAGTACAGCGACCATGATGCGGCTCAGTGAGCTGGAACTGCCGTTCTGGAATTCGTCCCAGACGAACTTACCCAGGCCCGGGTTCTGTGCCAGCATCTCAGCGGCAATCAGCACCATCCAGCCGATACCCAGCGAAATACGCAGGCCGGTGAAAATCATCGGAATCGAGGCAGGAATCACCACTTTCCATACCGTAGTGATGTAGTTCAGTCGCAGCACACGGGCGACATTAATCAAGTCTTTATCAATAGATGACACGCCGACTGCCGTGTTGATAAGCGTGGGCCACAGCGAACACAGGGTCACGGTCAACGCAGAGGTCACAAAGGATTTCTCAAATAGCGGGTTTTCGGACACGTACAGGGCGCTCACCACCATCGTCACGATTGGTAGCCAGGCCAGCGGTGATACCGGCTTAAACACCTGAATCAAGGGATTAAGCGCAGAGTAAATGGTGTCTGACAAACCGGCAACAATACCCACTGGGACAGCAATCAGGGTCGCCAACAGAAAGCCGACAAACACGGTAAACAAACTGGTCAGGATCTGATCAAAGAAGGTTTCTTTACCTGTGTAAGGACGAATGGTGACTTCTGCGTCCGGGTCTTTTTCCAGTCTGGCCGCGTTACGTTGTTCCTGACGCTCATAGAAGGCCAGTTCACGCTCGCGCTCCTGGTAATGCTCATCGACCAGTACATTGGCCTGCTCCCATACCTGTGTCGGTCCCGGCACCTGGCCTAGGCTGGTAATAATCTTGGCGGCGCCCATATGCCAGAACAGCAGGAAAACGACGACAGCAAACAGGGGCACGCCCACCATTTTGCCGAGTTCCTGTACCTGGTGTTTTGGCGATTCGCCGGTGCTCAATCTGACGACCGGAACAAACCAGTTAAATCCAATCAGTTCCAGCAGGTTAATCAATTTATCTTTCATAATGGCTCTTCACTTTGGTTGAAACAAACACCCCGCCTGCCGGGCAGGCAGGGTGACTGCGTCGTTACAGTACTTACTCAACAACCTCTTCGCCTTTCAGACCAATCGGGAATTGCTCCAGATAGGCATTGGGCTTGGTACCATCGAAAGTGATACTGTCGATAAACTCGCTCTGCGGCGCTTTGAAACCGGTTTCAGTTGCAAAGTCAGGGAAGGCAGAAGCAGGCAGCTTGCCTTCTTCGATCAGCTCTTTCGCAGCAAGGGCATAAATGTCAGGGCGATAGACTTTTTTCGCCATGTCCATGTACCAGCTGTCAGGCTTCGCTTCCGAAATCTGGCCCCAGCGGCGCATTTGCGTCAGATACCAGACCGCATCGCTGTAGTACGGATAGGTCGCGTTGTAACGGAAGAAAACGTTGAAGTCAGGCACCGCACGTTTGTCACCTTTTTCATACTCGAAGGTGCCCGTCATGCTGTTCGCGATAACATCATAGTCAGCGCCCACATAGTTGCTTTGAGACAGAATGCTGACCGCTTCAGGACGATTGGCATTGTTGTTTTCATCCAGCCAGGCAGCTGCACGAATTAAAGCTTTGACCACGGCAATATGCGTGTTCGGGTATTTTTCCGCCCAATCCTTGCTCACACCGAAGACTTTTTCCGGGTTGTTTTTCCAGATTTCGTAGTCAGTGATAACCGGTACACCGATACCTTTAAATACCGCCTGCTGATTCCATGGCTCGCCCACGCAGTAACCATAGATAGTGCCCGCTTCCATGGTGGCCGGCATTTGAGGTGGCGGGGTTACCGATAGGAGTGCATCGGCTTTCAATTGACCGCTGACATCGCCCTTATGTGGTGCGTAATACCCTGGGTGAATACCACCAGCAGCCAGCCAGTAACGCAGCTCGTAGTTATGGGTAGAGACCGGAAAAACCATGCCCATATTGAATGGCTTGCCTTCCGCTTTGTAAGACTCAACCACCGGCTTCAGCGCCTCAGCACTGATAGGGTGAAGCGGTTTGCCATCTTCCCCTTTCGGAATATTTGGCTTCATTTGTTCCCAAATGTCGTTGGAAACCGTAATGCCGTTACCGTTAAGATCCATACTAAAGGCCGTGATAATATCGGCCTTGGTACCAAAACCAATCGTCGCACCGAGCGGTTGACCAGCAAGCATGTGTGCACCATCCAAAGTGCCGTCTATAACACCGTCAAGCAGCACCTTCCAGTTCGCCTGGGCTTCCAGCGTGACGTAGAGTCCTTCATCTTCAAAGAAGAACTTTTCATAGGCAATCGCCAACGGCGCCATGTCGGTTAGTTTGATGAAACCAAATTTCAGATCCGGTTTTTCAATGTCACCTGGTGCGGCATAGGCTGTGCTCACAGACATCAGACCTGTACTGAAGACCAGGCTCGCGGCGGCCAGTGTTTTAACCAGCTTGCGGCGTGTCATGGATAAAGAAGTTTTTAGCATTATCTGCTCCTGAATTTTTTCCCAAAAAAAAAGACGTGCTCATTGGCAAAGCCAATTAGGACGTCTTTATCCAGTATTTATGTATTAAGAGATTACCCGCCGTTGGGTCGTGACTCAGATAGGTGATAGCAGATAATATGCCAACCAGATACCTATAAAATTAATTATTGTTTTTCAGAGACTTACTCTTTTTTCACTAATGATTGACCGGCTTTAATATGCACGCTTTTAGTTTGTTCTTCCGCACCATTGCACAGACATGGTGCGGCTGATTCAGGCGTTTTTCTTAGGTTCGAACAAGCTGGCTGTGGCCAGAATATTCTGAGCCAGTTGTGCCAGACGCATGTTCTGATTCATTGCTGAGGTTCGAAGTAAACGGTAAGCCTCGTCTTCAGTGCAATGACGCTGTTCCATGATCAAACCTTTGGCTTTATCGATCACCTTGCGATCTGCTAGCGAGGTTTTCAGCTCTTTAATATGCTTCTGCATCGATTGGTATTGACGGAAACGGGCAATGGCCGTTCTCAGGATCGGCAGCACACGATCTTCACGAAAACCATCAACAATATAGGCACT
>JASBUF010000015.1 GCA_030148085.1 Methylophaga sp. | reverse complement strand
AGCAGCAATGGTTGCAAAAAACACCAGAGCCAGTACCAGGCCAAGACTTTGTCCGCCATGCAGTTTATTCATTTGTGTTGGCAGCAGCGTCGCCGGTACAACTGAGTAGAAAGTGATAAACAGGTAACGCAAACTGCCACCATCGAGATTTGGCCACCAGCTAGCCAGTAGCAACACGGTGATGTCTGCCAATGCGACTACGCTGAGAGCAAAGGTCAGGGCGGCAGCAAGAGACAGGCCGCTAATTTTGCTTGCCTGATGATCGGTTTGCGCTGCTGAGCTACTGCTGAAATCACGCTGTCGATAGTGTTCCATCAGATAGCGTGAGGCAGGCATCAGAATAATTAATGCCAGAAAGCTGATACCGAGCAGATTATCTACGGCGGTGGCGGCTGAAATGGCACTGGCATCATCAAAGCTAGTGGCTTGAATCATCGCTGCGAAGTTGGCTGAGCCGCCGGTGTAGGTGGCGGTGAACATACCGCTTAGGATGGCTTCATTCGGACCCAGATCCACCATGCTGGCACCGACTACTACGCCGGCAACCGTGCCGATGCAGGCAAGAACAAAGGCAATGCCGACGCGGCCACTTTCCGCGAGAATACGACGGATATCCGCATGCATCAGAAACAGCGGTAACAGCAGCGGGACGAAATAGCGAAACACCATATCGTAGGCAGGGGAGGCTTGGGGAATGATGTGTAGATTGGACAGTACGATACCGCCCAGAATCGCCCATACCGCCCCAGTCATCAGTTTGCCCCAGGCTTTGGTTTCAGCCCAGAAACCAAAACACGCAACGGCGAATAAGGCAGCCAATACTGCAAAGGTATGATCGGCCGGTATCAAGGTGCTCATGATATCTATCCTTAAGGTGTGATGTGTTTAGGATACAATGCTTTTCTTTCCCATACTTTTTGTGAGTCTATATGAGCGATCTTCCTAATTGTCCATCCTGTAGTTCTGAATATACCTATCAAGATCAGTCTATGCTGGTCTGCCCTGAGTGTGGACATGAATGGCCAGCTGATGTGGAAGTCAGCCAACAAAGTGACACGGCGGTACTCGATGCCAACGGCAATGTCCTGCAGGATGGCGATAGCATCACGGTGATAAAAGATCTGAAAGTGAAAGGTTCATCTGCAGTGGTCAAAGTCGGCACCAAGGTCAAAAATATTCGACTGGTGGATGGCGATCACAATATCGACTGTAAGATTGATGGTATTGGTGCAATGAAACTCAAGTCAGAGTTTGTTAAAAAAGCCTGATCGCTGCACATTACAGTCATATCAAAAGCGTCCTCGCTCACATACAATTTAGTCGACCATATCGGTCGTAGATAAGGAGCAGGGAAGATGGACAGAAAATTTGTATTAACAGGGCTGGGCTATGCCATTCTGGGCTTGGTGTTGGGTTTGTTTATGGCCGCAACGAAGAACCATCAACAGTTGGTGACCCATGCCCATATCATGCTGGTAGGTTTTGTCATCAGCATGGTTTACGCGATGATGCATAAACTTTGGTTAACTGAGGCAGCAGCAAAACTGGCCAAGGTTCAATACGTCCTTCATCAACTGGGTACGGCTGGCATGAGCATTGGCCTGTTTTTACTGTATGGGAATCTCGCGCCTGAATCTGTGGTCGGACCGATATTGGGTATTTTTTCAGTACTGGTGTTGATCGCTATGTTGCTGATGAAAGTGATGTATCTCAAATCGGCCAAAGCTCAAAGCTGATCTGCAACGACGCATAGGGAACGATATGTATACAGATGACGATCTGGAACAGGCGGTAAATAAAGGTATTTTCAGCCCGTCAGCGCTCGCTCAGTTTCGGGAGTTTATTGCTCAGCGTAATCATAGCCCGTCGGCGGATGAGGAAGACTTTCGGCTGATTACCAGCTTTAACGATATTTTTGTGGTGATCGCCTGCATGCTATTGCTGCTATCGGCGGGTTGGGTGATTCAGGGCATTCATTCTGCACTGGCGACCATCGTCGTGGCGGGCATATCATGGTTGCTTGCTGAATTTTTTGTGTTGAAACGAAAAATGGCTTTGCCAGCAATTGTGCTGTTGGTGAGCTTTGTCGCCAATGTGTTTGCTTCGGTGGTGTTGCTGTTTGATTTTCCCAGCGAAAATGCCTTTATGTTGGCCGGCCTTATTGCCACAGCAGCGGCCTGGTTGCACTGGAGGCGTTTCCATGTGCCGATTACGGTAGCGGCAGGAGCGGCAACCGCAGTGGCGTTTGTGATGGCTCTGCTGGTGTCTGTCTTCCCTGCTTTAAAAGGCATGCTGAACAGTTTGATGCTATTGGGCGGTATCGCCATTTTCCTATTGGCGATGCGTTGGGATATGGCTGATCTGAAGCGGCTCAGTGGTAAAGCCGATGTGGCGTTCTGGTTGCATTTGACGGCTGCACCACTGATTGTTCATCCAGTGTTTTCTAATCTGGGCATCTTTGAAGGCCAGCAGAGCACCATGAGTCTTGGCATCGTCTTAGCGTTGTATCTGGTTTTAACGGTCATTTCTTTGGTTATCGATAGACGCGCCTTTATGGTGTCATCGCTGATTTATGTGCTCGCGGCACTGACGCAGTTGCTTGATACCTATGGGCTGGCCGGTGACAGCTTTGCCTATGTTGGCGTTTTGATCGGGTTTTCTTTGTTGTTACTGTCTGGTTTTTGGCACAAAGCCCGCCGTGGATTGGTCCAAACTTTACCTGCCAGACTACAGGCCCGAGTGCCAAGTGTTGCCTAGCAGCGCTTTTTAACAACCATACCGGAGCGGGCAGATGAGACAACTTCAGCCTGACTTGTGGGAAACCGAAGTGGAAAGTCCGTTTCCCGGACTGACCACCCATGCCTATCTCTATCAGCGCGAGCAGGGCAATGTGCTGTTTTATAACACCAGTAATCAGGTGGAGCTGGCGCAGTTTTCCAGGTTGGGCGGACTGACTTATCAATTCTTAAGTCATCGCGATGAAGTTGGTGCATCGTTGGTCGTGATTCGTGAACGATTTGAGGCAAAACTCGGTATTCATTTCAAGGATCAGGACGCGCTGCTCGATCTCATTCAGCCGGATCTGGTATTCACCGACAGACAGTTCCTGCTCGATGATGTCGAGGTGATTCCGACGCCGGGCCATACCGCAGGTAGTGTCTGTTTTCTGGTGCATTCAATAAGTGGCAAACGTTATCTGTTTACCGGCGATACCTTGTATCTGTCTGATCGCGGCTGGCAACCGGGCATGTTGTCATTCAGTAACCAGTCTGAGTTAACAGACAGTCTCTGTTTATTAGAGACCTTGCAGCCGGATTTAGCCTTGTCGAGTGCCTTTTCTGGACAACATGGTGTGGAAGTTGTCAGTGAGGGCTGGGCTGAGCGGGTGCAGCAGGCGCTGGTGACTCTGAAAGCCCTAGCCTGACTGAAGTAACTAACTCCAGAAGGAGGAGGTGGCATGGATATACAACGGCATGGTATCTCGATAGGTATTGATCGCGTAGAGGATAAATTCTTCATCTCCATGCGCGTGGTCGGTAAGCTCTCGCATCGAGACTATTCGCGAATCATTCCAATGATTGATGCAGCCTTGAATACTGTAGAAGATCCTCAGGCGAACGTCCTGCTGGATGCGACGGAGTTTGAGGGCTGGGAGTTGCGTGCTGCGTGGGATGACTTGAAGCTGGGTCTCAAACACGGCTCCGATTTTCACAAGATAGCGATTGTGGGTAATCAACGCTGGCAACAATGGGCAGCCAAAGTCGGTAGCTGGTTTATTTCTGGCGAAGCCCGCTATTTTGACAACATGAGTGAAGCCTTGAGTTGGCTAAACAGCTAGGCATTTGGCTTACGGTGAGCTGGGGATAGCAGGGCTTATTCCGGTTCATGCCGTGGTGATTGTCGAGGGCACCATTTTGCAGTACAAAAAAACTAACCCCTGCCGTGGCAAGGGTTAGTGCTTAGTGGCGATAGTGACGTAAGCCACCATCGTGTCTGTCATGACGGCGATAATCCCGATAGTCGGCATGTTTACCGCCATTGTGGTAGCGGTGCTTGTCATAGTGTCCACGATAGCTGTAGTCCCGACCGTGACGATCATGGTGCTTCCAGTGTTTCTTATGATGCTTGTAATAGTGCTTATCGTGATAGTAATGGTGTCTGTGACGGTCATAATCACGATAATGAATCTCATAGCTGTCAGGATAGTAGCTGTGGTGATGACTATATGGATGGCCCAGATTAAAGCCTATCCCTATGCTCAGATCTCCCGCCTTGGCCGGGCTGGCAGCTAAAGACAGCATCAGTCCTGAGAACAGCGCTATCGCTATCAATTTTGATTTTTGGGTTGTTCGCATAGCATTTACCTCGCGTAACGTTATGTCACGGTTATAGGCTAAACCGTTGCTCGGCAAGTTTGTGTTAAGCGATGTAAAGTTATGTAAAACATAAGAAAATAGAGAAATAGCTCACGTTTTTAGTGGCCG
>JASBUF010000010.1 GCA_030148085.1 Methylophaga sp. | reverse complement strand
GCTCCGGTGCAGCCGGACTATCAGGCGCAGATTGAGCAGGAACAGCAGACGCTGCCAGCTTGGTCTGCTCAGCAAGAAGATGCAGAGAACCCCATCTTTCTCACCGATCTGATTAACTCAAAGCCTTTGTCAGACTTGCTGACGACGGCGTTTGCCAATAATCCCAGCCTGCAGCAAACCTGGCTCACTTTGCAGCAACGCCAGGCACAGCTCAAACAAACTAACGCAGCCCGTTTGCCGCAGGTTAGTGCCGGTCTTAGCGCCAGTCGAACTGAAGATGCTGCTGACAACTTTAGCAGTCAAATCGATATCAGTTGGCAGGCTGATCTCTGGGGCAAACTGGCCGCCAACAGTCGTGCCGCTGCCAGCGATATTCAGCAGCAGCAACAACTGGTGCAAGCAGCGCGGGACAGTCTCGCCGCTGAAATCATGATCGCCTGGCTTAACCTGACTGCCACCACGCATGCGATTGAGATCGAACAAAAACGCCTAGAGTCACTTTCTCAGAATGAAAGCTTTATCGTTCAACGCTATCGCAATGGTATTGGCACGCTAGAAGATTTAGATAATGCCCGCAGCGCGGTATCGCAATCGAAAGCAGCTGTGGAAGCCAACCAGGAAACCTTTCGCCAACAGCAACGTGATTTAAAACAGCTGTTGGGAACAAGCTCAGCTCAGACTTTCAGCGCCGCCGACCAATATCCGGAAGTGGCACTGACTTTAGCCAAGTTGCCCGCTCAAACTCTCGCCCGTCGTCCCGACCTGCAAGCCGCTTATGTCGCTATCGAGGCCGCTCAGCTTCGCACCGAAGTCGCCTACAAGGATTTATTACCCAGCTTAGACTTAGGTGCCGCACTTGAGGATATTGCAGCAACGCCACATGAAGCCTTGCTGGCGTCACCGGTCTGGTCCCTGCTCGGAAAACTGACCGCGCCCATTTTCCAGGGCGGTGAATTGCGCGCCAATGCCGAGTTGGCTGAACTCGATGCCGCTTATCAATATCAGTCCTATCGCGACACTTTGCTGACTGCGGTCAATGAAGTGGAACAAACACTCAGTCTGGAAAAGACGCTGCAGATCCAACAACAGCATATAGAAGCGGCATTACAGAGTGCGCTTAACAGCCTTGAGCAATACCAGAGCAGCTACCGCAATGGGCTTGTCGACATACTCGCTCTGTTGTCCGTACAGCAGCAAACCTTCGATTTAGAGGCGCAATTGGACAACTTGATTTTCCAGCGTCTCAGCAACCGTATCAGTCTTGGCCTCGCGCTTGGCCTGGGAGTCCCCGCATGAATAAAACGCTGAATAAAGTCGTCCTGTTTGTTATTACCATCGCTGTCTTATTAGGCGTGGTTTTCTATACCGGTCAGATGATGGCCGCACAGTCTCAGCGGTCTATGCCTCAACCGTTAGAAACCGTTGCGCGGCCTGATGTATCGGTTATCCATGTCTCAACCAGCAGCTTTGCCGCCGAGGTCGAAGCCTTTGGCTCAGCCGAAGCGCATTATGCGATTAGTCTGACCGCACAAGTGGCTGGACAGGTGGACGAAGTCTCATCGCGTTTTGAAGATGGGCAACGCCTGTCTGCCGGTGACTGGCTGGCCAAACTGGAAAACAGCGATTACCGCGCCGCCGTAGAAACGGCGAAGCAAAGCCTTGCGCAGGCCGAAGTCAGCCTGCTGGAAGAAGAACGCCAAGGCATGCAGGCGCTGGCCGAATGGCAGGCCTCCGGGCTGGACGGCGAGCCGGATTCTGATCTGGTGTTACGTAAACCGCAATTGAATGCCGCCCAGAAAACCGTTGAGCAGGCTAAAGCCAATCTCGCCAGTGCACAAAAAGATCTAAGCCAGTCCACGATCAAAGTGCCTTTCGATGCCCTGGTTGTCGATCGTCTGATTGCGCCCGGCAGTTTTGTGCAGTCCGGTACCGAAGTCGCGACACTCTTCAGTACCGACCGCGTTGAAATAACTATCGCGTTGTCGGCACGTGACTGGCAGAACCTGCCTTCGCTATCAATGTTAAGCAGTGGCAACTGGCCAGTGACATTGACCAGTGTCGAAGATGGCCACCAATGGACAGGCAAGGTTCTGCGTGCCGAACAACATCTGAACGGTGATACCCGCCAGCGCTCATTGATAGTTTCGGTCAATGCGCCGTTTGATCAATCGCCAGCCCTGTTCCCCGGCACCTTTGTCAAAGCCAAAGTGGAAGGCCGTCTGGTCGATGATCTTTGGCAACTGCCCAGCTCGGCGTTAAGTCAGCGTGGAGAAATCTGGTACGTCGGCGAGGACGATACCTTACAAAAATTCACCGCCACAGCCTTGTTCTCCAAAGCCGGCGATATCTTTATTGCACCGCCTAAAGAACTCAGCAAGCAGCAGGTCGCCGTGCTAAGTCACCCTCTGAACAGCTATCTGCAAGGTATGGCAGTAAACCCGGTTGAGGAAACTAGCAATGACTGATTTCACCAACAAAAGCGGCATTATCGGCTGGTTTGCCTCCAACCCGGTTGCGGCCAATCTGCTGATGATTTTGGTCATCGTGCTTGGCGTTCTGGAATCAGGTCAGTTACGCAAAGAGGCGTTTCCCAGCCGTGAGCCAGACAGCCTGACTATTTCCGTGTCTTATGACAGCGGTTCTGCGCGTCAATCTGAGGAAGGGCTGGCCATCAAAATCGAGGAACAACTAGAAGATGTCATCGGCATTGAAAGCATCACCAGTAGTTCAACCGGCACGGGTGTCACTGTGACCGTTGAAAAGCAGAATGATTATGACCTTGATACCTTATTACGCGATGTCAAAACCAAGGTGGATGCCATCTCCACCTTCCCTACCGATGCCAAGAAACCGGTGATTGAAAAAGCGCAGCGGGAAGAACATGCCATCTGGCTACAGCTATATGGTGATACCGACAGGCACAGCCTGCAGCAACTGGCTGATGAACTCAAAGCCGACCTGATGGATAAGGCCAATATAAGCCGCGTCACGATTTCCGGCTGGAAAGACCCGATGATGGTAATCGAAATTGATGAAGGCAAGCTTCAAGCCTATGGTCTGTCATTGTCTGATGTGGAAGATGCAGTAAACGCTGGTTCATCCAACACGATGACTGCCGTGCTACGCAATGAAGCGCTGTACATGCAGCTCAAAGCCTCGGAACAGGCGTACCTAAAGCAGGACTTTGCCCGTATCGTGTTGCTCACAGCCGATAATGGTCAGCAGCTGTTACTCGGTGACGTCGCAGATATTCGTGATATCTATGATGACGACACCTCAGTCTTGTCACGTTATCAGGGCCATGACAGCATTGCCTTACAGGTGATTACCACAGGGCTTGAAGACATCGGCGACTCAGTTACCGCAGCACGTGAAGTGGCTGAGGAATGGCTACTCAATGGCAGCCTGCCGGAAAATGTGCAACTCGCGACCTGGTATGACCGCAGCGAACAAATTGTGGACCGGCTGCAGTTGCTACTCAAAAACGCCCTTACCGGTATTGCCCTGGTGTTTATTCTGCTCGCCCTGTTTTTAAACTTGAGTGTGGCATTCTGGGTCGCCATGGGCCTGCCATTCGTGTTTTTCGGCACCCTGTATTTTATGGGTGACAGCTTTGCTGGTTTGTCACTGAATGAGTTTACGACCTTCGGCTTTTTGCTCGCACTTGGGATCATTGTTGATGATGCCGTGGTGGTCGGTGAGTCCGTCTACGATGTGCGTTCCAAAGAAGGCGACAAGCTGGCCAATACCATCAAGGGCACGATGCAGGTTGCCGTACCGACCTTGTTTGGTGTGTTTACCACCGTGGCCGCATTTTTCGCTTTGGCCCAGATTGAAGGTGGTCTGGGTGAGCTTTATGCCCAGTTTGCCGCAGTGGTCACCATCGCTCTGCTGATGTCGATCATCGAATCCAAGCTGATCCTGCCGGCGCATCTGGCTCACCTCAACACCCAGCACAAAAAGCGTGAAAACCGTCTCCTGCAGATATGGAACAACTTACAAGCGACGATGGATGGCGGGCTGCAATGGTTTTCCAGCCATGTTTACCGCCCAGTTATTGAACAGGCATTGCAGCACCGTTATGCAGTCACCGTCTTGTTTATCGCGCTGTTTATTCTGGTCATTACCATGCCGATGACCGGTGCTGTTCGCTTGAGCTTCTTCCCTACCGTGCCCGGTGATACTGTTCGCGCAGAAATCACCATGCAGAATGATGCCAGCTTTGGTCTGACACATAACAATCTGCTGCGTATGGAGCAGCTGGCCCATGAAACCGATACCGAGCTCGGTGGCGACGCTGCGATTGCCAATCTGCAGATCCTGTCGGAAAGCGATCAGTCGGGCAAAATCACTGTCGAACTGAGCAAGGATGCACCATACGATATCAACCAGTTCACTCGTCACTGGCAGAGTTTAATCGGTACACCAGAAGGCGCACGCAGTGTCAGTGTGCGTAATGCCCGTGGTGACACTGAAGATGTGCGTATCGAGCTGCGTGCCAATGATGATGAAACGCTCACACGAGCAGGAGAAGATATCAAAGCCGCTTTAGGTCAAATCTCAGCAGTTAGTGGTATCGAAGATAATCTGGAACCGGGCCAGCCACAGTTACATCTTGCCCTGAACCAGCAAGGCCGCGCGCTGGGCATGACCACCGATATGCTGGCGTCACAAATCCTGCAAACTTTCAGCGGTCAGGTTGTGCAACGCTATCAACGCAATAATGATGAGATTGAAGTAAAAGTCCGTTACCCCGAAGCGCAACGGCAGAGTGCTGCGGATGTGCTCAATGCCAAAGTACGCACACCCGAAGGGCATGTGGTACCGGTATCCAGTGTGGCCACGGTGAGTTTCGGTTACACCCGCGACAGCATCACCCGTATTGATAATAAACGTGCGGTCTATGTCTCTGCCGATGTCGATAAGGAACAACTCTCGACCACGGAGCTGGTCAGCCAACTGCAACAAAACTGGGTGCCGACGATCCAACGTCAGTATCCCGGTCTGGATGTGCATTTCGGCGGTGAAGCCGAGGAACAGGCTGAAACCCAGTCGTCGATGATAGAAATGTTCGCAGTCGCCATGCTGGTGATTTATATGCTGCTGGCGATTCCACTGCGCTCCTATATTCAGCCGCTATTGATTATGACCGCGATTCCCTTCGGTATTGTCGGCGCCATTCTCGGCCACTGGATGAATGATCTGTCTCTGGGCATCCTCTCTTTAAACGGCATCATCGCGCTGAGCGGTGTGGTGGTGAATGACAGCCTGCTGTTGGTATCGCGTTTTAACGATATCCGTCAGCGTATCCCCGATATCAAGGAAGCCATAAGTGAAGCCTGTCGTGGCCGGCTTCGTGCAGTGTTATTGACGTCGGTGACCACCTTTGCCGGATTGGTACCCCTATTAGGTGAAACCTCGCGGCAGGCACAGTTTCTGATTCCAGCCGCGGTCTCACTGGGCTACGGGATCATGTTTGCTACAATCATCACCTTGATTTTTATCCCCAGTCTGCTGATGATTCAGAACGATGTCGCTAACCTGTTTAGCCGGCACACACTGCGCGCCCAGAAGGATGCTGCGTCATGACGCTCTCGACCTTATTAATTGAAGACGATCTGGATCTGGCGCAGACGGTCATCGACTATCTGGAACTGGAAAGCATTCAGTGCGATCACGCCAGCAATGGCGTGGCAGGCCTGCAAATGCTCGCAGAGCAGGAGTTTGATGTCTTGCTGCTGGATTTAAACCTGCCGCGAATGGATGGACTTACCGTGTGTGAACAGCTGCGCCAGCAGGGCCGCGATATTCCGATTCTGATGCTGACCGCCCGCGATCAAATCACCGATAAGCTGGCCGGTTTCAATGCCGGCACCGATGATTATCTGGTCAAACCCTTTGAACTGGATGAACTGGTGGTTAGAATTCAGGCGCTGTCACGTCGACGCAGTGGACAGGTGCAATTATTAAGCTGCGCTGATCTGGAAATGAATCTTGATACCCGTGAGGTACGTCGTGGTGGCGAGCCGCTTAAACTGTCGCCCACCAACTGGCGCTTACTGGAAACCCTGTTACGTGCCTCACCCTCAGTAGTTTCAAAACAAAAACTGGAGCAAGCGGTCTGGGGCGACGAAACGCCTGACAGTGCCAGTTTGAAAGTACACCTATTCCACCTTCGTAAAGCAGTGGATGGCGACTTTGAACAGAAGTTAATTCATACCGTGACTGGTCATGGTTTTGTCTTGCGAGCATCCGATGAAACGTCAGCTTAGTCTTAAATTATCGCTGGCGTTGGCCGTGCTTGTTATCGGCATCGTCATTGTCGTCGGCTACTCACTGCTGAGCGTCAATTTCTTTTTCCGCGGCCTCGACAGCATGATTGCCGCTGGCATGGAAGACACGCTGGAAACCTATGTGGAGACCGTCGCTCCAGCAGAACGTCAGCAATTGCATAAATTCAGCGGCTATATCATCAGCCAAGATTGGCAGCAGCAGCCAGACACCATACAACAGGCATTCGCAGTGCCCCCCAAAGAACTGGGCCGAATTCAGAAACAAATAATTGCTGACTGGTTTCAACGCACGGATGCGGTTCATTTTGTGATTCAGCTTGATGCTGACAATCAGACGTTTTTTGTAAGTCGCACCATTACCCGGGAAAACTCTTCACCCTTGATTGGCCGTCAGGCCCGTGAGAATAAACGCCTGATTATCAGTGTCAGTCTGGCAATCACCATAACGCTCGCCTTGATTATCTGGCTATTGATGCGCAGGGTTTCCCAACCGGTCTCAAGACTCACCGAGTGGACCCATCACCTCACACCAGAGGTACTGCGTGAACCGGCACCGGACTTTTCTTATCCTGAGCTTAATGAAATGGCGGAACTGATTCGTAATTCCTTATCGTCAGTGCATGACACTCTGGAACGTGAGCAACAGTTTCTGCGTTTCACCAGTCATGAGCTGCGTACGCCAATCAGCGTCATCCGCAACAATATTGAGCTGATGCGTAAAATCCAGCAGAAAAATGGTGGTGCGCCCAACGATAAACAGGCAGACATTATCGACCGTATCGACCGCGCCAGCCTGACTATGCAGCACCTGAGTGAAACGCTGTTGTGGCTGAGTCGTGAGGATAACAGCACCCTGTCGGCACAGTCTTTCAGCCTTGATGAACTTATCTGCGAACTGGTCGAGGATATGCGTTACCTGCTCAACAATAAGCCAGTTGAGGTCGAACTGAATTTATCCTCCAGTACACTCAATCAGTCTCAAGTTGCGACCCGTATCGTGGTAGGCAACCTTATTCGTAATGCCTTCCAGCATACTTGGGAAGGTCACGTGGTGATTAGCCAGCAAGATAACACCATCACCATTGATAACGATTGCTTGGCCTCATCAAAACCCGAAGCCTCCAGTGATCAGGGCTTTGGGCTGGGCTTACAGCTGACGCGTCAGCTGTGCGACAAACTAGGCTGGACTTACCATACCCATGTTGAGCCGCATCGCCACCATGTTGCGCTGACGATTACGCCGCTGGCTTAGCTCGGCAGACTCGCCAAAAAATACTGATAAAACTGCTTGGCGGTGCGGCCACTGTGGCTACCTCGGCCCATCGCATAAAGTCTGGCCGCTTCATGCAACTGTTGCCGGTCAATAGTATGATCAGCGAACAAGGACTCAACGATGGCAAAGTAGTTTTCCCAGTTGGACGGGTAAAACGATAAAGTCAGGCCAAAACGATCGGATAAAGCTAGTTTGTCTTCCAGGCTGTCCGCATAGTGCACTTCACCGTCCACCAGCTTGCTAAGCTGATTTTCTGACTGCTTCTCTGGCAACAGATGACGACGATTAGACGTCGCATATAGACGCACATGCTCCGGCGGCAATTCCAACCCGCCTTCCAGTAAGGACTTCAACGGCTTATAGCTGGACTCGCCTTCTTCAAACGACAGGTCATCACAGAAGATAACAAAGCGAAACTGCTTATCTGCCTCTTCCAGCGAATCAAGAATTTCCGGCAGATGATGCAACTCGTCCTTGTCAATCTGCAGCATACGCAGGCCTTGCGGTGCCAGTTCATTCAGTAGCGCTTTGATCACAGAGGACTTACCGGTACCGCGAGCGCCCCAGAGCATGGCGTGGTTACTGGTTTTGCCTTCAACAAAGTGACGGGTGTTATCCAGCAAAGCCTGCTTCTGCTTGTCGATGCCCTTCAGTTCATCTAGCCGAACCGAATCGAGTCGTTCCACAGGTTTCAGCTTCTGACTATGACTGCGCCATACGGCGGCATACACCTGGTGCCAATCGACCCGCATACAAACCTCATGTTTAAGAACAAAGCATTAGCATAGCACCGAAAGCGGTGATTTCTCATGCCGTCATCAGTGACATCGCCAGCCTTAGCTGGCGATGGAAATAACGATTTAGAAGTCGTAATTGAGTGTCAGGCTGGCATTACGTGGAGCACCGTAATAGGCCTGCCCAAACACACCGGCCCAGTAAAGGCTGGTGTAATACTCTTTATCAAACAGATTATGCATGTTCAGACTGGCTTTAAGTTGAGGCGAAACCTGGTAGCTGACCATCGCATCCCAGATAGCATAGCTACCCTGCTCAACGAGATCACCGTAGGTGTGATCTTTCCAGTTTACGCTGGCTCCCACTTTCCATTTCGGTGCCGACTGCAGTTGATACACTGAAGCGAGTTTGAAAATTTCACGAGGTGTATAGGTGTTTGTGCGCTCATTATCAGCATCACGGATATCCACATAGGTATAACCACCGCTCAGGTTCAACCCCGGCAACACTTCGCCTTGAATATCGATCTCGATACCTTCACTGGTGACACCCTCTTCACCCACGTAAAAGGTATCGGTGGTGCTTGGAATCACACCTGCAGCAACAGCGAGGTTATCCTGCTCTGTTCTGAACAAACCAATCGACGCGAATGCTTTACCGTCATTAAAGTCCAGTTTCAGACCGGCCTCGTAGGTTTCCCCTTCAATCGGGTCCAAGGTTTTGAAGTTAATATCTACTTCCTGCTGTGGCTGGAAGATTTCCGTGTAGCTGGCATAGACATTCAGGTTGTCAGTCAGCGCATAAACAGCCCCAA
Organism: Methylophaga sp.; assembly: GCA_030148085.1. Classification (GTDB taxonomy): domain Bacteria; phylum Pseudomonadota; class Gammaproteobacteria; order Nitrosococcales; family Methylophagaceae; genus Methylophaga. Next base: position 616 of record JASBUF010000010.1, on the reverse strand, counting down.
TATAAGGGATTGACTCCTGCGCTTCACGATCCTGAACCACGCCGTACGACACACCATCCAACTGGTAGTCAATAAAGCGGCTACCGACAATCAGGTTAAGCGCATCTGTGACATTCAGTTTCGATGCGGCATACACACTCCGTTGGTAATCACGCCATTCACCGCTGGCCACTTCAGCATCAAAGCTTGGCTTGGCATAGTCGCCATTCCAATCACTCAGGTCGGGTAATGGCGTACCAATGCCCTGGCCATAATTCGATTGTTGCCAGATATCCGAACGCGCCCATTGTGCACCAATAACCAGTTCGTGCTCACGGCCTGCAAAGGCAAACGGTCCGGAAGCATAGGCATCAGCGATATAGTGTTCAGTCTCGGATACGTAGGCACTCGGGTAGGCAAACAGACCCAGTCCTGTTGCCGAATCAGGCGTTCCATAAACATAGAACAGCTCACTTTCTGCATCGGTCGCGATACGTGAAAGTTGTGCTGTAGTTTGCCAGCCATTATGGAAATGGCTTTTGAGTTCAACAAAGCTGTTATGACTTTCGTTATCCCAGGAAGACCAATCTGAGGCACTGCTGTCACTGCGGTCATAACGTGTCGGAGAGCCATCACT
>JASBUF010000006.1 GCA_030148085.1 Methylophaga sp. | reverse complement strand
GATTTCCGTGGCGGATGCTCCGCTTTGAGCGCCCAATCGCTGCAGGCCGGCGCAGGCCAGCACCACCCCGCCCGGATACTCGCCGGAACGCCACTTGTCCACCCGGGTGGGCACATTGCCTCGCACGTCTTGGTATTGCAGGTCCGGCCGCAGCGACCGCAACTGCACCTGACGGCGCAAACTGCCGGTGCCCACCGTCAACCCGGGCGCCAGCTCGGCCAGTGCTTCCGAGCCCACCAGGGCATCGCGCGCATCGGCCCGGGCCGGCGGGGCCGTCAGGCGCAGGCCGGCCGGAAGCTGACTGGGCATGTCCTTGAGACTATGTACGGCGAAGTCGACCTGGCCCTCCAGCAGCGCCTGCTCCAGTTCCTTGACGAACAGGCCCTTACCGCCGACCTTGGCCAGAGGCGTGTCCAGCAACACATCACCGCGGGTTTTCATCGCCACCAACTCAACCTCAATATCCTCGTGCAACTCCAGCAAACGGGACTTGATGTGCTCTGCCTGCCACAGGGCAAGCGGACTATTGCGTGTTGCGATTCGTACGGTTCTTCTAGTCATGAATTCAATCTTTCGATAGTAGCTATGGATAAATCACCGTTGATTCTAGCATTTTGACAGCATCAGACTCGACTAAGCACGCTATAATAGCCGCCTGTTTTTCTTAAACCTGAAAGCATTTGCCATGAGCACAGCCAACAAGAAACTCTCTTCAGCCCGTCTGACCCAACCGACTGACAAATTCGTCGAAGAATTCACCGCCTCGGTGCAATTCGACCAGCGTATGTTCCGTCAGGATATTCGTGGCTCTATCGCCCACGCCAGCATGCTGAGCGAAGTTGGCGTTTTGACAGCGGAAGAGCGCGACCAAATCATCAACGGCCTGCAGCAAATTGAACAGGAAATCGAAAACGGTGAGTTTGAATGGTCGATTGCACAGGAAGATGTGCATATGAACATTGAAGCTCGCCTGATTACGTTAATTGGCGAAGTCGGTAAAAAGCTGCACACCGGCCGCTCACGTAATGATCAGGTCGCAACCGATGTCCGCCTCTATCTGCTCGATATGATTGAGCCTATTCGCAGCGAACTGAACCGTCTGCAAGATGCACTGCTGGATGTAGCGGAGCGTGAAGCCGACACTATCATGCCCGGCTTTACCCATCTGCAAACCGCTCAGCCAGTGACCTTCGGTCACCATATGCTGGCCTGGTATGAAATGCTGGTGCGTGATGCCGAACGTCTGGATGACTGCGAAAAACGTGTCAACTCCATGCCTCTCGGTGCTGCTGCTTTGGCAGGCACAACCTTCCCGATCGATCGCGAAATCACGGCGAACTTGCTGGGATTTGCGAGGATCTGCCAAAACTCGCTGGATGCCGTCAGTGACCGTGACTTTGCTATCGAGTTCAACAGCTTTGCCTCTTTGCTGATGATGCACCTGTCGCGCTTCTCGGAAGAGCTGATCATCTGGTCATCAGCGCAGTTTGATTTCGTCGATCTGGGTGATGCCTTCTGTACCGGTTCATCAATCATGCCGCAGAAGAAAAACCCGGATGTGCCGGAACTCATTCGCGGTAAAACCAGCCGCGTTTACGGCAATATGTTCAACCTGCTGACCCTGATGAAAAACCAGCCTCTGGCTTATAACAAAGACAATCAGGAAGATAAAGAACCGCTGTTCGATACTATCGACACCCTGCTTGGCTCATTGCGTGTGTATGCCGATATGATGGCCGCGATTACCGTCAAAGCCGACAATATGCGTGAATCCGCGCTGCGTGGTTATGCCACTGCAACGGACTTAGCGGATTATCTGGTCAGAAAAGGCACCCCGTTCCGTGATGCTCATGAAGTGGTTGGCCTGTCCGTAGCTTATGGCATTAAACACAAGAAAGATCTGTCAGCGATGAATCTGGAAGAACTGCAACAGTTCTCTGACAAAATTGAGGCTGATGTGTTTGATGTGCTGACCCTTGAAGGCTCGGTGGCTGCACGTAACCATCTTGGCGGTACCGCACCGGCACAAGTGCGCACCGCCATCACACGTGCACGCAATTCTCGCGGATAATCGCAACACAGCCGTGGCGCAAACCCTGCCACGGCTGCCCTCTCGACCTGATTCATCTCCATGCTTTCGCTTTCACTATCCCCACATAGCCCGTACAGAAACCATAGCTAATCCGCTTGAACTCTTATTTGAAAATGATTATTATTTAGCTTATCGATAAGACATAGGATTCCAGCATGATCGCAGTAATTTATGGCTCGACTACCGGTAATACCTCCGATGCCGCTGTTAAGATTCAGGACATTATCGGTGCGGATGAAGTCGAGCTGTTTGATGTGAAGGATGTCGGTCTCGATGCACTGGAATATTTCGACAATCTTATTTTTGCCATTCCCACCTGGGATTACGGCGAAGTACAGACTGACTGGCAAGATGTCTGGGACGATATCGATGAAGTCGACTTTAGTGGCAAAACTGTCGCCTTCCTCGGTATGGGCGACCAGTTCGCCTACGCCGAATGGTTTCAGGATGCTATGGGCATGCTGCATGACAAGGTTAAGGCGCGGGGCGCCACGATCATAGGTCACTGGCCGGTTGAAGGTTATGAGTTTGATGAGTCAAAGGCATTGACCGAAGACAAAAAGCATTTTGTCGGTCTGGCGCTGGATGAAGACTGTCAGCCAAGCATGACAGAGGAGCGCCTCAACAGTTGGTGCGAAGTCATCAAAACCGGTTTCCTGACCCCGGCCTGAGTTATCTGTTCACCTTCGGCAAATTCCGGCTTTTTGCTGTCTGAGGCAACGAATCGCGTTTTAAGCGTTTGCAACAAAAAAAGGTGGACAGATCATCCGCAGCAGCGTTGGTCGTCGACTCAGGATCATCGCAATAGTCATCGATGCCAGTGCCAACAACATCACCCACACCAGCACCGCCATCGATGGGTGATCGGCCACCAGACTGCACACTGCAGACACCAATAAGCCCGCCCAGCCGGCTGCTTTTAAACGCTTTAGCTCAGGTTTTGACGCACTTTTCGGGAACACCTGCTGCCAGTGTGATTCATAAGACAAAGCCAGCCAGCCCATGCTCAGGAGAGCTGTCATCATGGCTGCGATTAACCACATTGCCTCAGTCATATGCATTTACCTGTTTATTGCGATTCAGTGCTGTATCGGTCTTCTTCTGCTCAACTACCGGTGCCCGTAACTTAGCTGCAGCATAAAACGCTATCAGCGATGTTGCGAGCAAGCTTAAGTCGACGCCCGCCACCGCCCAGTAGGTATCGGTAAACACGGTTTTAATCAGATGATCACCGGTTGTGATCCAGTTCAACACGACGGCGGCCAGACTCAGCATGCCGATAAGCAAGGATTGATCACGCCAAGCCGGATTATGTCGCGCCTTGGCAACCGGAGAACTGCGCCAGGCCGCATGCAGGAAGGCCAGAGCCCAGATCGACCAGAAAATGTTCTGCTCCCATTGCCCCTTGCCGACAAGATCGACCGGTAACAGACGGTTGGCCACCAGCATGCCGAGAGCTGCCATGACCATACCGGTGACCGTGGTCACGGCCAGCGCATCGACAATACGACTGCCCTGACTGCAGGCTTTGGCATGTTTGGCTTTGCGTTTTTCCACAAACAAAACAAAGCCGGTGGCAATACAGATAGATCCCATTAAGCCACCGAACACATACAGCCAGCGCAGCATCCAGTGCTCAAAGTGCTGCAGATGCAGGCCGGTCAGGAATTCATTAATCGATGACACCACACTGCGCGGCGGCTGTTCACGAATCACTTCGCCGGTGCTGGCTTTGAAGTGAATGCCCTCACCCACCAGCGCCACACGGTCACTGCCGGCACGATAGATACTGACATAACTGTTTTCATCACCCAGATGGTCGATAAACAGGTAGCCGACTTCACCCGGCATATCCCGCTCCGCCCAGCGGCGTTTGGCTTCAGCCACCATGGCATCGACCGACGCCATCTGTGCGGCAACACCAGACTTGTCATGCGGCAGACCGGTACGCTCAGCTTCCAGTTGCTCATGCTGATCATGCAGTGACTTAAGCATGGTATATGACAGCGGCAGATAGACATTACTGGCAAAAATCACCAGCGCGGTGAAGGCAAAGAAAAAGTGAAACGGCAGCGCCACGACACCGGTGATATTGTGCAAATCCAGGCTGCTACGCAGCACATGTTTCCACGGGCGGAAGGTGAAAAATTCACTGAACAGTTTGCGGTGAATAATTACTCCGGTCACCAGTGCTGCCAGCATCACCAGCGCGGCCAGGCCGACGATCCAGTAACCAAGCATTTTCCATGTCAGATGCAGGTTAAAGTGCATCGGGTAAAACCACTCGCTGCCAATCTTTAAAGCATCACTACTCAGTGTTTCGCCAGTGGTGGGGTTGACCGTGGCCCAACCATGCACATGCAGGTGATCGTCAGCCGGATCTTTGGGTTGATTCGGAATGCCGAACTCGCCGCCAATTCGCAGCACCGGGTCACGGTGCGTGGTATAGGCATAAACTGATTCCAGTTTCATCGTGGCCGGATCAGGCAAGGGCCCGATAACACGCTCGGCGGTGGCGGCCATATCCAACGGATGCGGTTTTAATTGCTCAAAAACCGGCTTTAGCACCTCATCAAAAGAAGGCATCGGTTGTGGTTCAAAACGGGTGTCAGGAATCGCCCAGCGGTCGATTTCCCGGTCGAATACGGATAAAGCGCCGAAGAAAAAGCAGATCATCAGCACAAAGCCCAGTACCAAGCCCATCCAGGTATGCACCCAGCCCATAGACATGCGAAGAGAATTAAACATCAGCTAGCTCCTAACTCAGCAGACTGGTTTGCAACATCGAGGCAATCAGGCTCATCAGTGCCGCGCCCCCAGCCAGGATCAGCCAGACCCGCAGCATGCTGGCCGAGGCAAATGTCCACAGAAACAAGCCCAGAAACACCAGGAAAGCCACTAGCGTCATTCCGGTTTCGGCTTCGTGAAAATCGATACCCAGCGTCACCATCGCGGTAATACCTAAAGCCGACAAACCCCAGGTAAACGCATAGCCGCCAAAGATTGCCGCAATAACGCGGTTTGTCGTCTGCAATGCAGTGTGCGAAATCATTGTTACACCATTAAACGTTTGTTATTGACTCACGCCGGGACTGACCACAAATGTCAGTTCTGATTCGTATTTCAAGATTAAGCCCGCCCTCATTTATCTGTTCGTTGCGACGCATTTGCGCAGCTCAGTACGCGCACTTCATCATGCAGCGAATAACGTGGACTCGGTCAAAGCACCCACGAGACAAGTAAGGCTGAGGGGTTGGCTGAGCGACACGAGCAGCGGTATAACCAACCGGGAAGCTCAATCTTTACTTAATAATGAGACACATTATCTTTTAGCTTCGCGATTAGCAATCATTCTGATCTTAAAAAGAAAGGTGGGACGGAGTTTTTTATACCCCGCTCGCCGCCTTGTCGCGAAGTGGTCATCAACACACTTCGGGCAAATTTCCTGACAACGTTGCCTAGGCTAGGCAGGTAATAAAACCGCATGCTAGCCTTGCCCCCCAACTCAACTTCCGGGTAAACAGATGAGCAGACTTTACGGCGATACGCATCGTGCATTTCAGGATCAATTCGATAGTCGGCAGATGGCCGATCGGGTTGAGGAGCTGGCCGTTGTCACCAAAATTTCCGACGATGCCGCCGCTTTTATCGAACAGCGCGATATGTTCTTTTTATCCACCGTTGATCATCAGGGGCGGCCGACGGTCTCCTATAAAGGTGGAGAAGCGGGGCATTTTGTTCATGTTGTCGATGAAAACACCCTGGCGTTTCCCAGCTTTGATGGTAATGGCATGTTTTATTCGATGGGTAATATCGATGGGCAAGCTGAGGTCGGCCTGCTGTTTATCGATTTCGAAAAGCCGCACCGTATCCGGGTTCAGGGAAAAGCAAGCGTGTCTGCCGATGATCCCCTGCTGTCACACTGGAAAGAAGCGCAACTAGTGGTCAGAGTTACTGTTTTCGAGCTTTGGCAGAACTGTCCGCGTTATATCCACCGCTATCAGAAAGTGAAAGACTCGCGCTATGTGCCCAAAGCCGAATGCGAAACGCAGGTCGCCACTTGGAAACGGGTGAATGAAGTCAGCGACGTGCTGAACGACAAGGAACGGCAGCAGGTTGAAGCCGCAGGGGGAAACATCTCTATTGATGAGTGGATGGGCTACGTCCAGTCCGGCGATGAAAAAGCCTGAGTCAGATCCGCGCTTCCGCTACCCGCAATTTGGCGGCGATAAAGTCCTTGTGTGAGACATAAAGCAGGCTGGCCAGTTTGCGAATGACGTGTTGTTCCAATTCATGCAGATAATCATCGGCATAGGCTAGCTGCCACAGGTGTTCTATCAGCTCGATTTTTTGCTCGGCACTGAAAGTGTTATTGATCTCGGCTGTAAAACGGTAAAAGTCGGTGGCCTCGTTATGCGCGGCTTCCGCCTCTGCAATCAACTTATCCGCCGCCTCCGCGTCGGCATTAAAGCGACTGCTTAAGATCTGCCGGAGCATGGCTTTTTCCGCCTCATGCTCAGCGTCATCGACAGCAATGATTTCTATCATCAACGCTACGGCTGCGAGCAGGGTTCGCTGCTCCGCATCGGCCATCAGGCTTTCTGTATCCGCCCCCAAGGCCGTACTCATGAACTGTTTTAATTTATCTATCATAAAAACTCCTCAGCCAGACCGACCGGCTCAGGCCATAAAAAGTTCATTAGTGGGAAGTTGAAGAGAGAATCACGGCTGCCTGATAACGGGGTTTGCCATAGCCCAGCATACGGTTGAACTCTTGGTGGGTAACCGGGATATAGCCCTTATCGGTGATGCTCTTGTTCTCATCCCAGTCCACATCGGGATCGTGGAAATAGACAAAAGTGTCAGACACGGAGACCACCAGCACCCAGTGCGGTGACTTGCTCTGATTAAGCCGATAAGAACTGATCAACACCAAAGCCAGCGCGCCCTGCTCAAGATAGGGGCGTAATAGTGCAGTATCAACCGGTGACATCAACTGCAAAATCTCAGACTCGGCGATCTGCTGCACAAAGTCCTGATGCACACATTCAATCACCGCTTTTTTATCTTCACTGCGAACACCGCCGACAAAGGGGATCATGTCCGAGTTAATGACCAGCGTGGTATCAAGGCCACGACGATAAGCTGACAGCGCCAGCCCCTGCGGGCTACAACCACCATGACCAGAAGTCATAAAGATAGTTGTCGCCTCACGCCACAACTGAAACTCCAGACTGCGATCCAGCATTAATGCCTGATCAAACGTCTTCATCGCCATCATCAGGCAGGCCGGGCCACAGGAGAAATCGGTGGTTTGAGAATAATGCGCAACCTGAGGATGAATGATCTCAGGTTGATGATGCAGCACCTTCATCATCCGTAAGGCGTCGGCATGATCTTCGTAATAATCGGTAACGATATCGAAGGGCTGGTAACCCAGCTTTTCATAAAGGCGGATGGCACTGTAATTATCCGGCCGCACTTCCAAACGCAGGAAACTCCTGCCATCGTCGAGTGCCTGGATTTCGGCTTCCTGCATTAAACGCACGGCAATACCGGCTTTTCGATAGTCGGCAGCGACAGCCAAAGAGTAAACCCGCCCCAGCGAAGTACCGCGTGAATAGAGCAGCAGCACATAGCCAACCAGCTGCTGGTCACTATGCGCGACCAGCAACAGTGCATGGCCTTTTTCAATCATCCAGCGAAAACTGCGACGGGAGATTCGGTCACTGTCGAAACAGGCTTTCTCCAACGTGTTCAGATCATCAATATCATCCAGCGTGGCTTCGCGGATGACGATATCAGCGTCCGTTTTTGTGGTTTGCATTGTCAGTTAACCCGTCCAGCGCCATCTCCAGCACCTGACGGCCACGGAACAGCACCAGCTCCTGCCACTGCTTTTCATCAGGACAGAAAAAGTCCTGCGTCGCGTGTTTGATATCCAGCGTTTTGTCATCTGACCAGTCGACTTTGCCTGACTGCTGCAACTTCTGATCATCAGACAGCACTTTTAGCATCTGCTGATTACCAAAGGTACCGAATTCAAGCGTCAGGTAACAGACATGCTCACCTTGACTATGCCAAAAGTAATCGTGCAGACCGAGCTTGGTACCCGAAGTGGAATTACCCAAAGACGGTTCAGTGACCGTGGCACCGAACAGCTCTACCGCATAATCATGCGCCTTGCTGTCGACCGGATGATCACAAATCAGTTCACCATAACCGTAGGGACCCAGTCCGCTATGAATATCAATCACAATGATTTGCTGACGCTTGGCAGGTTTAAGCTGGGCAACCAGTTGCTCAATCACCTGGCGTGACCAGCTCGCTTCTTTGCCCCCGTAGTAAGGCATGTCCGGCTTTTCATACTGGCCTTCAGAGAGCAGATCGAACTTCTCACGATCCTCGGCGACCGCGGCAATATCGGTACTGCCTTTTTCCAGTTCAGCCCAGATTTCTGTTGCCTTCGAAACCGGAAGATCGGTCTCAAAATCGACAAAGTTGCGGTTCACATCAATGCCCTGATCATCATTACGGCTGGCCCAGGCAAATCCCCAGGGATTGAGGGCATGAACTAAGACGACACAAACATCGGAAGGCAAACGGCGGTGGCGGGTCACAAAGTCAGACTGAATGGCAGAACCGACGCCACCTTCGACACCATGTATACCAGAGACAATCACCAGCACTTTTTCGGCTTTGAGGTTACCGGCCCAGGCGATATCACAGAACAGTTTTTCGTTTTTCGGCCCTTTCAGAGGGTGCGGCAAGCTGGTCAGCTTTTCAACAATGGGACTGGTTTCAACGTTGTTGATGAACTTATCGCGCGCACCGGCATAGCGCTGCGAGAAAACACTCAAAACGGCATCTGCATACATGGCAACGGGCCTCCTGTGCAAAATTTTTTCGCGAAGGATATGTGAGTTTTTACATTTTGACCAGCAAATAAAAGCGGACGCAAAAATTTTTATCACATGCAGATAAAATAGACTTTATCATTCAGTTTTAGAGACCATGCTGGCGCGGGAGGAAGCAACGGCAAGCCATGACTAAGCATTTGATAATAGTCGAAAATATCAAGGATTGGACCCCTTATTTTCCCAGTGAACAAGTCATCGCAGCGGATGATTATTTACAGGGTGAGTCGCAGCCTGGCGACAATCGTGCGCAAATTCTGAATCTATGTCGCAGCTTGGAATATCTCAGTCGAGGCTACTACTGCTCAATGGTCGCCGAAGCACGTGGCCATCGCGTATTACCCGGCCTACGCACCATCAATGACTTATCTCGCAAAAGCCTTTATGCCTATGACTTGTCTGATTTGTCTGTCCAGCTCGACAAACAACTGGCCTCGGCCGAGCAATCTGAACATTTTGTACTGAAAATATATTTCGGTCAGACGCCGGTCAGCTCGCTGCAAAAACTGGCACGGCAGATCTTCGAGCAATTCCCCTGCCCCATCCTCGATGTCGAGTTCAGTTTCAATGGTCACTGGACCATCAGTCAGATCAAGGCCAGCGCCATCAACAAACTGAATGAAACCGAGCAGGACTTCTTTGCTGAAGCCCTCGACAGTTTTAGTCACCGACTGTGGCGCAAGCCGTCGAAACGCCGTCAATTTCGTTATGACATGGCGATTCTGCACAATCCCAAGGAAGAAATGCCGCCCAGCAATATGGCTGCACTGAAAAAATTTATCAGCAGTGGTCGTCGTATCGGTATTGATGTGGAGCTGCTGACCCCTCGGGATTACATTCGCCTCGCTGAATATGATGCACTATTTATCCGTGAAACCACGGCAACACATAATCACACCTATAAATTCGCCCGTCGGGCTGAAAGTGAAGGTCTGGTTGTTATCGACGATCCGACCTCGATCATTCGCTGTACCAACAAGATCTACCTGAAAGAACTGCTGGCGGCCAATGACTTGCCAATGCCGGAATCTCACCTGCTCTACCGCAATGATCAAGTCGGGCTGGATGAATTATGTGAAAAAGCCACCTTTCCTTTGGTGATGAAGATCCCCGATGGCGCCTTTTCGCGTGGGGTGATCAAGGTGAATAATGCTGATGAGCTACGCCGTGAAGCACCAGGCTTTTTCCAGCAGTCGGCAATCATCCTGCTGCAGGAATATATGTATACCGATTATGACTGGCGCATCGGTGTGTTTAACAACAAGCCGATTTATGCCTGCCAGTACTTTATGAGCAAAGGCCACTGGCAAATCTACAATCACAACACCAAGAAAGGCACGGACAGCGGTAAATCTACAGCGATTCCCGTCAGTGAAGTACCTGAAAAGGTGATCCGTATTGCAACCAAGGCGGCCAAACTGATTGGTAATGGCCTCTATGGCATCGATATCAAGCAAAGCGGCAACCGCATTGTCATTATTGAAATCAATGACAACCCAAGTATCGACAGCGGTGTGGAAGATGAATACTTGGGTATGGCGCTCTACGATGACATCATGCGTGAGTTTCTTCGCCGTCTGGAAGAGAGAAAGTCAGCCAGTCGTTAAAACATAAAAAAAGCGGTGTAGGAGAGACCCAGCACCGCTTTTTCAATCATAAGCGTTAATTAGAAACGGTAGCTGGCACCCACATGCAGATAACGTTTCTCGCCAACAAAGTAACGATAGTCACCCGGAGGCGCACCACCGAAGTCAGCGCGTTCCGCATAATCGGTGTTAAACAGGTTCTTGACGCGACCATACACCGTAAAGTTCTGCGTCACATCATGTGAGGCACGCAGGTTAAAGACATCATGGCCTTCGTATTTAGCGGTATTACCATCATTTACGTAGTACTCGCTCATATGCACCCACTCCAACTCAGCTCGGGTCACTGGCGTCACATTCCAGCCCAAACGAATATTGCCCATGCGTTTTGGTGCTGTAACCAGGTAATCACCTTTTTCAATACCTGAGCTAGCCTTATCAAAGTCATACTCATGCTTGGCAAAGGTCACATTCGCAGCAATGTCGAATGTCTCGTTGAACGGATAAAACATGCCTAACTCTAGACCATTATGTTGCGTCTTACCATTTGGCACATTTTGATTGCTGCTGTCCGTGAAGAAGTAATCACGTTTTTTCATATGATAGGCCGTAATTTCATACTGCAGACCCTCACCTACCTTACGAAAACCGAGTTCAATGCTGTCGATTTCTTCAGAATCGGCTGTGCCGGTTTGGGAAGGCACAATCTGAGCCCGGTATAAGTCAGCAGTCTGAGGGGCACGATTACCACGTGAGTAGTTAATGAAGGCTGCAGTCTCGTCGGTCAGCTGTTGAACCAAACCAAGCTTAGGACTCAGGTTACTGAATGTATCCACATCACTATCCGGTCTAAGGAAGCGATTACTTCCCGCCAGAGTTAACGAACCTGTGTTATTGGTATAGTCATAACGCGTGTACTCATAACGCAGACCCGCGGTAAGACGGGTGTGTTCGAGTAACTGCCATTCAGTATGAAGATATGGCGCAATAATTGTGGCATCAACATCATAATCGTAATGAACACCTTGTACGTAATCACTCGGATTCGGCCCGAAGAATACCGTTGGATCTGATTGGACTTCAGATAATTCGCCTTCGGTATATTCCAGATCCGTACCGAGAATGATTTTATGACCACCATCCAACTCTTTGGTATAGGCCGACAATAAGCCCACACTGCTGTGTTGATTTTTCTCAATCGAATCTCCCGGCAAGAAGTGCATCAAAAATTCCATTTCGGTATGACGGATATACGGGGTCAAACGAAACGATGAGGAATCACTCAGCTCACGCTCCCACTCTGTCGACAAGCGGTAGGACTTGGCATCACGGTAGGCTTCCGGATTTGGGTTGTCACGGGACAGGCTTTCATCTTCATAGGCCTTGAAACCTGTGATATAGCCGGCCGTTTCCTGATTAAGATTGGTATAGCTGAAAAGTGTTTTGAAGCTGTCGATTTCACCAAAATAATCATGGCGCAGGCTCACTTTCTGTTGGTCATAGCCTGACTCGCTGACATAACCACCGTCAGTGGTACCCAACACGTTGACACGGTAACCGTGATTTCCCACCGTGTCGCTGACAGTGGCTTTGGCGGTATACAGGTCATGCGGGCCAACCGACAGATCAATCTCGCGTTCCAGTTCCAGTGATGGCGCGCGGGACAACACGTTAAGTAGACCATGTACCGCATTGGAGCCATAAAAAGCACTACCCGGGCCACGTACCACTTCAATACCACCAGCCTGTTCATAACCAACCTCGAACAAGCCATTTACATTGGCAAAACCAGCTGCACGCAGGGGAATACCGTCTTCCAGATAAAGAAAAGAGCCCGCACCTGCACCACCTGTCAGCACCGGTGAGCGAATCGACGTCAAATGCTCCTGACCATTACCATGCTGAATGTTGACACCGCTGATGCGGTTGGCAATTTCGGTGATGTGGTCGGGTCTGACCAAGTCAATTTCTTCTTCGGAAATCTTACCGGTATTGCCCGCCTGTTCCAGTAACGGCGTTTCTGAACGCGTACCGGTGACCACTAGCTCATCCAGCGAGATCGTGTTTTCATTGGCCACAGCCTGTGCCCCTGAGTACAGGGCCATCATCACCGTGAGCGAGAGTTTTCCTTTGCAGTGCATATTAATTCTCTTGTCTGTTTATTGATTTGATGACAAATTTTCGCACATGGGTTGCCGCTGTAGCATCAGGAAAATTCCTAAACCTGTTGAAAATGCAGGCTCAAAACCCCACTTAGTGATGTAGATCAATTTCTGGTAGATAAGTCCATTTATGGAATACAAAGACTATTACAAAATCCTCGGTGTGGCGCGTGATGCGACGCAGGACGAGATCAAAAAAGCCTACCGTCAGCTGGCGCGTAAATATCACCCCGATGTCAGTAAAGAGGCTAACGCTGAAGACAAGTTCAAAGAAGTCGGCGAAGCCTACGAAGTGCTGCGTGATAAGCAAAAACGCGCACAATACGACCAATTTGGCAGCAATTACCGACATGGCCAGTCGTTCACCCCACCACCGGGCTGGGAAGAAAATATGGGCGGCTTTGGCGGTGGCGGTAACTTCAGCAGCTTCTTTGAGAATCTATTCGGCGGCATGGGAGGCATGGGCGGTGGTGCCGGCATGGGCGACAACTT
>JASBUF010000069.1 GCA_030148085.1 Methylophaga sp. | reverse complement strand
TGGATTCACCGGAGGTCTACCAAACCGGTTACGACTTTATGCGCATGGTGATGCCGCATGAACTGAACAAGTTCAAGCTGTATCAGGACAAAGTGCCACTGTTCACCCGCTACCAGGTCGAAAGCCAGATTGAGAGCGCGTTCCGTCATGAAGTGCGATTGCCTTCCGGTGGTGCTTTGGTGATTGATCCAACTGAAGCGTTGATCTCTATCGACGTTAACTCGGCGCGCGCCAATAAAGGCGGCGATATCGAAGAAACCGCGCTGAATACCAATCTGGAAGCGGCAGAAGAAATTGCCCGCCAACTACGTCTGCGTGACCTCGGTGGTCTGGTTGTTATCGACTTCATCGATATGGGCCCAAGCCGTCACCAGCGTGATGTTGAAAACCGTTTGCGTGAACACCTGAAAGCTGATCGTGCCCGGGTTCAGGTAGGTCGTATTTCGCGTTTTGGTCTGCTGGAAATGTCGCGTCAGCGTCTGCGTCCAGCTTTGGGCGAAGCGCACCAGGAAATTTGCCCGCGTTGTGCCGGTCTTGGCCATGTGCGTGGCGTTGAGTCACTGGGACTGGCGGTATTGCGTCTGATTGAGGAAGAAGCCACCAAAGACCGTATTACCCAACTGATTGTTCAGTTGCCGGTAGCGGTAGCAACCTTCATTCTGAATGACAAACGCATGCAGATTGATGCGATTGAACAGCGCCATTCGGTCAAAGTGGTCTTGATTCCAAACCCACATCTGGAAACACCTCATTACGATATTGAGCGCATTAAAGATGGCAATGTCCGTACCGAAGTCAGCCATCAGATGATTACTGCTCCTGAACAGGAAACTCCTGTGGTGCTGCGTGACAAACCAGCGATAGAGCAACCTGCTGTAACTGGTATCTCACCGGCCGCACCAGCACCGGTTATTGTTCGTGAAAAAGAACCTGAGCAAAAACCAAGTCTGCTCAAGCGCCTGCTGAATGTGTTGACCGGTAATACTGAGCCGGAAGCCGAGCAGGAAAAAGCGGATGAGAAGAAGCCTGCCCAGCAAAAATCCGGCCGTAATCAAAGCCGTAATAATCGCGGTAGTCGCAGCAGTGACGAACGTCGTAAACCACGCCGTCGCAACGAATCGGTGAAAGAGGAAAGCGTGGATAATAAAGCTGAGTCTGCAGATAATAAGCCAGCAGAAACCGAAGATAATGGTACTGATAAGCCTCGTAATGGCAATGGTCGCCGTTCACGCCGTGGTGGTCGCCGCCGCCGTTCGCGTCCTGAAACTGCGGACCAGGCGATTCGTCAGGAGCAGGAAAAAGGAAATGTACCAGCTGCGCCCAAGCCAGAAATTGACGGTAATGCTATCCCTTCGCCAGAGCCTGAAGTGAATGGCAATCTGATTAAGCAGGAAGCGCAGTCTGAGGTCGATGGTAATAAAGCGCCGTCATCGAAGCCGAAACGCAGCCGAAGTTCATCAGCACCACGTCGTCGTCGTGCGGATAACCGTGACAAACCTGAGTCAACTGAGACAGCTCAGGCAAATGTAGCTGACAAGCCTGCTAATACCGAGGTTAAGTCTGAGACGAAGACGGTAGAAAAAAAGTCTACTTCGGATGATAATGTCGTGGAGAAGAAAACCAAGGCCAAACCTGAAGTGAGCGCTACGACCCATGCCGAGGAACAGTAATATTCCTGCTGACGATCTGCTGGCCTTGATTGGCCAGCAGGTGAGTTACCATCAGCACCGCTGTGAAATTATTGAACTGCTGGATGGTCGCGAGCTGGTCCTGCAAGTACTCGAAAACGACCACAATATTCAGCCGACTCAATATGGCGAAGGCCATCGTACAGTACCAGTGACCTATACCTTGCCGGTATTTGATGGGGAAGGAAACCTGCACGCCGAGCTGGTGGCGGCAGGTCTCGATAAACTACTCAGTAAATAGCTGTCTGACTTCGTTCAGATCGGCTTCGGTGTCGACACCGTGTCCGGCACTGATCAACGCTTCTGACATATGAATCTTTTTCCCGTGGAATAGTGCGCGTAGCTGTTCCAGGGATTCTTCTGTTTCCAGCAGGCAGGGTATCATTTCTGCGTAGTGCTTGAGGAAAGCTGCACGGTAGCCATACAGGCCGATATGTCTGTAGTGAGGCATATCCGCAGGGAGCGGATTATCGCTGCTGAAATGGTCGCGCATCCACGGAATCGGTGCTCGGCTGAAATAAAGCGCATAACCCTGCGCGTTCATCACCACCTTGACCACATTCGGGTCGAACACCTGCTTTTCCAGCTGAATCTTGCTGAACAAAGAGGCCATATCCGCATCCGGGTATTCAGCCAGATCGGCCGCCACTTGATTAATGAGTAGTGCAGGCAGACAAGGCTCATCACCCTGAACGTTGATAATGATGTCGTTATCAGCAAAGCCACGCTGGCTGACCACTTCTGCCAGACGATCAGTGCCGGAGCGGTGCTGATCAGACGTCATGCAGACATCGGCGCCAAACTGATTGGCAACATCGGCGATACGTTGGTCGTCTGTCGCGATAATAACGTCTTCTGCATCACTTTCTTTTGCCCGCTCGAACACATGTTGCAACATCGGTTTGCCAGCAATATCGAGCAGCGGCTTACCAGGCAGGCGGCTGGACGCATAGCGTGCCGGTATGACGATTTTGAAGCTCATTTACACCTCTTCGTCGGCAGCCAGTTCGCGTGCTTCTTCGGTGAGCATCACCGGAATATCATCACGCACGGGGTAAGCCAGACGGCAGCCACGGCAGACCAGTTCCTGTTTGGCTTTGATGTAGTGCACGCTGCCTTTGCAGGCGGGGCAGGCCAGAATTTCAAGTAAGGCATTATCCATGAGGGGTGTCCTTCAATTTAGTCAATATGGCTTGCGCCAGTCCGTTATCAATCTCAGCGGAGACCGGCAGGTACCAGTAAAAGTCTTTAGCGAATGCCTGACATTTTACAGCATCCTTCTCGGTCATCAGTACCGGCAGGCCATCATCAAAACTCAGATCAGCCTCATCAAAGGCATGATGATCGTCAAAGGCGTGAGGGTGTACGATCGGATTGAACTCACAAAGCTGATCAAAAAAGCGCTGCGGGTTACCAATCCCGGCGATGGCATGCACTTCCCGCTGTGCGAACGCGTTCAGCGGCAGCGTGATATTGGGATCGGCCAGATTCACCCATTGCGTGGGGGCCAGTTGCATCTGATAGCGTTGGCTCGCTGCTTCGCCGTTATAAACGACAAAATCGACACTCTGCAGGCGGGATACAGGTTCTCTTAACGGCCCTGCGGGTAGACTGAGTTTATTGCCAAAGCGGCGCTGACTATCAACTAGGCATATCTCAATATCACGCTGCAAGGCGTAATGCTGCAAACCATCATCAGAGATAATCAGATCGCAGCGGTGCTGGCTTAACAGGTGCACAGCTGCCCGACTGCGGTTGGGATCAACCACCACCGGGCATTGCGTGCGACGGGCAATCAAAACAGGTTCATCACCGGCTTGTTTGGTGGGTGTTGTTGCATCGACCTCGAGTGGGTAACGGGGTGCCTTGCCGCCATAACCGCGACTGATGATGCCCGGTTTATAGCCGGCCTGTTGTAGTTGTTCACAGAGCCAGATAACAAACGGGGTTTTACCGGTGCCGCCGACGCTGATATTGCCAACGATAATGACTGGCACACGTAGGCGATGTCGTGTCAGCCAGTCGCGCTGAAAAGCGTGTTTTCTAATCGTGGCAATCAGTTGGTACAGCAGACTAAGCGGTACCAAGAACCATCGCAGAGGGTGAGGGCGATACCAGCTGTCAGTAAGCCATTTCATCAGGGCAGTTAGGCTTCCTGAAACTGCAGCCGGTGCAGTTCGGCATAGTGGCTGCCCTTGGCCAGCAACTCGGCATGGGTACCGGATTCGAGAATTTCACCGTTATGCATCACGACGATGCGGTCGGCATTTTCAATGGTCGACAGACGATGGGCGATAACCAATGTCGTGCGTTGCTGCATCAGGGTTTCCAGTGCAGCCTGAATATGACGTTCGGCTTCGGTATCCAGCGCCGAGGTGGCTTCATCCAGAATCAGGATCGGTGCATCACGCAATAATGCTCGGGCTATAGCCAGACGCTGACGCTGACCACCGGAGAGCAAAACACCATTTTCACCAACTTGGGTGTGCAGGCCATCTGGCAGACGCTGAATAAAGTCCCAGGCGTGGGCCGCTTTAGCAGCCTCAATGATAGCGTCCTCAGACACATCGTCCGACAAACCATAACGGATATTGTTAGCAACCGTGTCGTTAAACAACACGACCTGTTGATTAACCAGTGACATTTGCCGACGTAATGCACTCAGTTGCAGTTGATTGATGTCAATGCCGTCGATAAAAATCTGACCTTGATCAACGTTATAAAAGCGCGCCAACAAGCTGACCAGGGTCGTTTTACCACTTCCTGAATGTCCCACAAAGGCGATAGTTTGTCCTGGTGCGGCGATAAAGGAGATATCATCCAACACTTTGGCTTTGTCGGCGTTGTAGCTGAAGCTGAGATGACGGTATTCAATATGACCTTTAGCCCGCTCTATCGTCAGCTTACCCTCATCGACCTCAGGCTTTTCATCTAATAAATTAAATATGCTCTCTGCAGCAGCAATACCTGCCTGTAGCTTGGCGTTGACCTTGGTAAGACGTTTCATTGGTGTCAGTAGCATCATCATTGCAGTCACAAAGGAGATGAAGTCACCCACCGTAATTTTATCGAGCATCTGTGGCAGGGTCGCAATATAAATGACCAGTGCCATACCAACGGCAGCAATCAAAGCTGTCAACGGTTGTGCAACTGCATCCGTAGCGATCTTTTTCATCTGCTGCTGGCGATTGCCTTGATTAACTTTATCAAAGCGTTTGGTTTCGTAAGCCTGGCCGCCAAAGGTCTTCACCTCACGATGACCATCAATGATTTCCCCCGAAACATGACTCACATTACCCATTGAGTTCTGGATATTTTTACTGATGCGTCGGAAGCGAACGCTAATGTAGTACACCAGCAGAGCAATAAACGGTACTGTAAATAAGATGAGCAAGGATAGAAAACCACTCAGGTAGAGCATCCAGGCGAGTAGGCCGAGAATCGTCAAGCTGTCACGAATCATGGTCAGTGCTGCGTCTGTCGCGGCAGAGGCCACTTGCTCCACATCGTAGAGCAGTTTTGACATCAATTGACCTGAGGTGCTGTGGTCGTAGAAAGCAGAGGGCAAGACTAGCAGCTTGTTGAACATTTGTTCACGCAGCGTTTTGATGACATTACGTGCAATCCAACCAAGCCCGTATGTGGTAAAAAAATCGGCCAGACCACGAATTAAAAACAGCCCGATAATGGCTAAGGGAAGCATGGTGATCACATCGGTATCACGGCCGACAAAGCCATCGTCCATCAATGGTTTCATGATCATGGCGACACCGGCTTCGGTCGCTGAATACACTACCATTGCCAGGATAACGGCGAGAAATACACGCCAATAGGGTTTTGCATAGCGCAGCAGGCGCTTATACAGCTGTATAGCGCTGATTTCAGCGTGTTGTTGTGTCATTAGTTCTCTGTTCTGCTTTGACGGGTAGCCAGCGTCAGTTTGGTGTAGCCCAGCTGTTGTGCGGTATCCATTGCCGTGACGATATGTTGATATTGAGCGTCGGCATCGGCGCTGATAATGATGTGTGGATCCGCATTGTCACCCACTACTGATTTCAGCACGTTCTGCAGGATTTCACGGCTCACGGTGGGTAGCGCTTCGCCATTGACCAGAAACTGGCCGTCGGCCTGAATCACGATATCAATCGGCTGATCCTGCTCCAGCATGGCTTCGCCGGTGGCTTCCGGCAGGTTCACCTTGAGTGAGCTTTCACGGATAAAACTGGTAGACACCATAAAGAACAGTAATAACAGGAAAACGACGTCAATCATCGGTGTCAGATTGACATCGGGATCCTCAGATCGTTGTGGTGACAGATTCACGTCGTGTTTCCTCATCAACATCAAATTGACGCTCGCCATGCAGAATCTCGATCAGTTGCATGGCCTGTTCTTCCATTCCGACAACCAGCTTACTGATTTTGCCGCGGAAGTAGCGGTAGAAAATCAGGCTCGGAATCGCCACAACCAGACCGGTTGCGGTGGTGATCAAGGCTTCGGAAATACCGCCTGCCAGGGTTTCAGGGTTTCCCACACCTTCGGCAGTGATGACGGCAAACACCTTAATCATGCCGATAACGGTACCGAGCAGACCAATGAGTGGTGAGATAGCGGCAATCGTGCCCAGTGTGTTGAGATAACGCTCCATGGCGACAGTCACGTGACGGCCGACATCCTGAATACTTTCCTTGGTAATATCCCGTGAACTGTTGCGGTTGATAAGGCCTGCGGCCAGAACCTGACCCAGTGGCGAATTTGCCTGCAGGGCTTTGATACGCTGCTCGTCAACCTGTTTGTATTGCAGCCACTGCCAAATCTGGGTGACCAGCTCGCCAGGCGCAATACGCTTTTTCTGTAAGCTCCAGAAACGCTCAGCAATGATACCGATAGAAATTACCGAACAGATAAACAGCGGTATCATCAGCCAACCGCCTGCTTTAAACAATTCCAGCATGATAATTCAGTCTCTGTTGAATGAATGATGACAGCGCCCATCATACGTGAAAATAGACTTACTCAGTAGAGCTGTTATGCCATAAATGCGAACTGTGTTGTCGCCAGCGAATAGGCGGGTTTTTGCTATCGAAAATTAAAGCGCCGTGCCGATCCGTTCTTAACAGGGTGATTTCCCGGTCCTGATAACGCTGTACGACATCGTCCTTCGGGAAGCCATAACGGTTGCGGTAGCCGACCGGAAATAAGGCATAGGCAGGGGAGACCACGTCAATAAAGGCTCCGGTAGATGAGGTGCGGCTGCCATGATGGGGCACGACCAGAATATCGGCATCCAGCTCGGCGCCATAACTGCCAAGCAATTGCTGTTCAGCCACTTGCTCGATATCACCGGGTAATAAGAGTCGTAACTCAGTGCTGGTCACTTTCAGCACGCAGGAACGGTTATTTTTACTGCCTTGCTGGCCTGCAGACGGTTGCAAAATGGTGAAGTCGACACCATCCCAGCGCCAGTGCTGTCCGGCCTGGCATAGTTGGGCTTGCGGCAGTGTCGTGTTTTCACTAGTGAGGATCTGTTTGGCTGGCAGCGTCTCAAGTAGACCCTCAACGCCGCCGCGGTGATCGTTATCACCATGACTTACAATTAAGCTGTCTATGGACGTGATTCCCTGACTGAGCAGATAGGGAGCAACCACACTGCTGCCGGTATCAAATCGCTCGCTATGGCGAGGGCCGGTATCAAAGACCAAAGTGTGGTGTTCGGTTTGAATGACAGCCGACAGGCCCTGACCGACATCAAGCAGGGTAAAGAAAAATTGACCATGAGCAGGCCGATTGGGTAGATACAAAAACAGGGGTAACAAACCCATCAGGCTCAGCCAGCGGCCGGGCATGCCACGCGGAAGAAGTAGCAGTAACCACAAGGCAGCCATAATCACTAAAATGACGTCGGGCAGATGATGGAGCTGCCAGTGAGCGATGGGAAGTTCGGCAAGCCAGCTCAGCCAGAGCCATAGATAATGCAGCAGTTGATCGGCTAACCAGAATGCTAGGCCTGCCAGCGATTGACTGAGCGGTAACAGCAACATCGTCAATAGGATGAGAGGAACGACCAGCAGGCTGACCACTGGCACGGCGACTAAGTTTGCCAGCGGTGCAATCAGCGAAAATTCACCAAAAAATAATAATAGTAGCGGCATCAGACCTAATGCCAGCCATAGATGTATCCATAACCAACTGCGTTTTGCAGATGGAAAGCGCCCGCTGCAAGTCAGCAGAATCAGGGCAACGGCGCTAAAAGACAGCCAGAAACCGGCATTCAACACCGATAAAGGATCGAACACCAGCACGGCGAATAAACTCAAGGCGAAAAGCTGGGAGGGATAAGCTGTTCGCCGCAACAGCAGGGCCACCATTACGGTGGTGACCATGATAAGCGCGCGCTGAGTCGGAATCGACATACCGGCTAGCAAGGCATAGAACAAGGCGAAGAGCAGCCCGCCAATAGCGCCGATCTGTTTGGCCGGGATTCTGTGTAATGCACTGGTCGACAGGCTCCAGCCCCAGCGAAATAAAAAGAAACCCAGCGTAGCCGCAAGACCAATATGTAAGCCTGAAATGGCGAGCAGGTGACTGGTGCCAGTCTGTCTTAATACCGTCCAGTGCTGTTGACTCAGATTGTCGCGCAGGCCCACCGCCAGACCTTGAACCAGGGCCGGTTGATGGGCAGCCGGTAGAAGAGTAGCTAAAGTCTGTTGTATCTGCTGGCGCAGATTGTCCACATGCAGCGGTGGGGCGGCAGCCGAACGTTTATTGTCGGAGCGATTATGAACGTAACCGGTAGCGCCAATGTTTTCAGCAAACAGCCACTTCTCATAATCAAAGCTACCGGGGTTACTCAGTCCTCGCGGAGGTTTAAGTCGTAACCCGAGTTGCCAGCGTTCACCGGCGGTGGGAATCTGTTCAGGCGGGTGGTACCAGCTAAGGCGGATTTTGTCAGGTAACTCAGGGTTTTCAGGCTCAAAAATAAATCTTACTAAATGGTCATGTTGTTCCGGTACCGAGGCAATACGACCTTGCGTCAGTATCGTTTGGCCTGCCAGTGTTTCCGGCAATTGGTCAGTGAGCCGAAGATGAGCTTGAACTCCGCTCCATAACAGGCCGACAATAAGACTACTGAGCAGCAGTTGCCTGAACCAGATAAGGGGAGCGAGCAACAATGCCAGCAACCATCCTGCTGCGGGCAGCTCACTCAGGTTCAGACACAACAGGCAGCCCAGCAAAAACCCGATGGCGATTTTAATCATATATCCCTATAATGACGCCCGACTTTGCTCCGACTGAGACACGATGCCTCGTAGATTTCTAAAACGCATCATGCCAGATCACGATACGATGCGCGAACATCCACACCTGCGCAAGTTTGGTCAGCGGCTGACAGAACCCAGATTGTGGCACTTGAACCGACGTTCGGTGGCAGGTGGACTGGCGCTTGGCCTATTCGTCGGTTTTATGCCGATTTTAGGGCAAATGTTTATCGCCGCTGCATTGGCGATTGTCTTTAGGGTGAATTTACCGATTGCCTCCATGGCTGTGTGGATTACCAATCCTCTTACCATGGCCCCGATTTATTTCTATGCCTACAAACTGGGTGCGTGGGTGCTGGAAATTCCTGTTGAACACTATGCTTTCAGTCCCACCTGGGAGTGGTTTACCCATGAGTTTCTGAAGATTTGGCAGCCCTTGCTATTGGGCTGCACAATTTTCGGTGTGCTCTCGGCACTGCTGGCCGTGTTATTTGTGCGGATTGGCTGGCGCTTAATTGTTATCCGCAGTTGGATCAGCCGTCCGCATAAAAATCAGACCCGTCAGGACTGAAGTACACCATCCAGTAGGGTGGAGACTTTGTCCATTTTGGCCGCCAGTTCGGTGTCATGGGTGACAATAACCAGCGCTGTACCCAGATCCGTATTCAATTCCAGCAACAAATCAAAAATAGACTGTGCCGTGCGGTGATCGAGGTTACCCGTCGGTTCATCGGCCAGCAGGCAGGCCGGTTCGGTAATCAAGGCACGAGCCAAGGCCGCCCGTTGACGTTCACCGCCGGAGAGTTCGCTCGGTTTGTGTTCAAGGCGATGTCCCAGTCCCACCCGCTCTAATAAATCACGAGCTTGTTGCTGTGCGGCTTTTGGTGACTTACCGCCGATAACCAGCGGCATGGCAACGTTCTCGACTGCTGTAAATTCCGGCAACAGATGATGAAACTGGTAGACAAAGCCCAGTTGCTGGTTACGTAGGCGACTGGACGCGTGGCTTTTCATCGCATGGATATCCTGACCATTGACCAGTACTTGACCCTGCGTCGGGGTGTCTAGCCCCCCCAGAATATGGAGCAGGGTACTCTTGCCGGAGCCGGAACTGCCGACAATAGCTAGTCTGTCACCTTTGTTCACTGTCAGGTTGACTCCCTCCAGCACATGCGTTTCCAAGCCACCGTCAGTGAAAGATTTCGACAGGTTACTGGCGGCAATAACTGCATTACTCATAACGTAAGGCCTCGGCTGGTTTCACCTGTGCGGCACGCCATGACGGGTAAAGCGTCGACAGAATAGATAAGACAAATGCAGTGATGGCAATAGTGACGACATCCTGTGACTGCAAATCGGAGGGCAGGCTGCTAATGTAATAAACATCGGCAGGCAGGAACTGGTAACCCAGAAGTTTTTCCAGGCCCGCGATCAGGTTTTCGATATTGAGTGCCAGCAAAATACCGCCTATCACACCAAGACCCGTACCAATAAGGCCAATCAGGGTGCCTTGAACCATAAAGATGCCCATTACACTGCCCGGTGTCATGCCCAGGGTTCGTAGGATGGCGATATCCGACTGCTTGTCAGTGACCATCATCACCAGGGTGGAAACGATATTGAAGGCGGCCACGGCGACAATCAGCATCAGAATGACAAACATCACCGTCTTTTCGGTTTTCAATGCGCGGAAGAAGTTGGCATGCTGGAAGGTCCAGTCAGCAGCGCGGTAATGTGTTGGCACATCCTGCATCAGATCACGTAGCAGTTGTGGCGCCTTGAAGACATCATCAAACTCCAGCCGAAGCCCGGTGACTTTGTCCGGAATTTTGAACAGCTTGGCGGCATCAGTGATATTCATGATGGCCAGCGCGCTGTCATATTCATACATGCCGATTTCGAAAATACCAACCACTGTCAGTCGTTTGAGGCGGGGAATCACGCCGGCGGGTGTTGGGCTCACATGTGGGGTAATCAAGGTGATCTTGTCACCGGTGACGACGCCCATGGCCAGTGCCAAATCCTTACCGAGCACGATGCCGAAGCTGCCGTCTGTCAGTGCTTCCAGTTGGCCCTGAACCACTTTGTCACCAATGCTGGAAACGGTTTTTTCCATTTCCACATCAATACCCCGCACCAGCGTGCCACGAACTCGGTTACCCTGACTGAGCATGGCTTGGCCTTCAACAAAGGGAGCGGAGTCGACCAGATCCGGGTGATCCTTGATCTGGTCACGCAGGGCTTTCCAGTCGCTTAGTGTACCGTCAGGGCCAGTGATGAAGGCATGTGAGGTCATGCCGAGGATGCGTTCCTTCAGCTCTTTCTCAAAACCATTCATCACCGAGAGTACGGTAATCAAGGCAGCGACGCCGAGGGCAACGCCCAGCATCGAGGTTAAAGAAATAAAGGAAATAAAATGGTTACGGCGTTTTGCCCGGGTGTATCGTGTGCCGATATAGAGACTGAGCGGTCTGAACATAAAAGCGCCATGCTGAGAGTAAAAGGGGCCGGCCCACTCCCGGGCCGGCCGCTAAGTTTTACGATTTCGCGTAAACGGTTTTGGTTCCCTCTTCTGAACCAACCAGCAGCACATCTGCCGGACGCATCGCGAACAGACCGTTAGTCACCACACCAACGATATCGTTCAGGGTTTTTTCCAGTTTGATCGGTTCCATGATATCCATGCCGTGCACGTCAAGGATGACATTACCGTTATCGGTGATCACGCCTTCACGGTAAACAGGCTGGCCGCCCAGTTTGACGATTTCACGAGCGACATAGCTACGTGCCATCGGAATGACTTCAACTGGCAGCGGGAATTTACCTAGAATGTCGACCTGCTTGCTGGCATCAACGATACAGACAAACTGTTTGCTAGCTGCAGCGATGATTTTTTCACGGGTCAGCGCACCGCCTCCACCTTTGGTTAGTTCCAGGAATGGATTGGCTTCATCAGCACCGTCGACATAGACTTCAATATCGTTGCATTCATTCAGATCGAACACGCGAATGCCGAGGTCTTTCATTTTTTGAGTGGAAGCTTCAGAGCTGGATACCGCGCCTTCAATGCGGCCCTTGATGGTAGCCAGAGCATCAATAAAGTGGTTCACAGTAGAACCAGTACCGACACCAACAATACCATCACCTTTAATGTATTCGAGTGCAGCCCAGGCGGCTTGCTTTTTCATCTCATCAGCATTCATGCGTGCTTCCTCTTGTTCAAAATGACGTAAAAATTATCCCGGCAATTATAGAGATAAATTAGCGTCAATGGTAACGTAAGCGTTTGCTTAACCCTAATCCGCTGTCATCATTAAGCCGTTGGCTTAACAGGTGATAGCCGTAAAGACAGAACTTGATGGCAATGCTAACTGGATACGTAGAAAAAATTCTTAAAGCCCGCGTCTATGATGTCGCTCAGGAGACGCCGCTGGACGTGATGCCGCGGCTGTCGAAACGGCTGCAGAATACGATCCTGATTAAGCGTGAAGATCTTCAGCCAGTCTTCTCATTCAAGTTACGCGGCGCCTATAATCGCATGAGCCAGCTGACTGAAGACGAAAGAGCACGCGGTGTGGTCTGCGCATCAGCCGGTAATCATGCCCAAGGTGTTGCTTTATCCGCTCAGAAAATGGGGGTGTCGGCACTCATCGTGATGCCGAAAACCACACCGCCAATCAAGGTCGAAGCGGTACGCGCCTATGGCGCCGAGATTCAATTGCATGGCAACAGCTACGATGATGCGGGTGCCTATGCGTTAGAGGTCGCAGAAAAACAAGGCCGTACCTTTATTCATCCATACGATGACCCAGAAGTGATTGCCGGACAGGGCACGATTGCGATGGAGATTATCCGTCAGCATCCGGACCCGTTGCATGCGGTGTTTGTGCCGGTCGGTGGTGGTGGTCTGATTGCCGGAGTCGCAGCCTATATCAAGGCCTTCTGGCCGGAGATCAAAGTGATTGGCGTCGAACCTGCCGATGCTGCGAGCATGAAAGCGGCTTTGGCCGCTGATGAGCGTGTGAAACTGGATCAGGTTGGTCTGTTTGCTGATGGTACGGCGGTCAAACAGGTGGGTGTTGAACCGTTTCGTGTGTGTCGCGAGACAGTCGATGAGATCGTGACGGTCGATAGTGACGAACTCTGCGCGGCGATCATGGATATCTTTGAAGATACCCGCTCCATTGCCGAACCATCGGGTGCCTTGGCGGTGGCCGGGGTGAAAAAATATCTCAAAGAAAACCCGATGCAGAATCAGCATATGGTGGTTATCGACAGTGGTGCCAATATCAATTTCGACCGCTTACGTCATGTCGCAGAGCGGGCCGAAATCGGTGAACGCCGTGAAGTGCTGTTTGCCACCAAGATTGATGAAGAACCCGGCAGTTTCCAGAAGTTCTGTAAAACGCTTGGCGACCGCGGTATTACTGAGTTCAACTACCGCTATGCGGACGATCAGCAGGCGCAGGTGTTTGTCGGTGTCCGCATTACTGGCAAGGATGAAGAACGACAGCAGCTGTTTGGCTTACTTGATAATGCCGGCTACGACTGGGTCGATTTCACCGACAATGAAATGGCGAAGCTGCATATCCGTTATATGGTAGGGGGCCATGCCCCACAGGTGACCGATGAGCGGCTGATCCGTTTTGAGTTTCCGGAGCGCCCAGGTGCGTTGCTGCGCTTTTTAACGCGTATCGGCAAACGCTGGAATATCAGTCTGTTCCATTACCGTAATCATGGTGCTGCCTACGGACGGGTTCTGGTTGGTATTCAGGTTCCGGCTAATTACGAGTCTGAGTTCCAGACCTTTCTCGATACCCTGGGCTACAGCTACTGGGAAGAGACCGATAACCCGGCCTATCCAT
Organism: Methylophaga sp.; assembly: GCA_030148085.1. Classification (GTDB taxonomy): domain Bacteria; phylum Pseudomonadota; class Gammaproteobacteria; order Nitrosococcales; family Methylophagaceae; genus Methylophaga. Next base: position 56,562 of record JASBUF010000069.1, on the reverse strand, counting down.
TGTTCCTGAAGTAGTCCGGCTTGATGCCTGTCAGCAACTGTGGTTTGCTGACAGTATCTTCAGTCGAAGAGGGTGTGACGTATGCGTCGTCGTATTCCTTCTACACATAGGAGCAGGCCCCGATGAGCCTCTCCACCGGTATGCTCTCTCTGGCGCTGGCGTTACTGGTGGCAATGCTGTTGCGTCCCTTGAGTGAAAAATGGCATCTGCCCTTTGCGGCGGTGCTGATAGCCCTGGGTTTTGTCGCCAGTGAAGTGATTGTTGCGGCCGGTTTTGACACTGGCATCCGCTTTGATGCCTTCCATGATCTTATTTTCTATGTGCTACTGCCGCTGCTGATCTTTCAGGCGGCCTTTACCTTGGATATGGTCGCATTCAGACAGCATTGGCTGGGCGTGTTATTGCTGGCTTTGCCATTGATGCTGCTGGCGATGTTTCTCAGCGGCTGGTTGATATTTGTAGGTATTGCGCACCCAACAGGGTTCCCGTTTATCGCTGCCTTGCTGACGGCTGTACTACTGGCCGCCACCGATCCAGCAGCCGTGGTCGGCATGATGCGTGATCTGGGTGCCCCCAAGCGTTTATGTGTATTGCTGGAAGGTGAGTCATTACTCAATGACGCCATGGCGATAGTCGGTTTCAGCGTGATTTTGCAACTGGCCCTTATGCCGGCGGCCCTATTTTCTGCTGCTGATGCCGCGATACAGTTTTTTCTGGTCTTTGTTGGAGGGATTGGCTGTGGTGCGGTGATAGGCGTACTGGCAAGCCTGATCCTGAAACGTTTTGCTGACAGTGTGTCGCAAGCGGTGGTGACCCTCAGTGTGGCCTATTTGTCCTTTTTACTGGCCGAAAAAGTGCTGGCAGTGTCAGGCGTGATGGCGGTGCTGATAACGGGACTCATCCTAAGTTATAGCCTGCAACAACCACGGCAACAGGCTTCACAACCTCTGTTTGTCGATGAGTTTTGGGCGTTTACGGTGTTTGTTGCCGAAGCACTGATGTTTTTGATCATGGGCGTTACCATCACGCTGAGCATGTTTGACCATAACTGGCTGGCAATGTTGATCGCGATTGCGGCAGTGATTCTTGCCCGCATTGTAATGCTGATGAGCGCTGCTGCTCTATTATGGCCAAGCAAGACTCAGCGGCTGAGTGTCGCGGATCAGCAGTTGATGTTATTGGGTGGACTCAGAGGGGCAGTGACGCTGGCACTGGTGTTGTCACTGCCCACAGAGTTGGATTACTGGTGGACGATACAATCCATGGTCTATGGTGTTGTTCTGTTTACTTTCTTTGTACAGGCGCCGCTGATGCCACGCCTGTTACAGAAAAGAAAGTCGTCTAGTTGATACTGAGCTGAATACTGCCGCGGACAGTTACAGAGACTTCATTACTGCCACCGGCCAATGCGGCTGGCGCACCTTTACTCATGCTGTCGGCAGACATCATGACCGCACGTTCCATCACCGGTGTCGGCTGGAAATAATTACCATCAATTGAGAGATTGACCAACTCGTAGCCACTACGATCAAATTCGCTGGCAATGAGTTTGGCTTTAGCCTGAAATTTAGTAATCGCCTGTTTCAATAGATCCTGTTTGACCTGTTCAGCTTTTTCATCAGAGACTTGAAACTGCATGCCTTGAATATTGGCCAGTGAATTGATATCAGCAATGAACTGGCTCATTTGGTCAAAGTTGCCTGTTTCCAGCGTGAGCTGCTGTGACACCTGCCAGGATCTGATTTTGCCATCATCATAAATTGGACGGGTGTGATAGCTGCTGGTCTCGGCTTGGATGTCTTTGAAGTTCTTCACAGCATCAAGCACCAGCGCGGTTTTCTGATTCACTAGATTAGTCAGTTGCGCCGGATCGCGACCATCTTCAATCACTTGCAGACGGGCGACCAGCTCATCGTTTTCGACGTCTTGAATCGCGCTGGCATCCAGATTAACAATGCCGAGTTGTAGCTTATGATCGTCTGCATAGCTTAAAGAAGACAAAAAAAGCAGGGACAGAAATGCGAGGCTGGGTTTCATGAGCGATCCTTGTTTGTTGGAAGTCCGGTTTAAGACAATCTCAATTTGGCTAAGTTTTCATATATCATGCTAGCAATTAAGCCGAGCATAAAGCGTGATGTTATCTGCATCATCATCGGCTCTGCCACCGTATCTTTTTTAGTAAATTTGAACAGAGGATTTCATGAAAGCAGAACAAAAGATCCTGGCGGATTCGGCCAGCCTGATAACCGCCGCTGCCGAACATTTTGTCACCACCGCTCGCGCGGCGATTGCCAAGCGTGGTGTGTTTTATGTGGCATTGGCCGGAGGTTCAACACCAAAAGGTCTGTACCAGAAACTGGCAACCTCACCCTATATCGAGCAAATCGACTGGACGCGGGTACACCTGTTTTTTGGTGATGAGCGTTGTGTTCCGCCTACCCATGATGACAGCAACTTTAAGATGGCGCGTCAGGCGATGCTCGACCTCATTCCGATTCCAGCCGAAAATGTGCATCGCATGCCGACTGAGAGTAATGAGCCTGCCGAAGTGGCAAAACGTTACGCAGAAACCATGCAGGATGTCATGCAAGGCGCACCATTTGATTTGGTCCTGCTGGGCTTGGGGCCGGATGGGCATATTGCTTCGTTGTTCCCGGAAACCCCGGCATTGGATGTGACTGACACCTTGACCACAGAACTGTATGTCGAAAAATTCGACTCATGGCGTGTCACCATGACCTATTCGGTCATAAATGCTGCGCTTCAGGTCATCGTATTCATTTCCGGTGAAGGCAAGGCGGCTATTGTGAAAGATATCACTACCGATGCGGTATCCGGTCTGCCGGTTCAGCGCCTGGCACCACAAAACACCTATTACTGGTTTATGGATAAGGCAGCTGCCGAACAATAACCATGGTCTATCTGCTTGCAGCCGATATCGGGGGAACCAAGACTTTGCTTCAGCTCACCACAAAGGAGGGTGAGCTGATACATAAGCAGCGCTTTGAGTGTTGTCTTTATGAGAGTTTTGAACACCTTTTGGCGGCGTTTTTAGCAGAGATAGAAGGCGCTTATCCGATTGCTGTTGCGAGTTTGGCTGTCGCCGGACCTGTGGAGGGAGACTCAGCCAAAGTCACCAATTTACCGTGGGTTATTGTGCGTACAGAACTGGAACACCGTTTCAGTATTGAAACGGTTGTTTTATGCAATGATTTTGAAGCAGTGGGCTATGGCATTGCTGAGCTCGACGAGCAGGATTACTCAACCTTGCAGGTCGGGGAGCCTGATGCCGGCCCTCGTGCAGTAATTGGTGCCGGCACCGGCCTCGGGCAGGCATACATGATAGAGCATGCTCATGGATGGAAAGTCTACCCAACGGAGGGGGGACATACGGACTTTGCACCGCAAGACTCAACCCAAACGCGCCTGTTAGAGCATTTGCTGAAACGCTTTGAGCATGTGTCTTATGAGCGATTAGTGTCAGGTGAAGGCATAGTCACTATTTACAACTTCCTCCGCGATTATCGCCAAATGGAGGAGAACCCTGATTGCCGATTGGCAATGATGAAAGAAAATGCCGCCAAGGTAATCAGTGATTACGCACGTGATGGTGATAGCCTGTCGTATGAAGCCATGATGTTATTTTTTGCTTTGTATGGGGCTCAAGCTGGCAATCTGGCGCTGACTGTCATGCCAAAAAATGGCTTATACATCGCTGGTGGTATCGTCACCAAAAACCTCGATTTACTTGAACAGTCCTTATTCTTGGAGGCTCTTCTGGCGAAAGGACGTATGCGCCATTTGTTAGAAAGGCTGCCAATCCGAGTGGTTTTAGATCCCGACGCTGGCCTCAAAGGTGCACATCTTCTTGCTCGCAAAGCCATGTATAATTGAGGCATGAGCGAACAAAACAATCTTATTCTGGTGGATGTGGAAGCGACCTATTTGGATCAGGAATCTGATCCGGATAAAGCGCGTTACCTGTTTGCCTATACCATCACGATTAAAAACCACAGTCAGACGTCGGCACGGCTGCTGTCACGCTACTGGAAGATCACCGGTGGTGATGGCAATGAGCAAGAAGTCGAGGGTGACGGCGTTGTGGGTTTACACCCTTATCTGGCACCGGAACAGGAGTTCACCTACACCAGTGCCGCCATGCTCGATACCCCTGTCGGTATGATGCAGGGCCATTACAAAATGGTCGGTGATAATGGCGAACAATTCGAAGTGGCGATTCCCCCGTTCACGCTGGCGGTACCCAGAACTTTGCACTAACGACGTCAGCACGGGTCAACAGGGCAGGAGGCAATGATGACCATGAATCAGGAAAAACTGCTGTGGCTGAGCGTTGTCGCAGCTAGCCTGTTGTATTCAGCCATCGACCCAGTGGCAGACCGTTTGACCTGGTTTATGGAAACCGTACCGGTCATGATTGCCATTCCCATCCTACTGTTGACGTATCAACGCTTTCCATTAACGCTGGTTACCGTTCGTGTAATCGCGATTTTTGCCCTGATTCTGATTATCGGCGGGCATTACACTTATGCCGAAAACCCCCTGTTTAACTGGATTCAGGATGAATTTGATCTGGCCCGTAATCATTACGACCGGATGGGCCATTTTGTTCAGGGCGTGGTACCGGCCATGGTGGGGCGCGAGTTATTGCTGCGGACTTCACCTTTAGAGCGCGGCAAATGGCTGTTCTTTCTACTTTGCTGTGTCAGCCTCGCCGTCAGTGCCTGCTATGAGCTTATCGAGTGGTGGGCAGCGGTGATTAATGATCAAGCAGCGGAAGCTTTTCTCGGTACCCAGGGCGATAACTGGGATGCGCAATGGGACATGTTTCTGGCTTTGATTGGCAGTATCATCTCGCAATTGACGCTGGCAAACTCACAAGATCGTCAGCTGGATAGATTACTGCGTCGCTAACAGGCATTCACCAATCGAGTTAGCTGCACAAACCTGGCCATCAATCCAGATGGCACTGTCCAGACGGGCACCGTCAAGTTGCGCGCCACCCAGCTTTGCATTGGTCAGATCGGCATAAGCCAGATCAGCATTGCTGAGATCGGCGTTCGACAGATCGGCCTCAGTGAGATTAGTGCCGAACAGAATCGCTCCGTGTAAGTCGCTGTAGCTCAGATCTGCACGACGCAAGTTGGCGTAGGCGATATCGGCTTCGGCCAGAATGGTATTCATCAGCTTGGCATGGTTGAGATGGCTATTGCGTAAATGTGCTGCACGCATATCCAGATTGGCCAGATCGGCCTCTGATTTCAGGCAGTTATTCCAGTTCACTTCAGGCGCAGCCGGCGAGCTACAGTTAGGCAACGGCATCGGAATAGTGGTCGGAAACAGGACCGCCATCAGGGTGATGGCAATTAAAAAGCCGAAAGTAATCAGCAGCGGCCAGAACATACGTTCACTGCGCTCACGGTATTGCAGCATAAGCTGACGGCGGAAATCACGCCGTTCCTTTGCACTTTCAGGTTCCTCGCTACGACGTTCACCGCGTCGCTGACGTAGATGCTCTGCTCGAGGTGTCTGGTGTTGACGTCTATCCAGACCGGTGCGTTCATCCAGACGTCTTTTGGCCTTATCTTCAGGCTCTGTGTCCGGGTGCAAATCAGGATGTTGAGCCAGCGGCAACCATTGCTTGCTGTCTGCTGACACTTCATCGTCCATGCTCAGCCTGCCAACAATTAGATGGTTCATGATGACCGAGCCATTAAACGGGCCGGTTATCTCTCCCTGTCTGCGGATATACCATTGTCCATGCTTATTTGTCATTGCTCCGTTGCTCTATGCAATCAGCTCGTTGTTATACTAGCACCATGTTGCTGTTTTTGGTGTCTTCATGCAGATAAACCCGTCATTGCCTATGCAGTCTGAGGTACTCAAGGACGTACCGGCGCGACTGCTGACCCAACTGGCGGAAGGGCAGCAGCTTCAGGCCACGGTGGTAGCCCGTTTGAATGCCTCAGTGATTCAGCTACGACTTGGTGAAACCCTGCTTCAGCTGACGAGTGAGCAAGCCCTGCAGCCGGGCCAGAGAGTACTGCTGGAGCGTAGCGTGGAAAACGGTCAGCCGGTGATTCGGCTTACTCCGGCAACGACTGAGCAGCAGCTATCATCACCGGCACTCAGGTTGGGCCAGCAAGTGTTCGTGGAAGTGATCAAGCTGTTGGCAGAGAATCGGCTCTTGGTCAGTCCCAGCCTGATTAATACTACTGAGTCGAAGCCACAAACAGCTACCCAAAGCAGACTTCCGACACAGATCGAGGTAGATATCAGTGCTTTGAAACAGGCCTTTCGACCCGGTGATAAATTGACGCTGGAAGTGCTGAAAGAGCAGCCGCTGGCCGTACAACTCAAAACCGGCAGCCCCAGTCGTGCCGAGCTAATACAAAATTATCAGCGTCAGACTTTGTCTCAGCTTAATGCCTCGGGTAGCAATACATTGTCGATGCTGAATCAGATAAAGCCGGAACTATTCAGTACTGAAACCATTCGGCAGGGCATTAGTCAGCTTATGCAGGCGCTGACGGACCGACAAAGCCTGCAACAGGCTGACGGCCTGCGACAGGCATTAAGCAACAGTGGACTGTTTTTGGAAAAACGCCTGTTGCAGGATAGTCCGCAAACTTTTGTGCGACAGGACTTGAAGGCGAACCTGCTACAACTGGCGCAGCAACTCAAAACCGAACTGGCACAGCCGCCATCACGGTTTGCCGATAATCAGGCCTTGCACAATAGCTTACCGAAGCAGGTGCAGACAGCGTTACAGCAGCTAAGCCAGCCACAGGCCTTACGCGCATTGCCAGCCTTGATACAGCCTGCACTGGCGAGTCAGGGTCAAACACCGGGGCAGTTATTACTGAGCTTACTCACGGCATTATCGGCCAATACTGGCCAGACGACTGCGCCGCAGACTGTTCCGGCATCGGTGATGACCGGTGTTCAGGCGTTTATTCAGGCGCGGGAAGTGATGACCAATGATGCAGCCAGTCAGACAGCCTTGCGTGCACTGGAGTGGCAGGTGTTACGTGAATTATTACGAGAGGTGGAGTCAGTCAGCGCGCGGATTCAGCTTAATCAATTGACGATGCTGCGTGATGTGGATAACCCCAGCAATGTAAACATCTGGCTATTTGATCTGCCGGTGAAAGATAGACAGCAGCTTGAGCGTTTGCAACTCAGATTGGAACAGCACTCACCCTCATCAACGGGTGATGATGAGACGATCTGGCAGGTGCAACTGAATCTGGAAACCCAAAATCTGGGGCCGATGCAGGCGCGGATCAGCCTGCACAATGACGATGTGAAAGTCGTATTGCTGGCTGAACGCGAAGAAAGCGCAGCCTTGCTGGTCAATCATATTGAGGCGCTGAATCAGAGATTGACCAAGCTGGGTATGAAAGTCAGTCACCTGAGTTGCCGTCAGGCACCAGTACATCCGCTACAAGCAGAAGCAGCGGTGCTGATGTCAGAGCATTTGCTGGATATTTCTGTATGACAGATAAACAAGAGCCGCTACGTGCGATAGCACTTGAATACGATGGTGAGAATGCACCGATTGTTACTGCCAGCGGTGAAGGCGCGATTGCCGAAGAGATCCTGCGTATTGCCCGAGAGCACAATATCCCGCTCCGGGAGGATGCGCTTCTGGCTGAGCTGTTAAGCGATCTGAATCTGGGCGAGGAGATTCCGCCAATGCTTTACCGTGTTATCGCCGAAGTCATTGCCTATGCCTACCTGGTTTCTGGGAAAGTCCCTGTAAATAAAAAAGAAAATTCCTCCCCCTAAGACTGGGGGAAGGAAGTAGTCCCAGCTAAAATCCAGGCTATTTCACAAAGAACTTTATAAATCGCATTATAAAAATCACTTTAAGTATTGATTTTTATATATAAAAACTATATCGTCGAAACCATATCAATTTTGGTCTACGTGATGTAGTACAAGCCATAGCCGATGAATATACCATTCAAGGAACGCCTGCCTGCGATTGAGAGGGCAGAGCAGACACTCAGCGAGCCGGCTTCAATAGCCGCAGCGGCTGATCTCCTTGACGCTAAAATCATCATCGGTGGCAGCCGTGCCTCAGATACCGTTTTCACCGAAACGCTGTTGCAGGTAAGTGGTTTCACCCATATTCATACCGCCAATACCGGTGACGATGTAAATCGCCTGCTCCGTGAGGGCATTCGCAATGACATCTGCGATGTGGACTTGCTGATTGTCGATGATGATTTGCCGGGCTTCGATGCACAGGCCACGCGGCTGATGATGGACCAGTTCGATGAGTGGCGTTTAATCCCCATTATCCAGCTCTGCCGTGAATCACAATGGGATCACGCTCAGGTGTTGACCGATCTCGGACACGGTGTCACTTCGCTGCTTTATCACCCGTTGACAGCAGAATCACTGCCACCGGCGATTATGACCGCATTGGCGGTCAAGCGTGAGCGCGACAGTAGTTTTCAGCAGCAATTGCGATTGGAAGATGAAGTCGCCACACTGAAAGTGATGGAGGCACGGCTACAATTTTCAGTCAGCCATGATGATCTGACCGGACTGGCTAACCGGCGGCGGCTGGAACAGGCTCTGGATTTGAGTCTGACTCAGGTTCGCAACTTTATGAGCAGCAGCGCGCTGTTCTATATTGATCTCGACAGTTTTAAAGTGCTGAATGATGCCGAGGGGCATGAAGCGGGTGATACCCTCTTAGTGCAGGTAGCGAACACCCTGCGACGTTATTTCAGAGTCAATGACACGCTAGTCAGAATCGGCTCTGACGAATTTGCCGTACTGGTCGATAACACCGATGAAGAGTCCATCATCAAACAGGCACAGGGCCTGAAAAATCTGTTTGATGGCTACAGTTTTGAACATCACGGTCACCATTACCATCTGTCTGCCAGTATCGGTGTCAAACTAATCCAGCCGGATGATGTAACCACCGTCGGTGAGTTGCTCTCTCATGCTAATCAGGCCTGTTATACCGCTAAAAAACGTGGCCGAAACCGTGTGCACTTCTACAATCCGGAAGATCGGGAAATGCATACCTTGCGTCACAGTGTGGAATGGGCACCTCGGATCCGGGCGGCGTTAAAACAGGGAAATTTCCTGCTGGAGTTTCAGCCGATTTACGCTCTGGATTCCGGTGAAGTGAACCATTATGAATGCCTGATCCGCATGCGTGGTGAAGGCGGCGTATTGTACTACCCGAAAGAATTTATCCCGGTCGCTGAAGCGATGGGCCTGATTCACCAAATCGATTTTTGGGTGATAGATCGGGCAATGGATACGTTGCGTACTATGCCGGAAGATATCTCGTTTGCTATCAATCTGTCAGGCAATGTGTTCCTGGATGAACATTTGTATCCACTGGTGCAGGATAAATTGAAACAGACCGGCATTGATCCTGCGCGGATTGTGTTCGAAATCACCGAAACATCAGCGATTTCCAACTTTGAACTAACCAAAAGAATGATTACCAGCCTGCGTTCTCTGGGCTGTCGTTTTGCGCTGGATGACTTTGGTGCCGGCTTTAACTCTTACAACTATCTCAAGTATTTTCCGGTCGATATTCTGAAAATTGACGGTGGTTTTATTACCGATTTGGATGATGATCCGGTGGATCAGTTACTGGTGAAATCGATGATAGATATTGCCCACAGTCTGGGCAAAAAAACGGTGGCCGAGTTTGTTGAGCGTGAGAGTACGCTCGAGCTGCTGCGTGGTTATGGCGTCGACTTCGTACAGGGTTATCTAGTTGGTAAGCCTCAGCCCAAGGTGCCCGGCACCGACTAATGCATGCCTGCGCCGGACTCACGGCCATGTAAGCGGTTAATCAGGTGGGCTTCTTCATCACTTAGATTGCAATTATCAATCAGCTGTTCAATCCCGGCTCCTTTACGTGCCAGGCGAATGGCGTGGTCGTAAGCAGGCTGGCTGTTAGCGGTCAGATCAATGGCATGCTGATGATCACGAATTTTTGACAGTGTTTGTTCAAAACGCAGAATACGCTCATCAGTCCCTGAGGCACCCTCGCACAGTGCGGCAAGCTGGTTCTGCAAAGCAAGGATGCGTGCTGACTGTAGTTTGTACAGCTTGAGCAGGTGCAATGCAGCCAGTCCCAAGACTAGAAATACAGCACTCATTATGGTTATCACAACGACTAAAGTCATCTGTGGCTCCTTTGGCCGGCAGGCCGGCTAGACATACTCATCAATAAGATTTCCGCTGTCATCATCTTTCTCGTTTGTGTCTTTGTCGGCTTCGGTATCAGGCATCTGCTCAGCGGGCTTACGCCGTTCACGCCGCTTATCATCGGGCGGTGGTGTCAGCGGCGAGGTGGGCGCGATAGGTATAGATGTTCTGATTTCATCAGCCATGACAGCTCAGAACCCTGAAATATCAGAGATCTCCTCCTGATCCAGTAATTTATTCACATCCACCAGAATGAGTAAGTATTTATCACGGTTGCACACGCCCTGAATAAAGCGGGACGCGTCGTCACTGACATTGGGTGCTGTATCGATTTCTGACTGATGCAGATAAACCACCTCGGCGACACTGTCAACCAGCATGCCGATGACATGACCAGACACCTCAACAATAATGATGCGCGAACTGTCAGTCGGCTCCTGCGCACTCAGGCCAAAACGGGCGCGGGTATCGATAACAGTGACGACATTACCCCGAAGGTTGATAATGCCGAGCACATAGGACGGTGCACCGGGCACCGGTGCAATTTCTGTCAGACGCAGTACTTCCTGCACCTGCATCACATTGATGCCGTAAAATTCCTGTTCCAGCTGGTAGGTGACCCATTGCAAAACCGGATCGTCAACTACAGTGTCTTTTTCGCTCATTTACCCTGACCTTATGTTTCTATCGTCAGTTTTCTGACGATTTGCGCCAAGCGCGGATGTTGTTGAATATTAAGCAGACTTCATGCCATTTCGCCATTACCCAGAGCGGCAAGTAGCGCCTCAATATCGACGATACTGTGCATACTCTCATTGATAACGCCGAGAAACCACGGACGTTGACGACGATCTTGACGCCAGTTAACGGCATCGGCGTTGATTGTGCGGATCTGCTCGATCGCATTGCAGGCAATACCTCGCCGCCCCTGATCCAGCAGCAAAATATAATCTGCCTGCAAATCTTTATTGGTATCCGGTGTTTGTAATAATGCGCGGATATCCACTACTTCGCAGTTTTGATCACGACTACGGAGTAGTCCCAATTGCCAGTCACCTTGACCCGGCAACTGGCTGAGCCCTGCTGCCGGCCAGTGCACAATATTGTTTAATGCAGACAGGCTAACGGCCAGAGGCATGCCGCCAATCTGGCAGAGCAGGAAGTTTTCTTTGTCGGTTATGACTGGCGCTATGTCGTCTGCGCTTGTAGTGTTTGCAGACTGACTCGCAGGGTCAGCTGCTGGCTCGGGTTCAGTGATATCCGTTTCTAGAATTTGCTCTACAAGCGGTGGCATTTTTTCTGGCTCAGCCAGCATATCGCGAAAGTACACCGATAAAGCTTGCGCTTGTTCGTGGATTGCCGTCTTAGCCATGGGAGCGCTGTCCCTCGGTCTGAATCAGCGTTTGCAGTAGCTGCTGATAGGCCACTGAGCCTGCCGCTTGTGCATTCATTTCCGGTAACGGTAGGCCGAGCTTGCTGGCTTCGCGAAATGCGGGATCGACCGGTATCATCTGGTTCCAGACTGCCTGTCCATACTGCTCACGGAGTTGTTGCAGAATATCGTTGGCGGCCTGAGAGCGCGCATCGTGCATGGTCGGAACGATAAAGTAGGGTAGCGAACTGCGTCGTGAATGATTGATCATTGAGACCGTGTGCAGCATATGCTCCAGCCCTTTCATTGACAGGAACTCAGTCTGTACTGGTATCAGCAGACGGTCACAGGCGGCCAAGGCATTGATCATCAACACACCGAGCATGGGCGGGCAGTCGATAAAAACGTGGTTAAAGCGATCTTTGAAGAAGCTTAGGGTTTTACGGATGATTAGGCCTTTGCCTGGCTGTGCCCCGAGCTGGCGGTCGAGTGTGGCCATGGCCGTTGAAGCCGGTAACAGGAAAATATTGTCATGCTGGGTTTTTTTGAGGCTCTTGAATATGGCTTCTTTCGGTGTTTCATCAAGCTTTTGAAACAGCGTATAAATGCTGGTTTCAACGCTATCGGGATCGTAACCCAGATAGGTGGTCATCGAGCCATGCGGATCCAGATCCAGAATCAGGGTCGATTCGCCGCGCTGGGCCAGCAGACTCGCCAAGGTAATGACTGTTGTGGTTTTGGCTACACCGCCTTTTTGATTGCAGACTGCCCAAACACTCATGGTGCTGTTCCGCCTACCGTATCGTTGACAATGGCTCCTGATTCAGTCGGTGCTGGTGGTTCAACTGGAAAGTCAATGCTCGACTCCGGACTGAAAATATCCAGATTACGACGGCTGTTATCGCTGCCCAGCACGACCAGTACGACACGACGGTTTTTCTGACGACCTTCTTCAGTATCGTTATCGGCAACGGGCTTGTATTCACCATAACCGATAGCCGACATGCGATCAGGCTGAATGCCATAGCGATCCAGCAAGTGCACAACACTGGCGGCGCGGGCGGCGGACAACTCCCAATTGGAGGGAAAACGTGGGGTATTTATCGGGTTGTTATCGGTAAACCCTTCAACCTGAATTGGGTTGCCAGCGCTTTGCAGAATATCGGCAATTTCGCCGATGATCGGCACAGCAGCGCGGGCAAGTCTTGCTTCACCGCTTTCAAACAAAACACGGGATTTGATTTCCAGTTCGAGCCAGTCCTCACCCTGTTTAATGATCACATCTTCTGATTCAATCAGCTCGGACAGTGCCGTGCTGAATTGCTGAGATAGGTCATTGATGGTTTTTACGTCTTCTGCCGAAGCCGGTGGTGGCTGATTCGGTATCTCCGGCAGTTCTATCTGAAAGGTTGGTTCGAGCGGGGTGCCGGGGGCAGGTGACTCTTCACCTTGTCCGCGACTGACTTCGCCTATCTGAATTGGATTTTTACTACGAACGGGGTCAGAAAAAACGGCATTAAGCGTTTCTGACAAGACGCGGTATTTACCCTCATTAACCGAGGATATCGCGTACATGACTACAAAAAAAGCAAACAGCAGCGTAATGAAGTCGGCATAGGAGACCAGCCAACGTTCGTGGTTTTCATGCTCTTCATGCTTTTTGCGACGTGCCATAAGCTACCTCAGTTCAGGTAAGCCTGCAGACGACTTTCGATATTACGCGGATTATCGCCGTCTGCTACGCCGATAAGTCCTTCGATCAACATCATCCTTACTCGAGAACGCTGTGCGACCACAGATTTGAGTTTATTACCAATCGGCAAAAACAGCAGGTTGGCAAGAGCGACACCATAGATGGTGGCAACAAAGGCGACAGCAATACCTGAGCCGAGTGAAGAGGGATCAGCCAGATTACCCATGACATGAATCAAACCCATGACCGCACCAATAATACCGATGGTTGGTGAGTAGCCGCCCATGGCCTCAAATACCTTGGCTGCCTGAATATCGTCGCTTTCTTCCATATCCAGATCGTTTTCCAGTACCTCACGAATCATCTCAGGTTCAGCGCCATCAGCAATCATTTGCAGGCCTTTCTGGGTAAACAAATCCTTCTCGTCCATGGCCATCGATTCCAATCGGATCAGACCTTCGCGGCGGGCGACCTGATTCCATTCGAGGATTTTTCCCAGCAAGGTGCTGGCAGAGAGTTTGGGGGGCATGAACACCCACAGAGACATACGCATCGCTCGTAAGAAAATGTTCATCGGGGTCTGCAGCATGACCGCGCCCAGAGTACCGCCCAGCACAATGAGTAAGGCGACGGCATTAAGTATGGTTTCTATATGGCCGCCTTCAAGGTACTGACCGACAATGATAGCACCGAAGCCGACGATCAGTCCGATGATGCTCAGAATATCCATTAACCCAGCTCCGCCAGTTGTCGACCGATGTCTGTGACATCAAGGATTTTATCAGCCAGCCCGGCTTTAGCGACTGCCATGGGCATGCCATAGATAGTACTGCTTTGCTGATCCTGTGCCCAGATAGTACCACCCAGCTGTTTGATTGTCTGACAACCGTCACGACCATCGCTGCCCATGCCGGTGAGAATGATCGCCAAGGTTTCAGCTGGGCAGATGCGGGCTATCGAGTTGAACGTCAGATCCACACAGGGTTTATACGTCTGGCTTGGGTCGCCTTCCTCAATGTGCAAATAGAAGCGACCAGGACGACCTTTCAATAGCATTTGCTGACCGCCGGGCGCCAGATAGGCTGTACCAGGGAGTACAGCCTCACCGTGCTCCGCTTGTTTAACACGGATCTTGCACTGGGCGTCCAGACGCTCGGCGAAAGAAGGTGTAAAGGTGGCTGGCATGTGCTGCACCATCAGAATGGGGCAGGGGAAGCTGGCCGGAATCTGCGTTAATACTTTTTGTAAGGCAATCGGGCCACCAGTGGAGGTACCAATCGCAACCAATGAGGGTTTCAGATGCTGTTCACGCGGTTTGCTGACGACTGCTGGTCGAGGTTGGAGTGGCGCTTCCAGGCTGGCATGAAAGCCACTGGCAAGTTGATAGATCCGCTGGCAGAGTTTTTTTTGTGCTTCACTGCGATCGGAGGACAGATCTTCGAAACGTTTGGGCAGAAAATCCGTTGCTCCGGCATCCAGCGCATCCAAGGTGGTTTTGGCACCTTCGGTGGTCCAGGTTGATAGCATCAAGATGGGCGTCTTACGTAAGGCTTTGATCTTACGCATTGCTGTGATGCCATCCATCACCGGCATTTCCAGATCCATCGTTACCACGTCCGGACGTACAGCCTGAAACTGGTCGATAGCTTCCTGACCATTAGCCGCAGTCGCGACAACCTGTAGCCTTGGATCGGCATCAATGATTTCAGTCAGGCGTTTGCGGAAAAAACTCGAGTCATCAACTATCAGGACTTTAACCGTCACAACTGCTCCTAGTAACCGCGATTGGCGTAGGCTTTCATCAGTTCGGGAAAGTCCAGAATCAGCGCGATACGTCCGTCACCGGTTATGGTGGCACCAGCCAGTCCCTGTGTACCCTGCAACAGTGCGCCGAGCGGTTTAATCACCACTTCTTCCTGTCCTAGCAGTTGATCGACAACAAAGCCGACTCGCTGCGTGCCGACATTGACAATAACAACATGTTCGATCTCGGCTTTGTCCTTTGGTGTGTAATGTTTGACCAGCCACTTGCGTAAGTAGAACAGAGGCAGCGCCTTGTTTCTGACCATGATGGTCTGCTGGCCATCAACAACATTGGTTTTGGTTAAATCCAGGTGGAAAATTTCGTTAACGTTGACCAGAGGGAAGGCAAAAATCTGATCGCCCAGCATCACCATCAGCGTCGGCATAATCGCCAGAGTCAGCGGTACCTTGATGGAAAGGGTTGTACCAACACCGACTTCCGACTTAATGTCGATAACACCGTTGAGCTTGGATATGCTGTTTTTCACCACATCCATACCGACACCGCGGCCGGAGATATCAGTGATTTCCTGTTTCATAGAGAAACCGGGCGCAAAAATTAACGCGAAACATTCGGACTCGGTCAGACGCGCAGCGGTGTCCTGATCCATCATGCCTTTTTCAACCGCTTTGCGGCGCAGCACTTCAGGATCCATGCCGGCACCATCATCGGCAATAGTGAGCAGAATATGATCACCTTCCTGCGCGGCTCCCAGCACAATATTGCCCTGACGCGGTTTACCATTGGCTTCACGCACGTCGGGCATTTCAACGCCGTGATCGACGGCATTGCGAACCAGATGCACCAACGGATCGGCGAGCGCTTCGACCAGGTTTTTATCCAGATCAGTTTCTTCACCGCGCAGTTCGAGATTGATGTCTTTTTTCAGGCTGCGAGCTAAATCACGTACCACCC
Organism: Methylophaga sp.; assembly: GCA_030148085.1. GTDB lineage: Bacteria > Pseudomonadota > Gammaproteobacteria > Nitrosococcales > Methylophagaceae > Methylophaga. Next base: position 40,563 of record JASBUF010000069.1, on the reverse strand, counting down.
GTGGGAAGCGACCAAACACTTTTTTGATCGGCTGCATGCGGGTTTTCATCACCGCGGCCTGCAGGTCGCCGGTCACGACAGCCAGGTTATTGACTGCCTTGGCCATATCTTCATTTTCAAAGGCGGCTTCCAGTGTGCTGATACGGTTACGCACCAGAACCAGTTCACCAACCATGTTCATGATTTCATCAAGACGGCTGGTATCAACCCGCACGCTGGTATCCGCCTGCTGTTTGGCCGGAGCCGCTTTGGCGGCTGGGGGTTCTACTGCTACGCTGTCGCTGGCAGGTGCTGGTTTAGCTTGAACAGGCGTTGATTCGGCTTGAGCTGGTGCAGGCTTTGGTTCAGCTTTGGCTTTCTGTGGAGCCGCGGCCGGTGCTGGACTCGCTTTGTTTTTGCCCTGCAACTGATCGAGCAGGGCTTCGAACTCTTCTTCAGTGATGTCATCACTGTTATTGGCAGGCGCCGCAGCGGGTTGTTGTGCCGACGGTTTTGCAGCCTGAGTACTACCGGGGGCGGCATTGCCATGTAACTGGTCGAGCAAGGCTTCGAATTCGTCATCAGTGATTTCATCACTGGCTGCGGCGCCGGAAGTCGTTTGCGTAGTTTCAGCCTGTGGCATCTCGGGTTCTGGTTCGGGAGTAGGTTCAGGTTGTAAGGCAGCAGGTGCAATGACAACGTCACCACTGAGGTAAGCGGCCAGTTGTTCGATGATCGCCGGATCCGCGTGATTGGGCTGCCGGGCAGCTTTAATCTCGTCAAACATGGTGTTAAGGGTATCGAGTACCTTGAGGAAGGTATCCATCATGTCCGCATCCACAGTGCGCTCGCCCTGACGCAGCAGATTGAACACGTCTTCACCCTTGTGGCAGAGCGCTACCATGGCTTCCAGGTTAAGGAAGCCCGCGCCCCCTTTGATGGTGTGGAAACCGCGAAATATCGCGTTCAGCAGGTCACTGTCCTGAGGACGGTTTTCCAGCTCGACCAATTGTTCGTTCAGGCCTTCCAGAATTTCTTCGGCTTCAACCAGAAAGTCCTGGAGAATTTCATCATCAGTGTCCAGCATCATGCTTCCTATCCTCAGAAGCCCAGGCTTGAGAGCAGGTCATCCACATCATCCTGGTTATTCACCACGTTGGGATTGTCCTGTGCATTAATCTGCGGGCCTTCGGCTTTAATCGGGTCTATCTCTTTTTTCGTTGTTACATTCTGCTGGTGCTTTCCGGCCACTTTGACCAGTTGAACCAGACTTGCTTCTACTTCTTCAACCAGACTGATAACCTGACGAATAACTTGTCCGGTCAAATCCTGGAAGCCTTGAGCCAAGGTCATTTCCGACAGGTTGGCATGCACCTGATCGGCATGTTGTTTGACGGTAGGCAGATAAGCTTCGATTTCTTTTACCAGTTGTCGAAACTCATCGGCATTCATTTCCTTTTTACGAAAACGCAGCCAGCTCTCGTCTATCTTTTCGGCAGTTTCGCGGAGTTCTTGAGCCAAAGGCATGGTTTTATCGATATGGCTCAACGTTTTGTGGGCGGCTTCTTCGGTGGTGGTGATCACGAAGTTAAGCCGGTCACGGGTATTGGGAATATCATTCTGCGCCAGATCAACCAGACGTGAATCGATATTGAAGTTATTCAATGCCTCGTGCAGTTCACGTGTCAGCTTACCGACATCCTTGAACAACTGGCTCTCATGTGACTGGGTAAGAATTGCCAGTTGTTTGCCAGCGGTGGTGTCATCATTATTTTCCAGAGCTGTGACCAGCGCGCGGGCAGCATCAAGCTGGATATCTTTATTCATCGAAGCCATGAGCGGAAAAGCTCCTTATTGTGCGTTGATACGTTCGAAAATCTTTTCGATTTTCTCCTTCAAGGTAGCGGCAGTAAATGGTTTGACTATGTAGCCATTTACGCCAGCTTGAGCAGCTTCGATGATTTGCTCGCGCTTAGTTTCCGCAGTGACCATCAAGACAGGCAAGGTCGACAGTTTTTCATCGGCACGGACGGTTTTCAGCAGATCGATACCTTGCATGCCGGGCATATTCCAGTCAGTGACCAGAAAGTCGATACCACCGGCTTGCAGGATGGGGAGGGCAGTGAGGCCGTCGTCAGCTTCCAGAGTGTTATTGAAGCCAAGATCGCGTAGCAGGTTTTTTATAATCCGTCGCATCGTGGAAAAGTCATCCACAATCAGGATTCTCATATTCTTATCCAAAACAACCTCCAATCATTGCATTATCCAGTCACGGAGTTTGGAGCGCAGACGTAATACTGTCTGGCTGTGGATCTGGCTCACCCGGGACTCACTGACCCCAAGTACCTCTCCAATCTCCTTCAAATTCAGCTCGTCATTATAGTACAGGCTCATCAACAGGCGCTCGCGATCCGGTAGCGTATCAATGGCCTGTGCCAACGCCTCTTGAAAATCATCATTGTGCACTTCCTGCTCTGGGCTATCGGGGGTATCCGAAATAGGGTGTGCCTGTGTTTGGTCACTGTCAGTAAACTCGTCGAGGCTGAATAACTGATGGCCTGTTGAGTCCTGCAAGTGCTGGTGATATTCACTGATATCCATGCCCAGCTCTGAGGCGACTTCTTTGTCTGTGGCATTGCGTCCCAGGCGCTGTTCGACCTGATGCATGCCTTCCGAGATCTCACGCGCCTTTTTATGCACTGAGCGGGGTGCCCAGTCATTACGGCGGATTTCATCCAGCATGGCACCGCGGATACGGATACCGGCATAGGTTTCGAAGCTGGCACCCTGTGAGGCGTTGAATTGGTGTGATGCGTCGAGCAAGCCAATCATGCCGGCCTGAATCAAGTCTTCGACATCGACGGAGGCAGGCAGACGCGCAATCAAATGATAAGCAATGCGTTTCACGAGGGACGCATGCTGTTCAACTAATTCCGTTTTTGATTGTCCTGATGCGTACATGGCAGCTCCGCCAATCATGCCATTTCCATACTAGCCTGAATCAATCTTTCGACAAAGAACTCCATATGACCGCGTGGCTGTTTCTGCACCGGCCAGTAATCGATTTTTTTCGCCAGGTGGGCAAACGCCGTGGCCGCTTTACTGCGAGGGAAGGCCTCCACCACGCTGCGCTGTTTTTTGACTGCGCGGCGCAGGTCCTCATCAAACGGCACTATGCCCATAAAGTCCAATGTGACATCAAGGAAGCGGTCACAGACCAGAGAAATCTTGTCGAACAGTTCACGGCCTTCCTGCACGCTGCGACACATATTGGCAATGATGTGGAAACGTTCCACGCCATGATCACGGCTGAGCAGTTTAATCAATGCGTAGGCATCGGTGATGGACGCGGGTTCATCACAGACCACGACAATGACTTCCTGTGCGGCTTTACTAAAACTGACTACGCTGTCGGCGATACCGGCAGCACTGTCGATAAGCAGCACATCAATATGCTGATCCATTTCGCTGAATGCCTGGATCATGCCGGCATGTTCTGCGGTACTGAGTTCTGCCATTTTCTGCACGCCGGAAGCGGCTGGGATGATTTTCAGACCTGAAGGGCCTTCAACGATAATGTCTTTGAGGGTTTTGCTGCCATCAAGCACATGCAGCAGGTTGTATTGCGGGTGCAGGCCCAGCATCACGTCAATATTGGCGAGACCCAGATCGGCATCAAGCAGAACCACTTCCTTGCCTTGCGCAGCCATAGCGATACCGAGGTTGACGGTGACGTTGGTTTTACCGACACCGCCTTTACCACTGGCGATAGCGATGACCTTGACCGGGCGAGGTGGGTTAAGTTGACGACGCAGACCGGCGGCCTGATCCTGGGTAATTTCAGCCATAGGCGGCAAAACCTCCGTAACTGGACAAGGTTTGCGGGTCCAGCTGTTGTTCATCATTCATCAATTCACTGGCCTGATTGACCAGTGTATTTGGTCGCGCCAGGCTCAAATCTTCAGGGACTTGTTGGCCATTAGTGACAAAGGCCATCGGCAGTTGATGTCGAATCATCGCAGACAGGGCACCGCCTAAACTGCTGGCTTCATCGGTTTTGGTCAGAATACAGCCGCTCAGGTCCAAGTGTGAAAACGCTTTGATAATATCATCCATGCCACTGGCCTGGGTGTTGGCGGATAAGGTCACTAGGGTTTTGACTCGGGGTGACTGCTGCTTGAGCAAAGCAAATTTTTCACTGAGTTTCATGTCCCGCTGATTCATTCCCGCAGTATCTATCAGGATAAAGCGGCGATCAAGCAGATCGGCCAGTGTATCTTTCAGTTCAGCATGGGTACGTGCAACGCGGATAGGTACTCCTAAAATACGTGCGTAGCTACGTAGTTGTTCCTGTCCGCCGATACGGTAGCAGTCTGTGGTGACCAGGGCGACATTACGGGCACCGTGTTTGAGTGCGCAGCGGGCAGCGAGTTTGGCAATGGTGGTGGTTTTACCGACACCGGTAGGGCCAACCAGGGCATAAATGCCACCCTGTGCCAGAAAATCGTCTTGTGATAACTGAATCTGACTGGCCAGACGCCCCATAGATTGACGCCATGCCATATCCAGATCATCCAAACCGGCCATTTGTGCGGTAATGGCTTTGGCAATTTCAACATCCACACCCATACGCAGAAAACGTTTGAGTAACTGCATCTGGGTTGGGCTTTGGCGCTCCATATCCTTCCAGGTCAGATCCGACAGCTGGTTTTGCAGCATGTCACGCAGACTGGCAATTTCGCGGCGCATTTGAACCAGGGTTGGTTCCTGCGACCAGATATTTTCTGCTGGTGCGGCTTTGGACTGAACAGGGCGCTCTTCCATGGAGGGATTGATTTCGACGCGCGGTTGTTGTGGCTTGTTCATTTCCACCGAGTTCGCCTGACGACGGAATTGCGTCTCGTCATAATCGGTGGCAGCGACAATCTCAATGCCGCCGTCGACACGAGTATTCGAGAGAATAACGGCATCGGGACCCAACACGTCTCTGACTTCGCGAATCGCCTGACGGACATCTGCTGCCTGGAAACGTTTGATTTTCATAAAGCTACCTCAATCACTCACTAGCGGCCGATATTGGCCACAATCCTGATTTGCTTGTTGTCCGGTATTTCGTTGTAGGACAACACATTCAGCGCCGGAATCGAGTGGCGGATAAAGCGGGAAATCCAGCTTCTCAGACCCGCTTGAACCACCAAAATGGCAGAGTCACCGGTCATTTCCTGTCTTTGCGTTACGTCTTGCAAGTTCTTATGCATATTTTCCGCTAGACCCGGTTCCAGACTCGCGCCACCCTCTCCAGAGGCTTGTAATGTTTTCAGCAAAATCTGTTCCAGTTCCGGATCCAGAGTGATTATAGGCAGTTCATGATTGGTGCCGTTGATATGTTGAATAATGGAGTGGGCCAGGGCCATGCGGGTGGCGGCAGTGATGGCTTCTGGATCAGGATTACGTGCTGCCTGCTCCGAGATAGCCTCTGTAATAGTGCGGATATCGCGAATCGGAATATTTTCTTCGAGCAGATTCTGCAGCACTTTCTGCACGGTGCCCAATGGCACGGTATCCGGTACCAGACCTTCGACCAGTTTCGGAGCCGATTTCGCGAGATTATCTAGCAAATGCTGGACTTCTTCACGGCCGAGCAGATCCTGGGCGTGGTTATTGAGAATTTTGCTCAGGTGAGTCGCAATTACCGTATCGACATCGACGACGGTGTAGCCCTGCGCCTGAGCATGCTCACGCTGATTAGTCTCGATCCAGACTGCATCAAGGCCAAACGCAGGGTCCTGAGTCTGAATACCATCCAGGTTGCCAAAAACTTGACCCGGATTGATCGCCAGCATGCGATCCGGATACACCTCAGCTTCACCGAAGGTGACACCAAACAAGGTAATTTGATAAGCGGTAGGGGCCAAATCGAGGTTGTCTCGGATATGAACCGGTGGGATCAAAAAGCCCATTTCTTGGGAGATTTTCTTTCTTATGCCTTTGATTCGGTTCATTAATTGGCCGCCCTGATTTTTATCAACCAAAGGAATCAGGCGGTAGCCGACTTCAAGCCCAATTGGGTCGACAGGGCTGAGATCATCCCAACTTAGTTCACGCTGTTCTCTCGGTGAGTCTTGCTGTGGTTGCATCGCAGCCTGTTCAGCCACCGTGGCAGCTTTTTGACGTTGATGTAAATACCAGGCAACACCACCACCGATGGCAGCCAGAATCAGGAAAGGCAGGTTAGGCATGCCGGGGATGAGACCCAGGCCTGCCAAAATAGCTGAGGTGATGGCCAGTGTTTTTGGGTTACTGGTTAACTGGCCGACAATTTGTTCGCCCATATCCTGCTCTTTGGTCGAACGGGTGATCAGCAAACCGGCGGCTGAGGCAAGCAGCAGCGAAGGGAGCTGGGCAACCAGACCATCACCAATGGTCAGCAGCGTGTAGTACTGGGCAGCTTGGGCAAAGCTCAGATCATGCTGAGCGACACCGATGATAAAACCACCGATGATGTTGATGAATAGGATCAGAATCCCGGCAATGGCATCACCACGCACGAATTTACTGGCACCATCCATCGAGCCGTAAAAATCGGATTCCTGCATGATTTCTTCACGACGGCTGCGCGCCTCGTCCTGATCAATCAGACCGGCGTTTAGATCAGCATCGATCGCCATCTGTTTACCGGGCATCGAATCCAATGTGAAACGTGCGCTGACTTCAGCAATACGGGTGGCGCCCTTGGTGACCACCACAAAGTTGATGATGACCAGAATAGCAAAGACGACAAAACCGACAGCGTAGTTACCGCCAATAACGAACTCACCAAATGCTTCAATCACGTTACCGGCAGCGGCGGTGCCGGTATGACCTTCAAGAAGAATAATCCGGGTTGAGGCGACATTCAGTGCCAGTCGTAGCAGGGTCGCAATCAGCAAAATACTGGGGAAGGCAGCGAAGTGCAGCGGTTTTAGCATGTAGATGCTGGCCAGCACGATGACCAAAGACAGCGCGATATTGAAGGTAAACAGCATGTCCAGCATAAATGCCGGCAAAGGCAAAATAACCATTGCCAGCAGGGCCACCAGCAACATCGGTGTGGCCAGATGGCCGTTAATAACTGATTTTAACCGGGCAGCCAGAACACTATTTTCCATCAATCTCGTCTCAGTTCCTCAGGTATTGGCAAATCTTCCGTATTCAGATGTGGTTTGTTGCCACCTTGTTTCTGGTAGCGACGTAACTGGAATACGAAAGCCAGTACCTGGGCCACTGCAATATATAGACCAGATGGAATTTCTTCGCCGATTTCGGTGGAGTAATAGACCGCCCGAGTTAATGGCGGTGCAGACAGGATAGGCACGTTATTACTCTCTGCCACCATACGGATTTGCTGGGAAATCAGATCGGCACCCTTGGCGACGACGATAGGCGCAGCGCTACCTGCCTGATCGTATTTCAGTGCCACCGCGTAGTGGGTCGGGTTGGTGATAACCACGTCAGCGGTCGGAATATCCTGCATCATTCGTTGTTGAGACAGCTGTATCTGCATACGGCGGATACGCCCTTTCACTTCAGGACTACCTTCAGTGCTCTTCATTTCGTCTTTGACTTCCTGCTTGGTCATCCGCAATTGGCGCGTGTGATTCCATAGCTGGAAGGGCACATCAATCAAAGCAATCAGGATCAAGCTGGCGGTAATAGCGAGAAACACCCACAACGTCAGATAACCCAGATCGGCCATCGCCACTTCGACTTCCTGTCGACCGAGTGTCAATAATTGGTCGCGCAGGCTCCACAGAATCGCCGTGGAAATAGCGCCTATCAGAATAAATTTGCCCAGAGCCTTGGCCAGTTCAATCAGACCCTGTGGACCAAAAATGCGTTTAAGCCCTTTAATCGGGTCCATTCGTTCACCCTTGGGCGCCATGGCCTGAGTGGAGAAGTTCCAGCCTCCAATCAAAGCCGGCGCAGCCAGAGCAGCAATCGCCGTGGCAGCGAGAAAGATGCCCAGATCCCAGAGCATGATATCGATGGTGTGAATGAAGTGATGAATCATCGCCATTGGGTCGAACAGTTCCTTGCGAGTGAAACTGAACGATTGGTTCATGACCTCAGCGAGATCAGCAACGATATTCTCACCGATAAAAAACAGCATCACCGCACTGATGATCAGCACCAATACCGTGGTCAGCTCACGCGATCGCGGAACCTGACCTTTTTCTCGCGCCTCTTCAAGGCGCTTGCCCGTGGGCTCTTCTGTTTTTTCCTGTCCGCTTTCTTCAGCCATGCTTAACTTACCAGTAAGCGTGCCATCTGCAGGCTCTGATCACTGAAGTTGACCAGATGTTCGCCAACCAGAGGCAGGGTAATCATCATGATGATAAAGCCCAGAATGATGGTCATCGGAAAACCAATGGAGAACGGACTAATCTGTGGTGCAGCCCGCGATAGAATGCCGAATGTCAGGTTGACCATCATCAGGGAACCTATCGCAGGTAAAGCAATAATGACACCAGCGGCATACATCCAACTGGCTTGCCCGACTAGATCACGAAAATCGGTAGGTTCCAGACCACTGGCGCCAACCGGCATAGCGGTGAAGCTCTCATGCATGACCTGAATCAAGATAAGGTGACCGTCAATCGAGACAAAAATCAGGGTGACAAAAATCAGGTAGAACTGACTGATGACCGGCACCATCACACCGTTCTGCGGGTCAACCATCGACGCAAAGCCCAGACCCATCTGCATCGCAATGATCTGACCGGCGATGATAAAGGCATTAAACAGCATTTGCAGCATAAACCCCATACAGGCACCGATGAGGATTTGCTGGGCAATAATGAGCAGACCAGCTGCACTCAACGGCTCTACCGTTGGCATCTCAGCAGGAATTGTCGGAATCACCACCATGCCAACAGCCAGTGCCAACAGCAGACGGGCACGGGCACTGACAAAATTACTACTGAAGATGGGCGCGACCATGACCATGGCTGCGATACGGAAGAAGGGCCAGAGATACGTGCCCAGCGCGTTGGTGATCTCGGCGACGCTGAATTCCATGATCGTTAACCGATCAGGAAAGGAATGTCTTCAAACAGGCGACGGGTGAAGCTGATGAGCATGCTCAGCATCCAGGGGCCTGCCAGCATGAGTACCAGCAAGGTGATAAACAGCTTGGGAATAAAGGTTAAGGTTTGTTCGTTAATTGATGTTGCAGCCTGAAACATACTCACCAGCAGGCCAATAAGCAGGGCGGGTAAGAGTATGGCCGCAATCAGCACGCTGATGACCTGCAGGGTCTGGGACATGATGGTGATAACAGTTTCCGGCGTCATGGGCAGCTACACGTAAAAACTCGAGGCAAGGGTACCCATCAACAAGGCCCAGCCATCAATCAACACAAACAGCATCAGTTTGAAAGGCAGTGAAATCAGCATCGGTGATAACATCATCATACCCATGGCCATTAACACACTAGCCACGACCAGATCGATGATCAAAAACGGGATAAAGATCAGAAAGCCAATCTGGAACGCTGTTTTCAGTTCACTGGTGACAAAGGATGGCAGTAGCAAGCTGAACGGGATGTCTTCTGGTGTCTGCATTTCAGCATAGCCGCCGATAGAGGCGAACAATTCAATATCGGTTTCACGGGTCTGTGCCAGCATAAACTCCTTGAACGGCGCACCGGCACGTTCAAACGCCGCCGTGAATTCAATTTGGCCATCCATGTAAGGCACAACAGCATCGTCATAGGCCTTATTGAACACAGGATGCATGATGAAAATGGTCAGGAACAAAGCCAGACCAATCAGGATCTGATTGGAAGGGGTGGACTGTACGCCCATCGCCTGACGCAGAATCGCCAATACAATAATGATGCGGGTAAACGAGGTCATCATCATCAGCGCGGCTGGCAGTAACGTCAGCACGGTCATCAGAGCGAGGATTTGCAGGGTTACGCTGTAACTCTGACCACCATCAGTGTCGGTAACGGTAACCGCTGGAATGCCTGCCTCAGCGCCGATAGCCAGCAGTGGCGCGAATAACAGTGAGAAAAGAACTAGCCAGCGCATCAGTGTGGTTTTCCCTGCTGTATCAGTTGGCGTAGCTTATTGGCAAAGTCACCCTGTACTGGTTGCTCAGTGGCCAGAGGTGTTTCAAGCGTGTGCAGTAATGAGATTTGCTGAGCAGTCACACCAAGTAACAGTTGCTTGTCGCCGACCTGAACCAAAACGGCGCGTTCACGGGTACCCAAAGGCAGACCGGCGATGATCTTAAGTTGGCCATTAGCCGCAGTATGAAAGCTGTGAGTGCGCTTTAACAGCCAGCCAACCAGCACGATACAACCTAATACCAGCAGCAGTCCGAGCAAGGTTTGCAAGAGACTCATGGCGGATACCGGGGACTCAGTCAGCGTGCGCGCGGTGTCAGCCTGCTCAACGGCATAAACCGGTAGACTGAGCAGAGTACTGGTGAGGCTAAGCAGCCAAGTTTTCATCATTAGCGTAGTTTCTTGATACGTTCTGCCGCACTGATAACATCAGTCAGACGAATACCGAATTTGTCATTGACGACAACGACTTCACCATGAGCGATAAGGGTGTCATTGACCAATACATCCATCGGCTCACCAGCTAGACGGTCCAGTTCGACCACTGAGCCCTGACTCAATTGCAGCAGGTTACGAATGCTAATGCGGGTACGACCGATCTCCATCGAGATGGTCACCGGGATGTCCATGACCATATCCAGATCGACGTCACTGCGTGTCGTTCTGCCATCATCATCAAGTTTGGCAACCGGGGCTGGATTAGCCTTCTGCTGTTGCGCTTCAGCGGCAGCCTGTTCTTCCAAAGCTTCTGCCCAGGGATCGTTCTCCTCGGCACTGGCGTCGTCGCCTTGTTCTTCCAGCGCGGCAGCCCATTCGTCAGCCAGATCCTGATCTTTTTGTTGGGTATCTTCACTCATTGCTTCTTACCTTTTTTCAGCTGGTAGCTCGGTGTGTGATCTTTGGGATGTTCGATCATCTGTTGAATTTTTAATGCGGCTTTGTCGTTGTGCTCACCATAGGTGGCGCGGAACATTGGCACATCCTCGACCATCGTCACGACCTGTTTGGGCATGTCGATAGGAATGATGTCACCGGGTTTAAGTTTAAGCAGTTGATCGACGCTCAAGGTGGTTTGTGCCAGGTTTGCCCATAGCTCGACTTCGGCAATCTTGATTTCTTCGCGCAGGGCTTTGGCCCAGCGGCCGTCATCCATGGAACGGTCACTTTGCAAGCCGGTATCCAGCAGTTCACGGATAGGTTCCAGCATGGAGTAGGGGAACGTCACATGAATATCACCGCCGCCGCCGTCCAGTTCGACATGGAAGGTGGAAATCACCACCACCTCGCTGGGGCTAACGATATTGGCAAACTGTGGATTGACTTCATGACTCACGAATTCGAAGTCCACTTCCATCACCGGTGACCAGGCTTCGGTTAAATCCTTGAAGCACAGGTTCAGCACCATGCGGATGACACGCAGTTCGGTGGCCGTAAATTCACGGCCTTCAATACGGGCCTGAAAACGACCTTCACCGCCAAAGTAGTTATCAAGAATGGTAAACACCAGCTTGGGTTCGAGAACGATAAGCCCAGTGCCGCGTAAAGGGTGAAGGTGAATCAGGTTGAGGCTGGTCGGTACAAACAGGGTATGAACGTATTCGGAGAACTTCATCACCTGCACACCGCCAACGGAGATTTCGGCAGAACGTCGCAGCATATTGAATAAGCTGATGCGGGTGTAACGGGCAAAACGCTCGTTGATCATTTCCAAGGTCGGCATGCGACCGCGAATGATGCGTTCTTCATTGCCGAAGTCGTAGGAGCGAGCTTCGCCGTTGTCGTCAGCTTGCGCGGAACTGGTTTCTATGTCGCCATCGCCCATGCCGTTGAGCAGGGCGTCGACTTCATCTTGTGAGAGTATATCGTGGACAGCCATGGTTATTGCATGATGAAGCTGGTGAAATACACCGCTTCTAACTCATCCTCCAGAGACGTCTCGGACTTCAAGATCTGATTAATCGTCGCCAAACTTGCTTGTTGCAGAGCCTGGCTGCCTTCACTGGTTTGCAAGTCGTCATATTTTTGACTGTAGAACAATATCAGTAACTCGTGTTGAACCGCTGGCAAGTGTTCTTTCACCATATCAACCACTGCCTGACTGCGAGCCATGACTTTGATTTTGACCTGCATATAGCGCACCGCGCCGTTACTTTGTTCAGAAAAATTAACGATAAAGGGATCTTCAATGGCGAAGTAGACGGGCGGCTGCTTAACAGTGGTCGTGGCTTCAGCATCAGCACTGCTGTCATTATCACCGTTCCCCATCAGCATAAACACACCCAGACCAATGACTGCCAGCAACAAAACAGCGATGATAATCACCAGCAGTTTGGTGGTTTTGTTGGTCTTTTCTTCAACGACCTGGATATCGTCTTTTTTTTCAGCCATGAATGTTTTCCATTACGGGTTGTTAAGTGTTTAGCAAGTATTGTGCCGTTACTGCAAAATAAAACGGGTGAAGTAGACCTGTTCGAGACCATCATTACCTGTTTCCTCGACCAGTAACTGACGCACTCTATCCAGCGCCTGCTGTTGCAGTTGTTGTCGACCGGCCACGGTGCTGACGGTTTGGTAGTTTTGATCAGTGAATAGAACCCGTAACGCATCCTGAATCATCGGTAAGTTCACTTCTGCACTTTGGATGATGGCTTCATCATGCGATTTGAGTGCCACTTTAATCTGTAGAAAACGCACTTTCTGCTGGCTTTGAGTCGCAAAGTTGATGGTAAATGGCTCGGTGATTTGATAGTAAGGACTGAGAAGACCACCTTCTGATGATTCGGCTGCCAGCGACGACAGAGACGTGAGCAGACTGAATACCATCAGGATTGAAGTGAGCAGCTTGGTCATTGCTTGATATACTCCCGTTTTTGCGCTTAACAACGATAATGAGAGCGATTATGACAAGCTTGAACTACAGGTTAAAGAGGAGATAACGTGACTGAGCACACAAAGACACAGGATAATCGTGCTTGCAGCCTGATGGATCGGGTGTTGACTTGGCCACAGTACCTACTTCCACAACATACACTGTCGGTGTTGATGCATCGCCTAACACGTAGTCAGGTGAAGTGGTTCAAGAACACCTTTATCCGTTTTATCAGCTGGAAGTTCAAGGTTGATATCAGTGAAGCAGCATCTGCCAATCTGGACGATTATCCGAGCTTTAATGCCTTTTTTACCCGTCAATTGCGTGACGGCATTCGTCCCATTGCAGAAGGGGACGCAGTCGTCGCTTCGCCAGTCGATGGTGCTATTAGTCAACTGGGGCCGATTTCACAAGGTCGAATTATTCAGGCAAAGGGCCATGACTACTCGGTAGTCGAACTGCTGGGCGGTGATGATGCTTTGGCGAAGCAGTTTGAGCAAGGCCAGTTCGCAACGATTTATTTGTCACCGCGCGACTATCACCGGATTCATATGCCGCTTAGCGGAAAATTGACAGCGATGCGCTATGTGCCGGGTAAGTTGTTTTCGGTCAATCAGCGTACCGCGCGCGCCGTACCGGGATTGTTTGCCCGCAATGAACGGGTAGTGACCGTGTTTGAAACGGCTTACGGCCCTGTAGTGCAGGTGCTGGTAGGTGCGATTTTTGTTGGCAGTATGGAAACGGTCTGGGCGGGACAGATCACGCCACCGTATGGAAAAGCGATTCAAGATTGGCAGTATCAGGGCGATCAGGCGCTCACGCTGAACAAGGGTGAGGAAATGGGCCGCTTCAATATGGGATCAACCGTGGTCTTACTGTTACCACCGGGGATGCCGAGCTTTGATAGCGTATGGCAAGCGGGTAAGCCCATCCGCCTTGGACAAGCGATGACCTGATGGTCAACACTCAGCCCACACCTTCTGCTCAGCCAGCCATTTCTGACATGGCCTGGCATGCAAAGGCTGAGGCTGAGGTTTTGACGCTGCTGGATAGCAGCGAACAGGGCTTGTCATCAACTCAATCTCATCAACGGCTGGCAGAATACGGTGCTAACACGTTGCGGCAAGCCGCAGGCAAAAGCCCATGGCAACGTTTTCTGTCGCAATGTCATAACGTACTGATTTATGTATTGCTGGCTTCTGCGTTGATTGTGCTCTCACTTGGGCACTGGGTGGATGGCGGTGTCATTCTCGGCGTCGTACTGATAAATGCCCTGATCGGTATGGTTCAGGAAGGCAAGGCTGAAGATGCCATCAGTGCTTTGAGCCGGATGTTGAGTTCACAGGCCCTGGTCATGCGTGATGGGCTCAAAACCCAGGTTTCAGCTCAAATGTTGGTGCCCGGCGATGTGGTTTTTCTTCAAGCCGGGGATAAAGTACCTGCGGATATTCGCCTGCTTCGTGCAAAAAATCTACAGCTACAGGAGGCTATTCTGACAGGTGAGTCGATGCCTGTTAGCAAGACAGCCTCAGCCGTCCCGCTTGCCACATTACTGTCTGACAGAAGCTGTATGCTCTACTCAGGCACGCTGGTGACCTTTGGTCAGGGAACTGGCGTTGTTATTGCGACAGCGGCGGATACCGAACTGGGCAGAATCAGTAGTCTATTAGCAGCAGTGCCCAAACTGACTACACCGTTATTAAGGCAGATGGCCAGCTTCAGTCAGCAGCTCAGCCTGATGATCGTGATGGTGGCCTTGCTGACCATGCTGGTAGGTATTCTGGCTCACCAGTTTTCAATGAGTAGTATGTTTATCGCGGCGGTCAGTGTCGCGGTGGCAGCCATTCCCGAGGGGTTGCCGGCGATCATGACGATTACGCTCGCTATCGGTGTGCAGAAAATGGCAGCAAGAAAAGCGATCATACGCAGATTGCCAGCGGTTGAGACGCTGGGCTCTGTCACCGTCATATGCACCGATAAAACCGGGACATTGACCCATAATGAAATGACGGTGACTGAACTGGTGACGCCAGAGGGGCAATATCACGTCAGTGGCAGCGGTTATGACCCGCATGGTGAAATCAGTCGCGATGGCAGCACTATCGATCCTGATAATGACGCTGCTCTGTTGAATCTGATTCGTGCTGGTCTGCTCTGTAATGATGCGAGACTGCTTGAGCAACAAGGTCAATGGCAGTGTCAGGGTGACCCTACCGAAGGTGCGCTAATCACTCTGGCGAATAAATCAGGACTGAACAGTGACTTTGAACACGAGGCCAGACCACGGTTAGATGTTATTCCGTTTGAGTCAGAGCATCAGTTTATGGCGACCTTACATCACGATCATGAAGGTCACTACTTCTGCTATCTCAAAGGTGCGCCGGAACGTGTTCTGGCTATGTGTCATGCCCAGCAAGATGAAGAAAGGCTCGATCTGGCGTTCTGGCAGCAGCAAGTGTTCAAACTGGCATCAAAAGGGCAACGTGTGCTGGCCTTGGCAAGGTTGGATTTTGCTGAGCATAGACAGGCTCTGGATTTTAAGGATGTTCAGCAAGGCCTGACACTTATCGGGCTGGTCGCCATGATGGACCCACCGCGAGATGACGCCGTTGCCGCAGTGAAAAGCTGTCAGGCAGCGGGTATCCAGATCAAGATGATCACCGGTGACCACAGTGATACCGCGGCGGCAATTGCCGAGAAGATGGGAATGCCGTCGATGGTTATCAGCGGGAGCGACCTCGAACAATTAGATGATCATGCACTTAAGCAGGTCGTTTACGAAAAATCGGTGTTCGCCAGAGCCACACCGGAACACAAGCTGAGGCTGGTCAGAGCACTACAGGATAATGGCGAAGTGGTGGCGATGACTGGCGATGGTGTGAATGATGCGCCAGCATTGAAGCGTGCTGATATTGGTACAGCAATGGGCTTGAACGGTACGGAGGTCGCACGTGACGCTGCGGATATGGTGCTGGCTGATGATAACTTTGCCTCGATAGTCGATGCAGTCGAGGAGGGACGGGTTGTTTACGATAACCTGACCAAGGCGATCCTGTTTTTACTCCCGACCAGTGCCGGTGAAGCATTGATTATTATTGCCGCCATTCTGATGGGAGTGGTGCTACCCATTACGCCGGTGCAGATCCTCTGGGTCAATATGATTACCGCGGTGACGCTCGGTTTGGCACTGGCGTTTGAACCGGGTGAATCAGGTCTGATGCAACGCAGGCCGAGGGCACAGCAATCACCATTGCTGACAGCAGGCTTAATAAGGCGAGTCGCATTTGTTTCGGCGGTGATGATGTTGGGGAGCTTCGCTTTATTCCTGTGGCATTTAAATGCTGGGCAAAGCCTCGAGTATGCGCGCACGGTTGCTGTAAATACGCTGGTGATGTTTGAGGTGTTCTATCTGTTTAATACCCGCTTTATGACGGAGTCAGTGCTGAATCGAACCGGCTTTATGGGAAACCGAATTGCCTTACTTGCTGTGCTGGCTCTTGTTCTGTTCCAGCTTGGCTTTACCTATCTGACGCCGATGCAGTTTTTATTTGGCAGCGCGGCACTCAGCCTACAGAGTTGGTTGCAGATAGTGTTGGTCGCATCATCCATATTGTGGCTGGTAGAAGCAGAAAAGTGGCTGTTACGTCGGAAACAGCAGGCATAAAAAAGCCGGCATAAAGCCGGCTTTTTTGAACTCAGTTTAGACTCAGACGTTGTTACGCCATGCGTGGCAAGGATTATCCTGCAGACGACTAACTTCTTCCGGCCCCCAGGTACCCGCAGGGTAGGTGTGGACAAAGCTCTTGTCCTTAGCCCATTTGTTGAGTACAGGATCAACGACTTTCCACGCCAGATTCACTTCATCAGCACGCAGGAACAGCGAGCGGTCACCGATGATCGCATCAAGGATCAGTGCCTCGTAGGCATCAAGACGGTGTTTGTTTTCGTCAGATTCCACAGTTTCCAGCGCGACGGTTTGGCTCTTCAGTTCCAGACCTGGCTGTTTCGCCTGCAGTTCAATACGCAGGGTATTGTCCGGTTGCAGGCCCATCACAATCCAGTTGGCATGACTGTCACCGATGTGTGTGTCTTTAAACAGCTCTTGAGGTGGTTTCTTGAAGCGGATGGCAATCATCGCTTTCGACTCAGGCATGCATTTACCTGTACGCAGGTAGAACGGCACATCGCGCCAGCGCCAGTTGTCGATGTAAATCTTCATCGCTGCATAGGTTTCAGTGACGCTGTCATTCGGTACATCGGCATCTTCCAGGTAACCCGGTTCAGGTTTGCCGTTGACTTCACCCGCCGCGTACTGACCGCGGAAAGCATGATCATCAACCATGTCTTCAGTGATCGGGCGAATCGCTTTCAGTACTTTTACTTTTTCATCACGCAGAGATTCATCATCGAGATCCGCTGGTGGTTCCATCGCAACCAGTGCCATCACCTGCATCAAGTGACTTTGAATCATGTCACGCAGGGCGCCTGAACCATCATAGTAGCCTGCACGACCGCCCACACCTTGCTGTTCAGCATGAGTGATTTGAACGTGATCGATGTAGTTGCGGTTCCATAAAGGTTCCAGCAACAGGTTGGCAAAACGGAATACAAAAATGTTCTGAACCGTGCCTTTACCGAGGTAATGGTCGATACGGTAGGTTTGTTTCTCAGTGAAGTTTTTGCTGAGAATGCGTTCCAGATCTTCGGCACTCTTCTGGTCATAACCAAACGGTTTTTCGACGACCAGACGACGCCAGCCGTGTTCTTCACTGTTCAGGCCAACCGCAGTCAGCTGATCACCCACGACGCTGAACAGAGCCGGGCTGATAGAGAGGTAGAACACGATGTTTTGAGAGAAGCCGTTCTCTTCAGTGGTGATCAACTTGTTCAGTTGGTGATAGCTGAAGGCTTCATTGATGTCACATTTGAAATAGGTCAAACGATCAAGAAAGCGAGACAATACATCGGCATTAACACCGCCACGTGCTTTGGGTGTGACATAGCCTTCAACTTGTTGTTTCCATTCATCCTGAGCAGATTCGCTACGACCCATGCAGATGATGCGTGTGTCGTCTGTCAGTCTGTTTTCAGCGTCCAGATGGTACAGAGCCGGTAACAATTTTTTCTTGGATAAGTCGCCGGTGGCGCCAAAAATAACAATTGTACAAGATTGCATGATTTCTCCCGTTGCAGGCTATAACTCAGCCGTTGACCGTATATAATTTGCAGAATTGTACAATTTTTGGGAGATTCGCGTGCGAAAAATTCTATTTGCCACCAGCGAGGTGCACCCGCTGATGAAGACAGGCGGTCTGGCCGATGTGTCAGCTAGCCTGCCGATGGCACTCAGTGAGCAGGGGCAGGATGTGCGTATAGTCATGCCAGCCTACCGCAAATGTTTACATGAGCTCGGGCATATAGATAGCGTCGCCACCATCAAGCTGGAAGGTTACCACCTGCCGGTCGAGATTTTACAGACAACTCTGCCGGGCAGTGGTGTGATTCTCTGGCTGGTGCATTCACCCCATCATTTTGATCGTGACGGTGGCCCCTACAGCCATCCCGTTGGCCATGACTGGGATGATAACGCTGCACGTTTTGCTTTGCTATCTCGCGCTGCTGTGGCCTTGGCCACAGATGAGGCTGGCCTTAACTGGCAAGCCGATATTGTGCATTGTAATGACTGGCAAACGGGGCTGGTGCCGGCCCTGTTAGCGGGGCGTGAGCAGCGACCAAACACCATTTTCACTATTCATAATCTGGCCTATCAGGGCATGTTCTCCTATGACACCTTCAAGTCTTTGGATTTGCCGGATGCTTTGTGGCACTACGAAGGGCTCGAATTCTACGGGCAACTGTCCTTTATGAAAGGTGGTTTAATCTTTGCCGATCACATCACTACCGTCAGTCCGACCTATGCCGAGGAAATCTGCACCTATGAGTTTGGCTATGGTCTGGAAGGCTTGCTGTCATACCGTGCTGAACAAGGTCGCTTAACCGGAATTCTCAATGGCATTGATTACCAAGTCTGGAACCCGGAAACCGATACCAACCTCAGCAAAACCTACTCAACGAAAACTCTGCGCAATAAAGCCGCCAATAAGCTGGCGATGCAGCAGGAATTTTTTCTACCGGAAAATAGTGACAGTCTGTTGATCGGTCTCATCAGTCGTCTGGTGTCGCAAAAAGGGATTGATCTGGCGATTCATGCTTTAACCAATATCCTCGAAGCGGGTCATGACATTCAGTTTATTTGTCTGGGCAGTGGGGAAGCCCAGTTTGAACATGAACTGCGGGTGTTACGCGCACGCTTTCCGGATCGCGTCGCGGTCACGATTGGCTATGATGAAAGTCTGTCCCACCAGATTGAAGCGGGTGCCGATGTGTTCCTGATGCCGTCGCGCTTTGAGCCTTGTGGCCTGAATCAGATGTACAGTCTGCGTTATGGCACCCTGCCTATTGTGCGTAATACAGGCGGTCTTGCCGATACCGTAGTTGACGCCAGCGATGAAAACCGTAAAGCTGGACTGGCAAATGGATTCTGTTTCAATGATGCCAGCGTCGTGTCGCTGCAACAGACTCTGCTTCGTGCGGTGGGCTTGTTTGCCCGGCCGCGAATCTGGCGCAGCATGATGCTCACTGCAATGCAGCAGGACCTCAGTTGGAACCACAGCGCCAACGCCTATATTGAACTCTATCAATCACTAGCCAAACGGTAATTTATGACTGATTATCAGCCTGTACTGAGTGCAGTTGAAAAACTGTCTTTGCTTGGCGATAAAGATCTGCGCCAGCATGTTCGCTTTCTCGGCCATATCCTCGGTGAAGTGCTGGAGGAGCGTGCCGGTCGTGCAGTATTCGATACCGTCGAACGTTTGCGTAAAGGTTTTATTCAACTGCGCAAGGAGAATAATGCCGAACTGCGCACCGAACTGCTGAGCTTTCTCAATACGCTGGATGAAAATACGCTGCGTGAAGTGACGCGGGCGTTCAGCATGTATTTCAGTTTGCTCAATACCGCAGAAGAAGCCTTCAACTATCACAACCGTACCATTCAGTTGCGTAATGGCGGTGATTTGTGGGAAGGCTCCTACCTCGATACTTTGAATCAGTTTAAGGCCGCAGGCGTGACCTTGGCGCAGTTACAGCCACTGCTCGACTCGCTGGTGTATATGCCGGTGTTTACCGCGCATCCGACCGAATCTAAGCGCCGTACGGTGATGGAAATCCTGCGCCGCATCTTCCTGCTGGATGAGAGACTGACCAATCAACCGCTGACGGCCTTTGATGAAGAGCGCACCCGCAATGAAATCAAGAGGCAGGTGCAGTTGCTGTGGTCGACCGATGAAGTGCGCGCCGTGAAGCCGACGGTGCGTGATGAAATCAAAAATGGCCTGTATTACTTCAATGTCAGTCTGTTTGACGCTGTACCCAGAACCTACCGCAATCTGGAAAATGCGATCCGCCGTGTCTACCGCGATGATATCGCAGCAGGACAGCCGTTCACCGTGCCCGGTTTTATCAAGTTTGGTTCATGGATTGGTGGCGACCGCGACGGCAATCCGTTTGTCACCGCTGAAACCACCGAAATGGCGATTCAGCTGCAAAAACGTACGGTCATACGTCGCTACTTGGAAGACATCACCAAACTGAGTTACATCCTCACCCAGTCACAGCCTTTATGTGCCATCAGTGAAGCGCTGGCGGCCGATATTGAAGCGTCGGAACAACGTTATGCCGGTGCCTTTAATGCCAAGCCAGATCGTTTTCTGAATGAGCCTTACCGCCGCAAGCTCTACATGATGCGTCACCGGCTGCAGGATAATCTCAGCTTATTGCAGCAGTACTTCCGGCCTGATCAGGAAAGCCGTGCACTGGGGCTGGCGTATGCCAATGAAACCGAGTTGCTGGCGGATTTACGTCTAATCTATGATTCGCTGGTAGCGAATGGTGATCAGGCTATCGCTGATGCGGAACTCAACGACTTGATTCGTCTGGTCGAGACCTTTGGTTTTTATCTCTATCATCTGGATGTGCGTCAGGAGTCGACACGCCATAGTCAGGCGATTGCCGAGGTGCTCAAGCTCACCGGTCTGCAACAAGACTACCTGACCTTAGACGAAGAGCAGCGGCGTCACCTGCTGACCGTTCTGTTATCTCGCGATAGCCTGCCTGCTTTACCTGAACTTAGCAGTGAGAATCAGGAAGTGTTATCGGTATTCAAGCTGATGAGCCGCCTGCACGATGAAGTCAGCAGCAAGGCTTTCGGCAGTTATGTGATTTCGATGACTCATGAAGCGAGCCATATACTTGAAGTGCTGACCTTGGGCCGCTTTGCCGGTTTGTCGGGTGTGGACGAGCAAGGCCAGACATACTGCCATATTCGTGTCGCACCACTGTTTGAAACCATAGAAGACTTAAGCCATATCGAGCCGGTGATGTCAGCGCTTTTGGATAACAGCGTCTATCGGCAGTTGCTGGATGCCTCAGGCAATTTACAGGAAGTCATGCTCGGTTATTCCGATTCCTGTAAGGATGGCGGAATTCTGGCTTCGGGCTGGAATCTGTTCAAAGCACAGCGAACTATCAGCCAACTGGCTAAAAAGCATGACATTGACTGCCGTATGTTCCATGGACGTGGTGGTACTATCGGCCGAGGTGGTGGCCCGACCCATGATGCCATCTTGTCCCAACCACAAGGGACTGTGCAGGGGCAGATTAAATTTACCGAGCAGGGCGAGGTGCTGTCGTTTAAATATGGCAATATCGAAACCGCTGCTTATGAACTGGGTATGGGCGTATCGGGATTGATGAAAGCGTCGCGCAGTCTGGTCACTGAAATCGGCCAGGTTGAACCAGCTTACCTTGATATCATGCACACGCTTACCGCTGCTGGCGAGGCCAGTTACCGCAAGCTGACCGAAGATACGCCGGGTTTTCTCGACTATTTCTACGAAGTCTGCCCGGTCACTGAAATCGGCATGATGAATATCGGCTCAAGGCCGTCTCATCGTAAGGCTGGCGATCGTTCCAAATCCTCGGTTCGTGCCATTGGCTGGGTGTTTTCCTGGGCACAATCTCGTCATACCTTACCGGCCTGGTATGGTATCGGAACAGCGCTGGAAGCCTGGCATAAGGGGAATGAAGACAAGATCGCGATTCTGCGGCAGATGGTCAGACAATGGCCTTTTTTCCGTTCTTTGCTTAGCAACACGCAGATGTCCTTGTCCAAGGCGGATATGAACATTGCCCAGCGTTATGCTGCTTTGTGTGGCAACGCGTTTCAGGGACAACAGGTGTTTGAGCTGATTAGTGCTGAATACCACAAGACAGTGAAGCAGGTCCTGCTGGTGATTGAAGCAGATTCTTTACTGGCCGACTTGCCGCCATTGAAAAGCTCTTTGCGCCGCCGTGAGCCGTATTTGGATCCGATTAACTACATTCAGATTCTGTTGCTGCAACGTTATCGTGATGGTTCGGTTGATGAGGCTGAGCGGGAGCGTTGGTTGGATCCATTGCTTCGGAGTATTAGTGCGATTTCGGCGGGGATGCGGAATACAGGTTAATGCTGGATTTCTGCCTGCGCGGGAATGACGCGATAGGTAGGTTGGGCTGAGCTTGCGAAGCACAACAGAAGAGAATAGAACTCGTTCGCCCAGTCGTAACTTACGGCTTTTTTCAAGGCCAACGCTGCCGCGAGGTGTTCATTTCTTTTGTTTGCCCAAAAGAAACGAACCAAAGAAAAAGGCCCCCGATATTGCCTTCATCCAAAAATGGAGCTTGTTTGATGGCGTGGTCGATAACTCGCTACGCTCAAACACTCGACCACTTCACCCATCAAACAAGCTCAATTTTTGGCGGCAATAATACGGGACGAAAAGCGATCCCTATCTCGCCTTAAGGCGAAACCTTAAGCCTAAATTAAAAAGCCAGTTTCCGTTGAAATGATAGCCGTAAGCAAATGCGCTAATGAGAGTCAGGCGAACTCGTTTGCTGGCTTTCCAAAAGCTTAACCGTCGACTGTGTCGTCAACATAATCAACAACACCGCCGTGCCGAACAAATACAAACCGGGATGGATCTGAATACTGGCAATCGCGCCCATTTTGACGGTCACAATCAACATCGCTACCACCATCACATCGAGCATCGCCCAGCGGCCATAGTTGTGCATCAGTCGCAGTAGTTTCATTTTGATAGGGTGCGGCTTGTTATCGGACTGTAGAAGTTTGAATAACAGTACGATTTTGGTCAGCGGAATAATCACGCTGAAACAGCCTATCACCACAAACAGAATGTATTGACCGGCCTTCCACAATTCTGTGATGCCGGAGATGACTGAGAATTCGTTACGGATAAACACAAACTGACTGATGGTCAGCATCGGCAGAAACAGGCCGGCAATAAGCAGGCCGCTGCTGATTAGCAGCAGCCAGCGTAATTGCAGCAGTTTACGGTGTGAGTAAGTCGTATCAGTCACGATCTTTTTTGGAGATGTAACGCGGCTTGTCTTTGTCTTTGCTCATTTTTTTATTGTTTTTCGCTCTGGGAGCCAGCCCTTTCATTTTGCGAATCGGCAGTTTCTGATCGATATGGTGCTCAACCCGCTGAAGGTTTTTTTGATCATTGGGTTCAACCAGATTTATGGCATTGCCTAGCTTACCTGCGCGACCGGTACGGCCGACACGGTGAATATAGATATCACCACGGAAGGGCACATCGTAATTAATGACGTGACTGACCTGCGGTAGATCCAGGCCGCGAGCAGCGACATCAGTCGCGACCACTACCTTGATGGTTCCCTGACGGAATTTACGCGTGCGCTCACGGCGATCGGCCTGTGAGTAGTCACCATGAATGACTTGTGCCGAGATATTCTGCGACTGCAGATACTCCGCGACTTCGACGGCACGCTCTTTTTTATTGCAGAACACCAAAGCACTCTGACATTCTTCAGCGGTCACGGCGGCTTTCAGCAACGCCAGCTTGTGTTCCTTGTTATCGGCCAGATAGACCGTTTGTTCGACCTGTTTGGCGTATTGATTGGCGGCGTTGATGTTGACACGTTGTGCATTCGGCAATAGCGCCTTGGCAAACAATTCAACACCGGCACCAGCTAAGGTCGCGGAGAATAACGATGTCTGGAAGGCGGTTTTGATGGCAGCCAGCACATTCGCCACATCCGGTCCCTGGCCCATATCGAGCATACGATCGGCCTCATCAATGACCACGTATTCGATAGCGCCGAGATCGGCCAGTTCCTGCTCAACCAGCTGCAACATACGGCCGGGAGTCGCGATAATAATATCAGCACCTTCATGCAGATAATTCACCTGCGCAGTGGGTGCCTGCCCACCGGTAATCATCGCTACCCGGGTAGGCAATGCCGAAGCCAGAGTAGAAATAACATGCTGCGTCTGGAATGCGAGTTCGCGTGTCGGCGCCAGAATGAGCGCTTTAGCCAGCTTGCCCTTATTGGGCTCATCCATCAGCTTTTGAATTAGGGGCAAGACAAAGGCCAGTGTTTTACCGCTGCCAGTGGCTGCACAGGCGAGGACATCTTCGCCCGCCAGTAAGAGGGGAATCGCTTCCTGTTGAACAGGAGTCGGGGTGCTCAGCCCCAGTTCAGCCACTGCCTCTAACAGCGGCTGGTCTAACATAAAGTCATCAAAGATCATTGATAAGAAATCCGAAATGCGACGACGTCGTTTTGCATCATCATAGGTACGATAACCAGGTTCTTTTCTGGCATAACCGTGTGGTCGGCACTGCCTGGTTCAAATTCAATTAAGGTTTCACTGCTGCCGTTAGGGTAGATCAGCAGCAGGCGGCCATTCATCCAGTCCGTGACCAGATAGTTACCCCGGCCATCGGCTTCAACCCCATCCAGGTTACCTACCGGGGTGCTATCACCGAGACTCTGAATATCACGACTTTCCAAGTCGATTACTTTCAGGTGACCAGGTACTTCAGTGGCAAAACCTTCAGTCATATTGCCCCAACTACCGACGATCAGCTTGTTGTTTTCTACCAGAAGCCCATTTGGGGCTTCTAGATTGGGGTCGGCCATCCATAAGGTCAGCTCATCATTGCTTAGGCGATAGATTTCATTGGTCGCCATATCGCTGACATAGACGCGGCCTTGCTGATCAATGGCCACATCATTAAGAAACTTAGCGGTATCGACTGGATAGCGCTTAATGATGCTCTTGCTATTAATATCGATCACGACCAGCTCATTAATGTCGGATACGTATAAGGTGTCATCTTTGATTGCCAGCCCTTTGGGGGCATCAAAACCTTCCAGCCAATAGAGTTCGGCAATCTCACCTTCATCGGTCAAGCGGCTGATAAAGCCATTGCTATCTTGCGCATCTGGGCTGCCATTCACATTAGAGACATAAAGCGAATCGGAACCCGGGTGATAGATTACTGACTCTGGTCCTTTAAGCTCGGCGGCGGTTTTCCAGGCTGGTGTCAGCGTGATGTCAGCGTGGGCAACGGCGCTTGTCAAAAAGCTAGCAAGTAAGATGGCTAAGCGTTTCATTGTTACCTCCAAAATAAAGATGCTTGCATGATATCAGGCAGTCGAATTCACTGCTCAGGCATACAGCACCATCAGGCTGCCACCAACCATGACCAGACAGGCGGAAAGTCGCCGCAGTACATGTTTTTCATTGAATATGCGGTAGCCAAGAAAGACCTGTAGCACCATGCTTAGTTGGAACAGTGCCAGCGAGTAGGCGACCAGTAACTGCGAAAACACCAGCATGGTCATGTACTGCATCAGAAAGATCATGCAGCCGAGATAGACAAAAGGGTAGATCTGGTTCTTTGTCAGCGCGACATCGGCCTTGAAATTGTCACGTACAAACAGCCATTGGGCGAGACCTGCCAGCGGCAAGCCAATCAGACACCAGAATACGGTGGTGGGTAAGGCGCCGCCTGCGACGACCGCATTTTTTAACGGCAGCGTGCCGACAGAAAACAGCAGAATGGACAGAAAGCGGAACTGTACGCCTTTTTCAGTAAATAAATGCCAGAGACGACCCTGGTGAGCCTTTGGCGGAAACAGAAAATAACTGCCAGCGACAATCACTGCGACACCTGTAAACCCCTGCAGACTGGGTATTTCACCTAGAAACACCAAAGCCAACAACATGGAAATGACAACCTTGTAGGCGTTAAGCGGTCCGAACACCGACAAATCGGTTTTGGACAGCGACATCACCAAAAACAAGGTGCCTGCCATATCAAGCAGAGCGGCAAAGAAGATATTGATCCAGAAATTGGTATTGAGCTGGAACGGATTAAACGTCCACAACAGCGGCAGACAGATCACCGCTAAGACGACGTAGCTGGCAAAGACGATAAAAAACGGGTGCAGGCCGCGATGCGTGAGCTGCTTCTGGAACACATTGGCGAATGCCGAGAACAGCAGGCGTCCCAGCACAACAAGCATTTCCACGGTGAACTACTCCGGGGTGACGGTGCTGTGATAGTTTCCGTCTACGCTGACTTCATAACGATTGAAGATGCGGTACTGACCTGCCTTATCAAAGCTGATCACGGTGAAGTTATCCTTGCGTGGCCCCATTTCCATACCAGGTGTGCCGACAGGCATCTGCGGTACGGTCAGGCCTACAAGATCAGGCTTCTGTAGCAGCAGTTGTTTGATATCGTCAGCCGGAACATGGCCTTCAATCAGATAACCATCGACGACAGCGGTATGGCAGGAACGCAGCTCATTCGGCACATTGGTGCGGGCGGGCACAGCTTCCAGATTATGGGTGATGGCATCAAGCACTTTGAAACCCTGGGTTTCAAGGTGGCTTATCCATTTATGACAACACTGGCAGTTGGGACTGCGGTTGACGGTAATTTCAACAGGCGCGTTGAGTGCGACCAGCTGTTTATCCCACTCGCTTTCCGCGGCCAAAGGCAGGCTCAAGAACATCAATAGGGCAAGGACTAATCTCATTACAGATACTCAACAAATATGGCTTTGTCATTGCTGTGCTTTTCCACAAAGCTCAGTGCATCAAGAACCGCTTTTTCATTACCAGCATTGATTGCATAAGGCAGCCACTGAATCTCAATACCGGCTTGCTCATAGCGAGATAAGTCAGACTCCTGCTTGAGCTTAGGGTTCAGCCACAACGTGGCCTTATTTTCCAGAATGTCGGCGGATGCCTCATCCAGTCCTTCTTGAGTAATGATAAGAAACAGCATTAGGGTTGCTCAATGCCTAGGTAGGCACGTTCTGAAATCGCGGTCCAGGCATCATCCTGCTGACGGAATGCCTGATAAGCATCATACACCCGTTTAAACGCCGGATTGACGGCCGCTTCTTCGCTCAAGGTTTCTTCTGTCATGGCCTGCAGCTTGGTTAGCACATCATCAGGAAAGCGTTTAATTTCCACACCGTCACGGGCCTGCAATTCTTTCAGGGCTGTCAGGTTCTTCTGTTCCATTTCGGACAGCATCAGTACATTTTCTGATTCTGCGGCGTGGCTGATAATGGCTTTCAAATCAGCAGGTAGACTGTCCCAAGCGCGTTTGTTTACGGTGAGCTCCAGCACCGTGCCTGGCTCATGCCAGCCGGGATAGTAATAGTGTTTGGCCGCACGATAGAGGCCAAGACGTTGATCATGGTAGGGACCGATCCATTCGGTAGCATCAATGGTGTTGCGTTCAAGAGCGGTATAGACCTCGCTGCCTGCTAACAGGACCGGATTACCACCTGCTTTGGCAAAGACCTTACCGCCTAGACCGGGAATGCGCATTTTCAGGCCCTGTAAATCATCAACAGAATTGATTTCTTTATTAAACCAGCCGCCCATTTGTACGCCGGTATTACCCAGAGGGAAAGGCACTACATGGAAAGGTTCATAGATTTCACGCCATAGTTCGAGGCCGCCGCCATGATAGAGCCAGGCATTCATGCCGCGAGGGGTCATGCCGAAAGGTACGGTGGAGAAAAACTGTGCTTCCGGCACTTTACCGGCCCAGTAATAGGCGCTGCCATGGCCCATTTCGACGGTGCCTTGTGACACGGCATCGAAGGTCTGCAGGGCAGGGATCAGCTCACCGCCGGCATAAACTTTGATATTGATGCGGCCATTGGACATGGCACGTACATTCTCGGCAAAGCGCTCAGCGCCTTCCTG
This sequence comes from Methylophaga sp., assembly GCA_030148085.1. GTDB lineage: Bacteria > Pseudomonadota > Gammaproteobacteria > Nitrosococcales > Methylophagaceae > Methylophaga. The sequence goes on along the minus strand of JASBUF010000069.1, from coordinate 12,435 downwards.
TAATACCGGGAAGCCAGGCGGCCAGGTGGTGACCATTTTCCAGTTATAGGTTTTGCCACTGCTGGCAACAGCGCCAGGGCCAGCTTCATCTTCGGGGCCGCAGGCTGTCAGCAGTAACGCTGCCAAGCTCACCATCAAAGAACGCATTAATGCCGACTTCACCATGGTTGTTTCCTTATAGAACTTCTAATTTTGCAAAGGCCAGCACCAGCCATTTGCTGCCTGCGTGCTTAAAATTGACCTGTACCCTAGCATTTTTTCCCGCACCTTCAGTATCGACCACCACACCGGGGCCAAACTTCTGATGCATCACTTGTTGGCCGGTACGAAGTCCGGTCTCATTTAATTCACTCTCAGACCGGCTGCTTAAGCCTGTCAGGCCAGGAGTAATACGGTTACTACGGGCCCGGACTTCTTCAATACTGTCTGCTGGCAACTCACTCAGAAAACGCGAAGGTCGCTGCATCATTTCCTGACCGTAGAGAAAACGTTGTTCAGTATAAAGCAGATATAAGGTTTGGCGCGCGCGGGTCATGCCGACATAGCAAAGACGGCGCTCTTCAGCGAGGCGGACCGGATCATCACTGGATTTTTGTCCTGGAAACAGACCTTCTTCCATGCCCACCATAAACACCACGGGGAATTCGAGCCCCTTGGCAGAATGCAAGGTCATCAGTTGCACACAGTCTTCCCACTTGTCCCCCTGGTTGTCACCGGCTTCCAGCGCGGCATGCGACAGAAACGCATCCAATTCGGACAGATTCTCCTCTTCTTCATCCGGTGGCTGAACAAACTGACGGGTCGCTGAGATAAGTTCGTCCAAGTTGTCGATGCGGCCTTGGCCTTTTTCTGTTTTGTCTTTGGCAAAGTGTTCGCGTAAGCCGGATTCGTCGATGACCAGTTGTGTCAGTTCATGCAAGGGCATATCCGGCTGCTCGGGCGTCAGCGAGTCGATCAGCGTGATAAATGCCGCCAAAGCATTTCCAGCGCGGGCAGCAAACGATCTGGCATCTAACATTTCCAGTGCGCTGTGCCACATTGATAAGCCACGTTCACGAGCATATTGTCTGAGTTGTGTCAGGGTTGCGGCGCCGATGCCTCGGGTAGGTGTATTGACGATACGTTCAAAAGCGGCGTCATCCAGACGATTGGCAACTAAACGCAAGTATGACAAAACATCTTTGATTTCAGCACGCTCAAAAAAGCGCAGACCGCCATAAACACGGTAGGGCATATTGGCCTGTAGCAGCGCTTCCTCTATCACCCGTGACTGAGCATTGGAGCGATACAGCACTGCGCAGTCACGACGGTCACCGCCATCATTGACCCATTTGCGGACCTGTTCAACGAGGTAAGAGGCTTCATCACGCTCGTTAAAGGCGTTGTAGACCTGGATCAGATCGCCGTCTTCGTCCTCGGTCCACAATTCCTTGCCCAGACGTTCGCTGTTATTGGCGATAACCTTATTGGCGGCTTTCAAGATATTGCCGGTTGAACGGTAATTCTGCTCCAGACGGATGGTCGTCGCACCTTCGAAGTCTTGGTCGAATTGCTGAATGTTTTCGATGCGGGCACCGCGCCAGCCGTAAATCGACTGATCGTCATCACCGACTATAAACAAATTCCCGCTGGCGCCGGTCAACAGGCGCAGCCAGGCATATTGCAGGGTATTGGTGTCTTGGAACTCGTCCACCAGGATCTGACGGAAACGCTGCTGGTATTGCGCCAGAATATCGGGGCACTTGAGCCAGAGTTCATGGCTGCGTAGCAGGATTTCACCAAAATCGATTACGCCAGCACGCTGGCAAGCGTCTTCATAGGCTTTATAGATAGCCAGCATTTTTTGTGAATAGGGATCATGACCGGGCTGAATATCTTTGGCTCGCAACCCTTCGTCTTTTTGCGCATTGATATACCACTGCGCCTGTTTCGGTGGCCACTGTGCTTCATCGAGTTCCATGCCGCGAATAATGCGCTTGAGCATACGCAACTGATCATCGCTGTCGAGGATTTGAAAGCTCTGTGGTAATTCGGCATCTTTCCAGTGCGCACGGAGCAGGCGGTGCGCGAGTCCGTGGAAGGTGCCCACCCACATACCGCCCGGCGGGTAACCGAGTATATCTTCAATACGGCCACGCATCTCTGCTGCCGCTTTGTTGGTGAAGGTGACGGCAAGAATATTGGCGGGCGAAAACCCTTCGGCCTGAATCAGCCAGGCGATGCGATGCACCAGAACACGGGTTTTACCACTACCGGCACCGGCCAGAATGCGGGCATGGCCAAGTGAGGCAGCCACCGCTTCACGCTGGGGTTTATTTAAATCATTGAGTAACTCGGAAACATCCATTCGTTGACTAGCTGCTTGGATTACATAGAAACACTGTTATCAGCCAGACAGGCTGTCAGCATACAACAGAGCAGACGGGCGGAGATGCCACGCCGGAAGGGTAAAGGCAGCCCCACACCCGAGGGTGTGGGGAAGGCGCAGCATTACAGGTTGCTGTCCAGAAAGGCTGCCAGTTGTGATTTGGTCAAGGCGCCGACTTTCGTGGCTTCAACTTCACCATCTTTAAACAGCATTAGCGTTGGGATACCACGGATACCATAACGAGGTGGTGTTTCCTGATTTTCATCAATGTTCAGCTTGGCTACTTTCAGCTTGCCGGCATATTCTGCGCCGATTTCTTCCAGTACTGGTGCAATCATTTTGCAGGGACCACACCATTCAGCCCAGTAATCAACCAGAACAGGAATGTCGGACTGTAGTACTTGGCTATCAAAGTCGCCATCGGTCACGTTGGTGACGTTTTCGCTCATGTTTTATCTCCAGTGGTATATAAAGTATCGTTGGGGCTATACTGCCATGCGATAGAGCCTAACATTTTTTCCTATCATTAACGGTAATGCAAGTATTTATATGAGTGCACATCTAACTGACCAGGCCTTCAAAACCCTGCCCCTCAACCTCGCATTGCAGGCTGGTCTGGCCCAGGCAGGCTTTGAATTCTGTACCCCGATACAAGCGCAGGCATTGCCGCTGCTGCTAAAGGGAACGGATGTGGCAGGGCAGGCACAAACCGGTACCGGTAAGACCATTGCCTTTTTGCTGGCAACCTTTCAGCGTCTGCTGGAAACGCCACCAGCGGATAACTGGGACGGTAAACAGCCGCGCGCTTTGATACTGGCGCCGACACGCGAACTGGCGATTCAGATCATGAAAGATGCCAAGCTGCTGAATAGTGAAGCCGGTTTGCGCATCACTATTGCGCACGGCGGTAAGGATTACCAGAAGCAGCGAGATGCGATTACCGAGGGGTGCGATGTACTGGTGGGCACACCGGGAAGGTTGCTCGATTACCATAAACAGCATGTGTTCAGCCTTAAACATGTTGCCGCAGTAGTACTGGACGAAGCGGATAGGATGTTCGATCTCGGTTTTATTAAAGATGTGCGCTATTTCCTGCGCCGTGTGCCGAAACCCGATCAGCGCTTGGGCATGCTGTTTTCTGCGACCTTAAGTTACAAGGTCACGGAATTGGCCTATGAGCATATGAATAACCCGCAGAAAGTGCAGGTCGAGCCGGAAAAAATGATGGGCGATCGCATCGAAGAGTCGGTGTATTACCCATCGAATGATGAAAAAATTCCATTGTTATTGGCTTTGATTAAACGTCTTGAGCCCGAACGCGGCATTATTTTCGTGAATACTAAGCACGTCGCGGACAAGGTCTGGGGTTATTTGGAAGGCAATGGCTACAAAGCTTCATTGCTTTCCGGTGATGTGCCGCAGAAAAAACGGGAAAGCCTGTTACAGCATTTTCAGGATGGCGAGTTTCCATTCCTGGTTGCGACCGATGTCGCTGCCCGTGGCCTGCATATTCCTGCTGTCACCCATGTGTTCAACTTTGACCTGCCTCAGGATGTCGAAGATTATGTACACCGTACAGGCCGGACAGCACGTGCCGGTGCCAGCGGGGTGGCGATTAGCTTTGCTTGTGAAGAGTTCGTCTTTTCCCTGCCGGACATTGAAACCTACATTAAGCATAAGTTACCGGTGGCTTCCACTACGGATGAAATGCTCCTGGAGCCATCGGCGCCAGTGAAAAGGGAGAAAAAGCCCGCTCATCCGCGCGGCCCTAATAATGAGAGTGGTAAACGTCGCCGGCCACGCCGAAACCGTAATGAACAAAAAGCGGAGCCGGCGAAAATGAACTCGCATGCAAATAAGCAATAACCCATTAGCGTTCTATCCACCGGTTCCTTCAGAGAACCGGAATTCATCACGGCTACCGGTTACTGTCGATAATACGGCCTACACGGCAGTGACCGTGTCTCCGCAGGCTTCGCCACCGCGCTTTGTTGAGCCTGTCAACGATTCACAAGATCAGCAGCAAGCACGGTTTATCAGGAACTTTCGCAGCAGTGACTCAGCGTCAGATGACGAAACGGGTCAAGCTGCTTTGTTACCCCGCGCTGTTCAGCAATATTTGTATATCGATTCGCTGCCTAAACAACAAATCCAACAACAGGGACGCTTATTGGATGAATTGGTCTAGTCTGATTTTAGTTCTGAGTTTTCTATTGAATGGCTGTGTCGCCGGACAGCCTGGTTCTCAGGGCATAGATAGACTAGCGAAGAGTGATATTGATGAAGTGATTGAGTTGCATCAACAGGTGGTGCTGCGTGATCTCAAAAAATTGATGGTCAAACTGTATAAACGCAATCCCGGCCTACGCTATGACCTCGAACTGCGTGATATTAATGCCAGTGTCGACCTAACTTTTTCGCGTCCATTTAACTTCAATTATGCCGAATTCAAACATATTCAACGGCCAACCGAAATCGTCAGGCTGGCCTTGGAGCCCGATTATCAGGGCGATAGGGTATTAGCGTTTATTGTTGGCCTTAGGCGCATGCTGATGGCGTCTTATGATAATCACACCGAGTTTTTTTACCTGACATCTATCGATCAGCAAAAGCTTTACAACAGTGCGAGAAATATTGAAATTGCAGCTTGGCTGTTAGCCAACCGGCGTGATGCTCATGGCAACCTACTTATTCTGAGCGACAGCTTGGTCGAGGAAAAGCGCAACTTGAGCTATCAGCGACTTATTGGGCGTCTGATAGCGACACAGGATAATCTGGCGGAATTGATTTCTCATAAAACAGGGAGAATCATCAAAACCGTTGTAGTCCGTGCGGCCACGGTGGTTTTTTTACCGATTTAATTGTCGTCGTTATTGCTGCCAACACCCGCGGTCAAAACAAAACGCATGGCCTGTTCCATGGTCATATCCACCGGACGTAAGCGATTTTTCGGAATCATGACAGGATAACCGCCAATGTTATAGCTCATTGGCAGATAGACCAAAACCCGTTCAGTTTCATCTTGATCAGCGATTGGAAGGGAGTCTGAGTTGGAGCGGGTGACAAAGCCAATCAGCTCCATATCATTATCAAATTTGACCGCGACCACTTGTTGGAAATCTCCCTGACGGCTGGGCGAAAAGTATTGAAAAAAGTCCCTGATGGCACCATAGACAGACTTGATCAAAGGCATGTGATAGAGCAAATCTTCTACTTTCTTGAATACAGCTTTGACCACATAGAGCTGCATTAGCAGGCCAATGACAAAAATCATCACCAGTGCAATAGCAAAGCCCATTCCTGGCCAGTAGAGATCATCGGGCAACACAACTTGCAAAATACTGCCAAGCGCCGTTTCAGTTGAAACTATAAACCAATAAATCAGATACAGCGTCAACATCACCGGCAAGATAGTGATTAAGCCGGTCAGCATCTGACGGGTGATAAATCGAAACATGGGCGCGCTCCTCAAATCAAGACGCTAGTATTGGTGACGGCAGTTGTGTTGGTCAAACCTGCAGCATCGACACGCTCACAAATAGAGCAGATCAATCCTGATAGTCTGACTGACTGAGCTCTGGGCGAGCAAAAAAACGGCCGGCGGCCTGATGCATGAATAGGTTCTTCAACCAAGTGCTGCGATTGACCTGACGAAGTCCGGTTTGTCTTAACCAGCTAAGCGGTGACAGGCTGTTACTGAACACTTGTTTGAGCATATCCATACTAAATTGCATTAACAGGTTATCGGCGTGGCGCTGACGCTGATATTTCTGCAAAGTATGTTGGCTGCCAATATCTCGTCCATGTTCAAAGGCATGTAATACAACTTCAGCCAGAGTTGCGGCATCCAGAAGACCCAGATTCACGCCTTGTCCGGCCAGTGGGTGAATGATATGCGCAGCATCGCCCACCAGAGCCAGGCCGGTATCGATATAGCGTTCAGCATGTTGACGCTGTAGCGGAAAGGAAGCCCGCTGGCTTATCGCGGTGATGGCGCCGAGTTTAGACTCACAGGCCTGATTCAGTTCGGCAATAAATTCAGCATCGCTCAACGCCATCAGGCGTTCAGCACTGGTACTGTTCAGAGACCAGACGATGGAGCATTGCTTTGTGTCAGGCAGCGGCAGCAGGGCAAGCGGGCCTTCGGGCAAAAAGCGCTGCCAGGCTGTATGCTGATGCGATTGTTCGCTAGTGATGGTGCAAACCAGTCCCTGTTGTTGATAGCTCTGGCCTTTGAAGGCAATACCAGCCCAGTCGCGCAGTTTGGATTGTGCGCCATCGGCAGCAATGATCAGACTGGCGTTGAGGATGGAGCCATCGTCTAAGGTAAGCTGGCGTGGTGAGTAGTTCACTGGCTCTGCTGGGCTGAAAAGCGTAATATTCGGTAAGCGCTGACACTGTGCGATAGCGGCGGATTGCAACAGGCGGTTTTCCAGCAGGTGACCCAACCAAGGTTCGCCCATATCGGCACTGTTGAAATGCAATTCTGATTCGGTATTTTCCCAAACGCGCATATCGGTGAAAGCCGACAGACGCTCAACGGGAAGTTGTGACCATATCCCTAGTTTGCGCAAAATCGTTTCGCTGCTGCGAGTCAGAGCGCTAACACGTAAATCGTAGGGTTCATCTGGTTCTATAGCGTCGGGAATGCGTGCTTCAACCAAAGCGATTTTGAGTGTTGCTTCCGTTGCCAGTGCAACAGCCAGCGTGCTGCCTACCATGCCGCCGCCGACAATGACCACATCAAACTGCTGTGAACTCATAAGCGGATGCCTCTGCCAAGACGTGGCTGTTTTTGTGCCAGCCCCATGCTGCGATCAGCAAGGCGCTGCTTGAGTGGTGGTATGGCATCCAATAAGGCGAGTCCAGCACCGCGGAAGTGCCCAAGTAGGCTCAGATCATTACTGAAAAGTCGTACCAGCTTATCGGTCGCTTTCACCACCTGGTCCTGATCCTGCTGACGCCATTGCTGGTAGCGGTGTAATAAAGACATGCTGCCACAATTTTCTGCGTCATAGAGTAGATCCGCTAATACCGCCACATCACGCAAGCCAAGGTTGAAACCCTGGCCAGCAATCGGGTGCAGGCTATGGGCGGCATTGCCGATAAAAATAATGCGATCCTGAACCGGCATATCGGCTTGCATCAGGCTGAGTGGATGACTGTGGCGCTGTCCGACTCGGATAAAGCGCCCGGCACGGTAGCCAAAGCGTTGCTGTAGCTGTGCTAGAAATTCCGCTTCACTGGCATCGAGTAGCGCTTGTTCCTGCCCGGTGCTAACAGTCCATACCAGACTGCTGCGATTATCAGACATGGGCAGCAATGCCATCGGCCCGCTATTGGTAAAGCGCTCATAAGCCATCCCCTGATGCGGCTTATCGGTAGCGATATTGGCGGTCACAGCGACTTGATCATACTGCTGTTGCCATGCACCGAGACCGAGTAACTGACGTATGGTGGAATCACGACCATCAGCGGCAACGACCAATTGGGTCTTTACGGTTCGACCATCATCCAGAACAAGCTCGACATGATCAGGTTGTTGTCTGAGCGCCGTAACGGTGGCGGGACAAAGCAGTTGCAATGAGTCATTCTGCTGCAGACGCTGGTTTAATGTCTGACCGAGTTCGCGGGCGGTCAACACCTGACCTAAAGCGGGTACACGCTGTGCCTCGGCAGACAGGCGCGTGACACCAAAGCGACCGCGATCAGATACATGGATATGTTTAATCGCCGTAGCAAAAGGCGCGATAGCTGGCCATAAATCCATGCTTTGGAATATGCGCTGTGAGCCATAGCTCAGTGCAATGCCGCGGTCGTCAAAGCTGGGCTGGCTATTCGTCCTGAGTGGTTGTGCTTCGATAAGACCTAAACGAAGCCCACTGTTTTCGAGCGCAATGGCGAGGCTGGCACCGACCATACCACCGCCAACAATCAGCACATCAAATTCAGCCGTCATGTCAGTGCATGGACTCCGCCATCAAGGCTTCGATATCAGTAACTTCCTTGGGGGCAGCCTCAGTCAATACTTCACAACCATCTTTGGTGACGAGGACATCATCTTCGATGCGGATTCCAATGAAATGCCATTTCGTATCAATATGTGCCGGGTCACGAATATAGAGGCCAGGCTCAACAGTGAGTACCATACCGGGTTCAAGCAAACGCCATTCATCATCGATTTTGTAATCACCGACATCATGCACATCCATGCCTAGCCAGTGACCGGTGCGGTGCATATAAAATTCGCGGTAGGCATTGTCAGCAATCAACTGCTCTAAATTACCTTGCAATAAGCCCAGATCTATCAGGCCCTGAGTTAGCACTTCAACGGCGGCTTCATGTGGCTGATTCCAGTGATTTCCGGGTTTAACCGCTGCAATGGCAGCTTTCTGAGCATCTAGGACAATCTGATAAACCGCTTTCTGCGCGTCAGTAAATTTGCCATTAACGGGGAAGGTGCGGGTGATATCGGCGGCGTAACATTGGTATTCGGCACCGGCATCAATCAGCAGCAGGTCGTTATTCTTGAGCTTGGCATTGTTTTCGATGTAGTGCAGGATGCAGCCGTTTTCACCACCGCCAACAATGGATGGGTAAGCGGGGGAGCGGCAGCCGTGTTTCATAAACTCATGAACAAGTTCGGCTTCAACTTCATATTCCCACTTCCCCGGCGCAGTGAATTGCATTGCGCGTATGTGGGCCTGCACCGAGGCTTCGGCGGCATGACGCATGGCTTTGACTTCGGCGCTGGATTTAAACAGGCGCAACTCGCTGAGGCTGTGTTCCAGATCGATAATCTCATGCGGTGAGTGTTTACCTGATCGGGCCGCCTGACGAAGATGGTTCAACCACGACACCATATGCTGATCAAAGGCCGGTTGATGTCCCATGGTGTAATAGACAGTTTCTTTACCTTCAAGCAGACCTGGCAAAATGTCATCCAGATCGGTGATAGGGTAGGAGTCATCGGCACCAAACTGTTCAATTGCACCTTCCTGACCGGCACGGTAGCCATCCCAGATTTCTTTTTCCAAATCGCGTTCACGGCAGAACAGGATGTATTCCCCATGTTCACGGCCAGGTATCAGCACCATCACGGATTCAGGTTCATCAAACCCGGTTAGATAGTGAAAGTGACTATCACTGCGATAGGGGTAGTCGACATCACGGTTACGATTGGCGACAGGGGCATTTGGCAATACAGCAATGCTGTCTTCGCCCATCATATCCATCAGGCGTTGGCGGCGTTTGGCAAATTCTTTTTTTAGCATTGGCGCTATTTCATCTCACAACAAAGGCTGATATAAAAGGTAAACAGACCCTAGTGTTCGGTATTTTCCTGGGTGGGGTCGACCGGCTGCAGTTCACCATATAAGAGAAACAGCCCCATTCTCAGATACTCCAACAACTCTTCAAAGTTTTTCTGTTCCTGTTCGCTGTCTTCAATATCATCAAAACTGACCTGACTGATTTTAATGACATCGGTGACAAATTCATGTGAGTCATCCGATAGATCAGTTTCATTGGACATGCCGGAAGTGCCCAGTCCATAAATAAGGCCCTGACACCAGTCTGACATGGCGGACAGACGTGAAGCCAATGGCGCATCGTCTTGTGGCAGTTCCATCTGAAAATCGAAGTCCAGACTGTTCAGCGCATGTATGGTGTCGTCAAACAAGTGAGTGAGGTCGACTTTTTCTTCCTCGCCTGGATTGAAGTCATCAAATAAGGATTGATACCACGTTGCGCGGTCGGCCAAGGAATTCATACACAGCAGGCCGCATAATGCACCTTGCAACTCAGCGACTGAAGCAGGACCGTCACCAGTTTGTTTGTCGGGAGCCAGTGATGGAAAATACAGTTGTGACATAAAAAATGAACCTGAATTGAATAAAGCCTGACCGATGTTTTGATTGGCAACATCGACCCTGAACACGGTGTATTATGACAGTTGTTGACCCGATCGGCAGCGCACGTCTATAGTTATAGCCGAGTTATCCCCAAGCAATAGACTTGTCAGTCTGATTCATTTGCCGGGATAACGTTCAATTTACCCTATTTTCTCGCAGAGCCAAGAACTCATATTAATGGATAAAAATGTGATTCAACAATTGGAACAGCAAGTCGATGAACTGCTTCGTACCAGTCGCCGTTTGCGAGAAGAAAATTTGTTGCTTCGTTCACAACAGGCAGCCTGGCTGTCTGAACGTGCTCAGCTGATTGAGAAAACCGATGTGGCGCGTACCCGCATCGAAAAAATGGTCAGCCGCCTGAAAGAGTTGGATAGCGAATTATGAGTGCACCGGTAAATGTCACTATCCTGGGCAAGGAATACCAGATAGCCTGTCCGGAAGATGAAAAAGAAGCGCTCATTGCTTCTGCACGCATGGTGCATAAGAACATGGAAAAAATCCGTCAGACTGGTAAGGTGGTGGGCGTCGATCGGATTGCGGTGATGGCGGCCCTCAATATTGCGCATGAATTCATTCAACTGCAGTCTGATGAGGGGCACGACCTCGAAAAAATGAACGCAAAAATTTTGCAGCTCAAAGAGCGAGTTAGTGCATTTCTAGACGAAGATCGCCAACTTGAACTCTAAAAAAACTTGAGCTGCTGGACATAATTTTGCGTATCATTAAGTCATGTCCCTGCGGTGCTCGACAGCGACACTGTGTGTCTTGAGCCGATAAGCAAATTGCTTCCGAAACCAAAATATCGGAGTCGAAAAACAAGCCCGCTTGACGGGAAGTTTGCCGTCTCCATGCGGTTTCACTCTTGAACCGATGGTTCAAGAACCCCCGTCGCACCGACACTGTGGGGCACATTTCCCCTTGTCCTCACCCTGCTATTAAAAATGAATAACAATAATTCATTAGCGCGGTGAGGATTTTTTATTTCCGGATTTTCCTAGCGCAGCTTTTGCAACACGGCCTGCGTGTCCGGCATCACACCGCGCCAGAGATGGAAGGCTTCCGCCGCCTGCTCAACCAGCATACCCAGACCATCTATCGTTTTTGCTGCGCCATGCTGCTTGGCCCAGCTGATAAATGCCGTGTCGTTGTCGCTATACATCATGTCATAGCAGGTGGCATGCTCTGCCAGCAGATCATCTGGAAGGGGAGGCACTTCACCTTGCAAGCTGGCTGCGGTGGCGTTAATGACGACATCAAAACCTGGGGTGATGTCGTCAAAACCGCCCCCATTGATATGGCCCAGATCGTTGAACAAATCAGCCAGTGCCTCTGCCTTGCTCGCGGTGCGGTTGGCAACAAACAGCTCTGCGGGTTCATAGCCCAGTAGCGGGGCGATCACACCCCGTGCGGCTCCGCCGGCACCGAGCAATAAAATTCGTTTGCCTTTAAGCTCAACAGCGTGGTTAACAGTCAGATCACGGCACAGACCCACACCGTCGGTATTATCACCGAACATTGAGCCATCCTCATTGAAGATGAGCGTATTGACTGCACCGGCCCGTTCAGCACGTTCAGATTTATTATCGAGTTGCTGCCAGACCTGTTCTTTGAAAGGCACGGTGATATTGATGCCTTTGAGTTTAAGAATATCGCGTAGTTGGATCAGGCTGCTTTGCAGCGCATCAACAGGCACTTCAATAGCGCTGTACTCCACATCCTGATCGGTTTGTTTGGCAAAGGCGCTATGGATGAGCGGTGACTTGCTGTGTTTTATCGGATTGCCGATCACGGCGTATTTATCGGTCATGATGCTTAATTTTTATTGGTTAAGGCGTTGAGCGATGTCTTTGGCAAAGTAAGTGAGAATGCCGTCAGCACCAGCGCGTTTAAACGCGAGCAGACTTTCCAGTACCGTGTCTTCACTAAGCCAGCCATTCAAAATAGCGGATTTCAGCATGGCGTATTCGCCGCTGACCTGATAAACAAAGGTCGGTTTCTGGAAGGCCTGTTTGACCCGGTAAAGCACATCCAGATAAGGCATGCCCGGTTTGACCATGACCATATCCGCACCCTCTGCAATATCCAGTGCCACCTCATGCAGCGCTTCGTCACTGTTAGCGGGATCCATCTGGTAGCTGAACTTGTTTCCGC
>JASBUF010000067.1 GCA_030148085.1 Methylophaga sp. | reverse complement strand
CCCACGTTTACGTGGGGTTTGGAGCGTTCAAACGTTTCCTTTGCCACCGTCTTTGCCCTCAATCTGATAAGACGTTAATAATGTGCCGCCGCCTGTGCGGTCGGATTCTGGAGCCGTAATCATACGCAGCGGCGTTGCCCTGTCAACAAAAGCGCGCCATTACAGGCCTCAGAGGCTACTTGAGGCATACATTTCCGACCTTGCCATGGGCCACTTTGCGCCCCTTCATTTATTTTCAGCGCTTTTCCTTCATTTATTAGCAAAAACACGGGAATTAGCTGATGAAACCGTGTAAAGTGTCGCGCGAAATTTCAACTCTGCTAACCGAGTAACGTTATGACAGATCTTTCTAAGTACAGAAACATTGGTATCTTCGCCCACGTAGACGCGGGTAAGACCACCACCACTGAGCGTATCCTCAAGCTGACCGGTAAAATCCACAAGACAGGTGAAGTTCACGAAGGTGAATCAACCATGGACTTCATGGAACAAGAAGCCGAGCGTGGTATTACTATCCAGTCTGCTGCGACCACCTGTTCTTGGAATGGTCACCGCCTGAACGTTATCGATACCCCAGGACACGTTGACTTCACTATCGAAGTATATCGTTCACTGAAAGTACTTGACGGTGGTATCGGTGTTTTCTGTGGTAGTGGTGGTGTTGAGCCTCAATCAGAAACTAACTGGCGCTACGCGAACGACTCTGAAGTATCTCGTCTGATCTACGTGAACAAACTGGATCGTATGGGTGCTGACTTCTACCGTGTTGTTAAACAGGTTGAAGACGTTCTGGCTGCTACGCCGCTGGTTATGGTTCTGCCAATCGGTATCGAAGACGAATTCTCTGGCGTGGTTGATCTGCTGACTCGTAAGTCATGGACATGGCCTGATGAGAAAGATCCAGAAAACTACATCATCGGCGAGCCACCTGCAGAGATGGCTGAACAAATCGAAGAATGGCGTGAAAAACTGATCGAAACTGCTGTAGAGCAAGATGACGATCTGATGGAAAAATACCTGGAAGGTGAAGAGCCTTCTATCGAAGAACTGAAAAAATGTATCCGTAAAGGTACATTGAACCTGTCGTTCTTCCCGACTTTCTGTGGTTCTTCATTCAAGAACAAAGGTCTGCAACTGGTGCTGGACGCCGTTGTTGACTACCTGCCAAACCCAACTGAAGTTGAACCACAACCAGAAGTTGACCTGGAAGGTAACGAAACAGGTAAAGTTGCGACCGTTGATGTTAAAGGCCCGCTGCGCGCACTGGCGTTCAAGATCATGGACGACCGTTTCGGCGCTCTGACCTTCGTTCGTCTGTACTCAGGTGAACTGAAAAAAGGCGACACCATTCTGAACACCTTCACCGGCAAAACAGAACGTGTTGGCCGTATGGTGGAAATGCACGCTGATGACCGTAACGAGCTGGATTACGCTCAAGCGGGTGACATCATCGCCATCATCGGTATGAAAGACGTACAAACAGGTCACACCCTGTGTGATCCGAAAAACCCCGCGACTCTGGAACCAATGGTATTCCCGGATCCTGTTATCTCAATCGCAATTGCACCTAAAGACAAAGGTGCTGCAGAGAAACTGGGTATCGCACTGGGTAAAATGATCAAAGAAGATCCTTCGTTCCGTGTTGAAACTGACGAAGACAGTGGCGAAACCATCAGGAAAGGTATGGGTGAGTTGCATCTGGATATCAAAGTTGACATCCTGAAGCGTACCCATGGTGTTGACGTTATCGTCGGTGAGCCTCAAGTAGCGTACCGTGAAACTATCACGACACGTGTTGAGGACAGCTACACTCACAAGAAACAATCAGGTGGTTCTGGTCAGTTCGGTCGTATCGACTACATCATCGAGCCAGGTGAACCAGGTAGTGGTTTCGCATTCGAATCAACCGTTACTGGTGGTACTGTTCCTCGTGAATTCTGGCCTGCAGTTGAAAGCGGCTTCAAGAAGATGATGAACAGGGGTGTTCTGGCTGGCTTCCCGCTGCTGGACGTGAAAGTTAACCTGTTTGATGGTTCTTTCCACGCCGTTGACTCATCAGCTATCGCGTTCGAACTGGCTGCAATGGGTGGCTTCCGTCAATCTATTCCTAAAGCGGGTCCACAACTGCTGGAACCAATTATGAAAGTTGACGTGTTCACGCCAGACGACAACGTCGGTGACGTTATCGGTGACCTTAACCGTCGTCGTGGCATGATCAAGTCACAAGACGCAGCTGCAACTGGTGTTCGCATCAAAGCTGAAGTACCACTGAGCGAAATGTTCGGTTACATCGGCTCACTGCGTACTATGACTTCTGGTCGTGGTCAGTTCTCTATGGAGTTCCTGCACTACATGCCTTGCCCACGTAACGTGGCTGACGAAGTCATCAAAGCAGTAAAAGAACGCGAAGCTGAGAAGAAATAAGCTTTAATCGTTACTGAATAAAAAAGGCCGGTTTTATATCGGCCTTTTTTTTGCCCTACATTTGCGTAATCAATTAATTGAGAGTGGAATCCTATCATCTAGAGGGCTGCTTTGTATTAACGAAGGATCAACTTTTCACCAGCCTGTCCCAAGCTGCTGCAGTCATTGTTGGTTATGCAATAAACGCCAGACATTCTTGGCAAACCCAAGAAGGTATTTCATTAAAGAAAATTGAAGAACTAGCTAAACCAGCCAAAAAAATGGGGAGGAGGGTTGGTTCAATTCATCTGTAAATCTAAACTAAAAGTACTACCCAAATGAAGACAGAGCTCACCCAATATGCTTCACTCAATCACTCCCTAAATCATATTCATATTAAATTCAGCCTTCCCCATCGGGTGCTCAGCTCTGCTGTGTTGAATGGTGGGTTAATTAAGGCGGATCACATTGTGAATATCAAAGTCCCTAAAAGTGTGGTCTGCCCTAGCTCACCACAACAAACGATTGCGACATACTGCGAAAATGCCAACTGGCATGGTCTGACGGTTGGCATGATGACGGCCGCATCAATGGACTCGTTTCGAATAGTAAAAGAGTCAGAGCAGGGCATTGATATTGCGGTGCTGGTGACATCTGGGTTATCCAACCCCAGACGTGTGGGTGACAGGGCTGAACATCGGGTGATGGCTGCACAGTGGGAGGATGTGGGCACCATTAATATCATCGTGTTGACCTCAGCCATTTTGACAGAGGCGGCGATGGTAGAAGCACTGCTTATCATCACCGAAGCAAAGTCCGCAGCGCTACAGGATGCAAAAGTGTTGAGTCCGGTTTCCAATACCATTGCGACCGGTACAGGCACTGATTCTGCTGCTATTGTCAGTGGTCATGGGCCTGAAAAGGTAGGTTACTGCGGTAAACATGTACTGTTTGGTGAGATGCTGGGGCGTATGGTCAATGAAGCTGTTTCGGCATCCATCGCGTGGGATATTGAGGCCCGTCAACGCTCGACCCAGAGATAAGAATTTGAGGGGGCGATTCGCCACTAGTCCTTTCATAAGCAGCTATAGCAGACACGAATTTTAATTATGTCATAGAAAATGGTTGTGCTATGGGAACTTGCCCCGAATTTTTTCAGATGAATTTTCTATAGCAATTTCTCGCAAGAGTTGCCTTTCAGCGCTAGCTTACAGAGAAGCTAAGCGTTAAGTTTACAGCCTTATTCAGCAGCATCAGCCGAGTCTCAGGCTGATGTTGTCTGAGCCTAATTAAGAGGTTTGAGGTTCGATGACAAAGATTGCGCTCATTAGTGATTTACATAATGAGTTACACAGAGAAGCAGGCCGCCCTGTGCCTGATCTCCAGTTGAAAACAGACGTTGATGTGCTGGTTCTGGCCGGTAATATCGATGTACAGGAGCATGGGGCGCACTATGCGGTTGAGCAGAGCCAGAAGTTCGGTGTTCCTGTTGTGTATGTGTTGGGGAACCATGAGTTTTACGGAACCCCGGATAAGCCGCTTATCGAAAAGGTGCTGGAGCAAACGCGGGGAACCGATGTCACGGTGTTGGATGCTGATACAGTCACTATCGCAGACACACGCTTTATCGGGGCAACACTCTGGACTGACATGGAGTTATTGGGAAGAAACAGGAAAAATCAATTACTCAGTCATGCAGCGCTTAACGTCAGTGACTATGACAAAATCAGGTTCGTGCATAAACCGATGTCGCAAGTTTTTACGCCAACCCATGCCTGTTTCTGGCACGAACAAGACAGAGCATTCATAGAAGCTGAGCTGACAAAAGACGATGATGGAAAAAAAGTCGTTATCAGCCACTATGCACCGTCTGCCCAGTGTTTATCTGTATCAGAACGTGACGATCTGCTGTCAGCCTGCCGCGCCAGTCATCTCGACTGGATGATAGAGAAATACCAGCCAGAGGCATGGTTATACGGGCACATTGATTATCCGAATCAACTGCAGCTTGGTAAAACTACGGTTATCAATAGTCCAGGGGGTTATCAGCAACAGTCGAGCTACGAGCCGCTAGTGATTAAGATTTAGACTGACCAAAGTTGGATTATCGAAACGACCCTTCTGGGGCGTATCCTCGCCGCATGGTGTTTTCTGTAATGGTTACCGGGTTGGTGAATTGTAAGAGATAATCCTGACCGCCAGCTTTGCTACCTAATCCACTCAGCTTGAAGCCTCCGAATGGTTGTCGCTCGACAAAAGCACGGGTTATTTTTCGGTTGATATAAATATTACCGACCTGCAATTGCTGACGTGCCATCTCGATATGTGCAGGGTTTCGGGAATAAACGCCGCCGGTCAGGGCATATTGACCGTGGTTAGCATATTCAATGGCCTGTTCAAAAGAGTCGGCTTGAGTGACGGATAGCACCGGACCGAAGATTTCTTCCTGAAACAGAGACGAGTCGATGGGCACATCCCGAAAGATCACCGGGCCGATATAAAAGCCTTCCAGACCTTCAGGGACTGGCATTTCTAGCAATACCGGTGCGAAGCCTTTGCCTTGCTCTATGGCGTTTTTGATGTCTTTATAAGCGGCTTTTGAAATAACGGGGCCGATTTGCGTGCCGGGGTCAGCCGGATTACTGATAACCAGGCTGTTTGTTGCCTCTTTCAGTCGCTCTAGAAAGTAGGGGTAGTGCTTACCTACCACGATGACACGTGAAGCCGCACTGCATTTCTGGCCCTGATAGCCAAAAGCCGATTCAACAATGTTGATAATGGCTTCGTCTGGTTCGGCATCACTATCAATAATAATGGCGTTTTTACCGCCCATTTCAGCGACCACATGTTTGAAATGCTGCTGATTTTCACTGCGTTGGCTGGCCAGTTTGATAATCCGTTCGCCGACCTCTAAAGACCCTGTAAAGGCGATCAGATGAATATCCGGATGTTGAACCAGATAGTCGCCGATTTCACTACCGGCACCGGGCACAAATTGCAGGACATCGCTTGGTAAACCAGACTCATAAAACAGTTTGATCATCTCCGCGGCAATCACGGGTGTTTGTGACGAAGGTTTAAGCAGCGCGGCATTGCCTGTGACCAGCGTGGCAGACACCATTCCGGTCAGAATGGCCAAAGGGAAATTCCACGGTGGAATCACCAGACCCACGCCTTTGGGACGATAGAGATGGTCATTGATTTCACCGGCAGGGTTACTGGCACCGGGGCGATTCAAACTGAGAGCCTGTTGCCCATAAAACTGCAGAAAGTCGATCGCTTCGGTGATATTGGCGTCGGCTTCCTGCCAGGTTTTACCGGCTTCCATAATTTCCAGTGCAGCAAAACGATCGCGTTGTTGTTGCAGCCGTTCGCCGGTACGAAACAGGACATCCGCGCGATATTCCATACTATGATTAGCCCAGTCAGCTTGTGACTGCTTGGCAGCCTGCACAGCCTGTTCGGCCAATTTTTTATCGACACAGACCACTTCGCCGATAATGTGGTTGGGGTTGGCCGGGTTGATAGAACAAATGACCTGTGTTTTACCTTCGGACTCACCTGATAACAACAAGGGATAAAACTTACCGAGCTCTGCCTTGGTACGATTCAGTGTGTCTGCGAAAACATCACGTTCCTGTTTATCCGTAAAACGGTGAAGCATTTCATTGTTAAAGCTTGGTGCTTCGCACTGTATTGTGTTGGCTTGAAGCGTCGGTGCAGGGGCCTTGAGTTCATCAAAAATATCATCCTGCTGCATCGACAGGCGCTGAAAAGACTGACTGCTGGCGTTTTCCAGCAAACGCCGAGTGAGGTAAGCCATACCCGGTATCAGTTCACCAAAAGGCACATACACTCGCAGATGATAACCACGTTCAGCCACCGTCTTCATCATATGCGGGGACATGCCGTAGAGCATCTGAAACTCAAACTGGTGAGGCTGGATTCGCAGCTCATCTGCCAACGTCATCGCATGAGAAAGACTACGGATATTGTGCGTCGCAATCGCCGGTATCACCGTGCCGATATGGCTGAACAGGGTGTCAACGCAGCGCTCGTAATTTCTGTCGGTCTGCCATTTGTGCTCCCACACCGGACAGGGCCAGCCAAACTGCGCTGCGGTAATGGTTTCATAGTCCCAGTAGGCACCACGAACCAGTCGTATTGTGATCGGCGTGCCGCGTTGCCGTGCCCAGCCGAGCATGGTCTGTAAATCCTTTTCGGTGTCTTTCAGGTAGGCCTGCATGGCAATGCCGGCATCCGGCCAGTTACGAAATTCAGGTTCCATCAGCAGCGTTTTGAAGCTTTCCTGAATGATGTGCTTGAACTCGTATTGCTCCATATCGAGACACACGGCTGCGCCGTATTGTTTGGCGTAGCTGAAGACAGGGCGCAGAGTTTTTACGAGACCACAAATACTTCCTTCCGGATCGACGGCTTTCATCCGGCAATACAGAGAAGAAGGCTTGATAGAGAGATTAACCAGTGGTGCGCGGCCATTTTGACTGCGATCTAAGCGGGGCTCGACGGACCAGTCTTTGCAATGTTCACTGAAGGTTTTCAGGATAGTGAGGTATTGCTGCTGATAGTCCGCTGTTTCTTTATCACTGAGGGCGGCTTCACCGAGCAGATCAAAGGAAAACAGGTACTGCTGTTCACGCAGACGTTTGGCGGTTTTCAGGGCTTCACCGGTATCCGCACCGCCGAGGTAATACCTAGCCAGACGACTCACCGCTTTACGCACGGCTAGAGCAATAAGCTTATTACCGGTTAGTTTGCGAAGGTGTTGAACACCGCCCGCCGCATCACTGAAAAAGCGCAGTTCTTCATCCTTAAAATAGGCAAGCAGATGATCAACCAGATCCTGATCATCAGTCAGCGCGGGCAGAACATCGATAAAGCGCAGGGCTTGTACACGGAAGCTGGGGTTTTCCAGCAGACCTTGAATAAAACGCAGTAGCCAGCGGTTAATACCAGCCTCACGTCGGGCATATTCTCTGGCGCTATCAATAAGGCTATGGCCCTGTGCCAGTAGTCGGGTTTCAAGATCGATATCCGTTTCGTGATAGTGCGTCATCGCTAATCTCCAAACTGACTAACTTAATCGAACTCCCAGCGTACCCAGCCAAATAGAACATTACCTTTATTGCGTGTGCCCGGTACATAGGTGGCCTGAAACGTGAGTTGTTTGTAGCCGACAGAGCCGATAGGGAACAAAATGGGCACCGGAATGTAACTCCATTCTTCGCGCATGGTAATACCGGCAGTCAGACCCAAACCAAGGTGAAAATCATCTTGAGTGGCAAGCGGATGCCAGTGCTTTTCATAGGCATAGCCGGCAATGGGCTGCCAGTTATGGTGCGAGTCCTTGAAAACCATGGCGTATAGCCCGTGCCAGTCACCATCGGCATCGTAGCGACTCAATCCATAACCAGCCCCCCACGGGTTTTCGTTGTAGTCCTCGCGTTCATCTTTATCCCAGGCAAAGGATGCATGCCAGGTGAGCAGCGGGATATACAGTTCGTGCGAGTCGGGGGCGTGCCAGGTAGCGAGGGAGTTGGTTTTTAGCTTCTCCCAGAACCGAACAGGCAAAAGGCTGCCGGAATCAGTTTCTGCTACTGAGTCATTGGCAAAAAGGGGCAGGCTCGTGGTGAGAGCAAGCAATGGCAGAAAGAAATGACGCATAGCCAGCCTCCTGCGGATGATGACTATGCGTTAACAATACCACTAAAAGTGGCAATATGCAGGGTGTTGAGGCCGATAAACGGCCTCTGTAGCCTTAGTTAACCAGACTTTGAATCGGGGCTGGAATACGGCCGCCCAGTCGCACGAAACGGTTTTCCTGATTGCCCAGGTTAACTTTCATGACCGGGCCTTCACCGAGCAGGCCGCCGAAGACTACGTGGTCACCCGCTTGTTTACCCGGTGCCGGAATCAGACGGGCAGCGGTGGTTTTCTTGTTGATCACACCAATCGCCATTTCATCGGCAATGATGGCAGAAATCATTTCAGCTGAGGTGTCGCCGGGCAGGGCAATCATATCGAGACCTACCGAGCAGACCGCGGTCATCGCTTCCAGTTTTTCCAGAGACAAGGTGCCATTTTTCGCTGAGCCCGCGATGCTCAAATCTTCACACACCGGGATAAATGCACCGCTCAGGCCGCCCACATGTGAACTGGCAAAGGCGCCGCCTTTTTTCACCGCATCATTGAGCATGGCGAGAAATGCCGTACTACCTGGCGCACCTATGGCTGGCAGACCAATGGCTTCAAAGATTTCACCGACACTGTCGTTTTCATTCGGTGTGGGAGCCAGAGACAGATCGACGATGCCGAAAGGCAGGCCCAGAATTTGGGCGACTTCACGACCGACCAGCTCACCGGCACGGGTCAGACGCGCAGCAGTTTGTTTGATGACATCAGCAGCGCGGCTCAGATCAAGGCCTTCTTCTTCGTTCATCGCCCGTTCCAGCGCAGCTTTGACTACACCGGGGCCACTGACGCCAACGCTGACTACGGCATCGGCTTCACCAATACCGAGATAAGCACCGGCCATAAACGGCACGTCCTGTGGGATATTAGAAAACACCACCAGTTTCGCCGCTGCCAGACCGTCATCTTTGGCCGTCATTTCTGCGGCTTCTTTAATCACCATGCCCATGCGTTTGATGGCATCCATATTGAGACCGGCACGGGTGCTGGCCACATTCACAGATGAGCAAACACGCTGACTTTCGGTTAATGCCTGAGGGATGGAGTCAATCAGCGCACGGTCACCGGCACTCATGCCTTTTTCAACCAAGGCGCCAAAGCCCCCAACAAAATCAACGCCGAGTTCAATGGCGGCTTTATCCAATGTCAGGGCAATTTCGACCATTTGATCGGCATTAAATGGGGCACCGACAACCGCAATCGGGCTGACCGAAATACGTTTATTGGCGACTTCAATCCCGTAACGACGCTCAATACGCTGACAGGTAGCCACTAACTGGCCAGCGGTGCGGGTGATCTTGTCGTAAATCTTGCGCTTGAAGGTCTTGATATCGTCACTGACGCAGTCTGTCAGGTTTATACCAATGGTCACGGTACGCAGATCAAGGTTTTCCTCACGCACCATTTGCAGGGTAGAAATAATGTCTTTTGAACTAAGCATGTTAAGTCCTGATTGCGATGGTGGTTAGTTGAGGATGTTACTGACAGACTCAAAGATCTTGCGATGCTGTACGCTGATTTCCAAGTCCAGCCGCTGAGCGATGTCTGCCAGGGCGTCACGCAAAGCATCCATCACTGTAGAACGGGGTACATCTACCTCAAACACCATCAAGTTATCCATCGGGTTTTTACCCCCTTTGAAAATCGCCTGAATATTGGTGATGTTAACGCCGTGTTCAAACAGGGCAGTCGCCATTTCGGCAACCAGACCCTGACGATCGGGGCCAATGGCGGTGACGATATAGGGCTGTGTTTCCGGTTTGTGCTGATGCCAGTCGGTGGTGCTTTCATTCCAAGGGTGAACACGGACAAACAAGTCCAGCCCTGCAAAGCTATGTGACAAGGCTTCTTGCAGTTTTTCAGCGCTGTCATCAGCTGCCAGTTCAACCCGAAGTAGGGCGCCAAATACGGTATCAAGCAGGGTCTGGCTCAGGTTTTCGATATTGCCGTTATGCTGTTTGATAACGCTGGCCACTTTAGCCATGATGCCGGGCTGGTCGCTGCCCAGAACGGAAATTAATACTTTGTTCATATCTGTCCTTATTCTTTCCGCATGCGGATGATTATGACTCTTCGGCCTGTCTGGCATCCTCAGCCAGAATGCTCAGGATCTGCTGCATATCCTCAGGCATTTCAACTTCCCAGCGGACATCTTCGCCGGTAGTCGGATGTTCAAATCCAAGCACGCCAGCGTGCAAGGCCTGACGTCGAAAACCCTGTAGGGCTTCACGACAGCTTTCGGTCATGCCCTTAGCCTGTTTGAAGCGTCCACCATAGACCGGATCGCCGAGCAGAGGGTGACGGATATGCGCCATATGGACACGGATCTGATGTGTGCGTCCGGTTTCCAGTTTGCAACGAATATGGGTATGGGCACGAAAACGCTGCTCCACCCGGTAGTGTGTGACAGCAGGTTTGCCGCTATGACTCACCGCCATACGTTTGCGATCAAGGTGGTGGCGTCCGATAGGCTCATCGACAGTACCACCTGCGGTCATCACGCCAACTGCAATAGCCTGATATTCACGGACCACGGTACGCGCCTGTAGCTGTGAGACTAGAGAGTTATGTGCCTGCAGAGTTTTGGCAACCATCAACAGGCCCGTGGTGGATTTATCAATGCGGTGAACAATGCCCGCACGCGGAATCGCCGACAACTGTGGCGCATGAGCAAGCAGGGCGTTGACCAGAGTGCCTTGCTGGTTGCCAGCGCCCGGGTGCACGACCATGCCAGCCGGTTTGTTCAGAATGATGACATCATCGTCTTCATAAACGATATCCAGTGAGATGGTTTCAGCTGTCCAACTGTCGTCCTGATTGGCCAGTTCGGTGTCGATGACTATCTGCTCGCCACCGTTGACGCTGTCTTTGGGGCGCAGTTGTTTATTATCGACGCTGACATCGCCAGCCTTGATCCACTTCGTCAGTTGCCCGCGTGAAAACTCAGGAAACAGTTTGGCTAAGGCTTGGTCCAGCCGCATGCCGCTGAATTCTTCCGGGATAAGATCGTCGAGTTGTATTTTTTCGGACATGAGGATGTTAGCTGATGATAAAAACGCAATTATAACGTAGGCTAGAGCTAGAGTCTGAACTGGGAGAGCCTCATGTCTTTTAAGCAGCTTATTGGCGCATCACTATTGATGATGTTTGCGGTCAGCTTGCAGGCTGAGGAGCGTGATGTGGCCTTAATGGCATCGGCCTGCGCAGCTTGTCATGGCACCAACGGCCACAGTGTTGGCGGCACACCGAGTCTGGCTGGATTGGAACAGCTGTATTTCATTGAGCAGATGCAGTTATTTCAAAGTGGTGAACGTCCGTCCAGCGTGATGATGAAGCATGCTCGCGGCTATACCGAAGAAGAAATCCGCCTGCTGGCAGAGTATTTCTCAAAGCGGAAATAGTTATTTTGGCTGACAGTACTTACAGAAATAAGTCGCACGCTGAGCCTGACGAATACTGCTAATCGGTTCTTTGCAGAGCAGACAAGGTTGGTTCTGACGGCCATACACATGCAGTTCCTGAGCAAAGTAGCCGGGATTACCATCACTTTTACGAAAATCGCGTAAGGTCGTGCCACCGGCCTGCAATGCTTTTTCCAACACCTGTTTAATGCCGGTCACCAACTCACCCATCTTGGCTTTACTGATTTTTCCTGCTGCTTTCGCAGGATGGATGCCAGCCATAAACAGCGCTTCATTGGCATAAATATTCCCGACGCCAACCACCACCTCGCCGTTCATGATAAAGGTCTTAATCGCCGTGCTGCGTCCTCGACTGCGCTGGTAGAGGTAATCCGCATCAAAACTGTCTGATAATGGTTCCGGCCCAAGATGCGAGATCAGTGCATGCTGTTCGCAGTCGTCTTCTGTCCATAACACAGCGCCAAAGCGGCGGGGGTCGGTAAAGCGCAGCACATGCCCATTGCTAAAGAATATATCGACATGATCGTGTTTGCCGATATTGTCATCGTTATCAAGAACACGCAGTCGGCCGGACATGCCGAGATGGATAAGCAGTGTGCCGGTGTCACAACGTAAAAGCAGGTATTTGGCGCGACGCTCTATTTTGTGTACGGTTTGCGTTTCCAGCAGCGCTTCGAGTCCTTCTACAACCGGCCAGCGCAGGCCACGGTGACGAACCACCATTTTGCTGATGGCTTGACCTTCAAGATAAGGCTGGATACCACGACGCGTGGTTTCGACTTCGGGTAATTCAGGCATGGTCAGGGCTTGGTTGGTTGGGGTAATAACTGGGACTCCACAGCAAGTGGAAAGTCATATTGAAGCTGCAGAGTGGGGTTGATGAGTTGTAAGCTTTGCGCGTTCACCTGAATGATGAGATCCAACGGTGCCGTATTATCAGCAAACCAGACCCGGATTTGTGGTTCGGGGAGCGTAGCAAGCTGTTCGGCAGACAGATGACGAACCTGCATGGCATAAGCATGTTGCCAGCCGTCGACGAGCGCTTTGAGTTTATCTGAACTCAGGCTAGTGCTATCGCTGCGCCATTGGCCGTCGGACTGGCTGAGGGTGATGCGTTCCATTGAGTCTGGACTTATTGGCAGTTGTAGCTGTGCCAATTGCTGCTGCTCAGCAATCAGACGGTTATCAACAAAACTACCGGCCGAGGCGGTCAGTAACGGAGTGACATCATCCTGAATCAGATAGACCATGCCTTGATGCATAACATAACGGTTCTGGTTTAAAGGTTCGGTAGCACCAAAGGCAAACTGTTGCTCGTTCATGCTAAGCAGTACCTCAGGTTGGCTCAGGCCGAACTGAGTTAATGCCGACTCATCCATAGGTTGGAACTGACCATGAAGCGGAGTGGATAACAGACTTAAAAGCAAGTTGACGCGGGTCTGGTTGGCTTGTGCTGAAAAGGGGGCGGTTAAGGCCCAGCTTTGCTGTTGTCTTTGTAAAGTAATCGCCGGTTTTCCCGGCCGCTCAATCTGAATCTGCTTTACTGTGTCTGCAGTTAGTGTGGATAGTTGCGCTGCTGGCTGTGTGTCTGGTTCTTCACGTTGCGACAGCCAGAGCAGGGCGAGCACAATGGCCAGTAATATCAGATTTGTCAGATAGCTACTTTTCATCGGCGTCGTCTCCGCCACCAAATGCCCAAGCCTGTCGCCAGTAGTAATAATGGTATCACCAGCAGGAAGCCAAAGCCGATAATTATTGATTGGGTACGGCTGAGGTTAAGCTGCGTACCGACACTGGTTTTAACCGGAATATCGATCAGAGCATCATCGCTAGCCAGCCAGTTGGCCAAAGCCATCGCCATATCGAGATTAGCGGCCTGTCCAATATAGGCATTGCTGGCAAAATCACTGTCACCGATAACGGCAATACGTTGATCTGTCTCAATCGCAGTCGCCTTGCTTATGACCATACCCAGAGAGATTGGGCCAGCAACATCGGCACCGGCATCAAAGCCTTGTGCATCAAGATTGTCCTGCGACACGGGATTGGATTCGACCCAGGCTGCAGCCTGACTATTGAGCAGATTCAGGTATTCCCATGGTGAGACTGAGTCAGTCAGGCCCTGTGTTTGCTGGATTGCAACTGCATCGGCCAACAGGCTGACACTGGAAGTGGCGATGCCTACCGGGTGATTGGCGTAGTCACTGATAAGGGCAAAGCGCGGATCGTCGAGGCCGAGGCTGATTGAGGTCGGGTCAAGCACCGTACCTGGAATAAACTCGATACCGAGCTTCTCTGACAATGCGGCTAATGACGCGGATTGGTCTGGGTCTGCCAGCCACAGCAAATTGCCACCCTGGTCCAGATAATCCGTCAGCAAAGCTACTTCGCCCGCTAACCAATCACGGGTTGGACTGGCAATGACGACAGCAGCCGTGTTGTCCGGCAACTGTGGGTTCTCAATCAGATTCTGGGCATGCAGTTTGAAGCCTTGCCCCTCAAGTTGCTGACGCCAGGTGCTCAAGCCGAAATGAGTTTGTTCAAACAGGCTGCGCTCACCATGACCTTCAATAAAAACCAGCCATTGCTGACGTTGGCGGGAGACGCTGATGAGTGCATTGGTCAGAGACTGTTCAGACAGGTCCTGGACATGCTGGCTCTGTTCACTCCGGCTGACGATCATTTCGCCCTGTTGCTGGATATTGTGTTCACGCACCAGATCCGGTGAAAAGTTGGGGTCGATATAACGTACATTGAGCTTGTCGCTGTGACGCTGGAAGCGTGCAAGCAGATCAACTATGGCTTTATGGTATTCATATTCCGGGCTGACAAACACATCAATACTGACCTCGGAGGGCAGCGTTTCAAGGATCTGCTGGCTGCTGTCTGACAGCGTATGGCGCGCGTTTGCAGTCCAGTCAAACTGATGATTGTTGTCTGTGCTGAGTTTGGCCAGCAGAACGATTACCGCAATCAGCAGTAGGTAAAACAAAGCCTGTTGCAGGCGAAATAAGCGTTGGGTGCGTTGGGTGATTTTCATAAGTGGGGATCAGTCGAGGCGTTCTCTATCCAGCCGACGGATAGTCAGTAGCAGGAAGGTGGTGATCACAATCAGGTAAAAACTCAGATCCTGAGTATTGATTTGGCCCTGTGTCATCGGTTCAAAGTGATTTAGCAGGGAGAGCCAACTGAGAACAGAGAACTCAGCGCCATCGCCTGCCCTGTCGATAATCCATAGCAAAAACAGCAGGGCAAAACTGCTGACGGCGGCAATAGTGGGTTGCCGTGTTAGGCTGGACATATACAGACCGATAGCAGTGAAGCTGGCAATCAACAGGATCAGACCCAGCATGCTGGCGCTAAGCTGATAAAAATCCAGTGTTGTTGCCACACTTAAGGACACAGGCATCGACAATGTCAGCAGCGCCAGAATCAGGAAAAAACATAAGTTACCGAGATATTTGCCAAGCACAATCTGCGTCATGCTTAGCGGCGCTGAGGCCAGCAAGGGCAGGGTTTCATTACGCCGTTCTTCGGCAAAAGCGCGCATGGTCAGGAGTGGACTGACCAGCAGGATGATAATGGCGGCATTACCAATCAAAGGAGTGGCAACCAGTTCGGTCACGCCAGGCGCACCGGGTATGGCAGCAATACGTGCCTGAATGCTGCTGAAGTAATCGATATGGGTTAAGAATAAATAGGCCAGTAGCAGCTGGGTCAGCGCCAGAATGACCCAGGCCAAGGGTGACAGAAACAGGCGGAGCAGTTCGTGACGGGCAAGGTTAAACATCGATGTCTTCTTTCTGAATAAGCTTCATAAATACATCTTCCAGCGAGTGCTGCTCGGGCATCAGTGTGGTCAGTTGCCAGTTTTCACTCACCGCATGTTGCAGCAACTGCTGCGTCGGATTCTGCTCAGGCAGGTAGTGCAGGCGATAGCGAGTGGTGGAGAGTGCATCAACATGCTCGACACCGGTAAGTTGACTCAATATGGCTGGGGACAATGCTTGTGCAAATTCCACGATTAGCGTGGAGGCGAGCATATTCTGACTGAGTTTATCCAAGCTGTCATTGAAGACTAACTGGCCCTGGGAAATAATCTGCACACGGTCACAGAGCATCTGTACTTCTGGCAGGATGTGGGTGGATAGAATCACGCTGTGCTCATTGGCAATGTCGCGAATCAGCTGACGGATTTCACGAATTTGTATCGGGTCGAGACCAGAGGTGGGCTCATCAAGAATGACCACGGCAGGTGAGTGAATAATCGCCTGAGCAATGCCGACCCGCTGCTGATAGCCCTTTGACAGATTGCCTATAAGCCGTTTTGCGACTTGACCCAAACCGCAACGTTCAATGGCTGTATCGACGGCTGTTTGGCGTTGTTTTTTATCAATACCATTGAGACGGGCGCAGAACTGTAAAAACTCTTTGACGGTGAGTTCTTTATAAAGTGGTGGCGTTTCAGGGAGATAGCCGATATGAGCCTTGGCTTGACGTGGATTATCAAGCAGGTCAATACCATTAATCCGGATTTGACCGTGGTCAGGTGCCAAGTTGCCGGTAAGCATACGCATGGTGGTGCTTTTTCCGGCACCATTGGGGCCGAGAAAGCCTACCACTTCACCTTTGTTAACGGTAAAACTGACATTGTCGACGGCAGCCTGACTGCCAAAATAGCGCGAAAGCTGTGAGGCTTCCAGCAGGGAAAACTGGCTCATGATGCTAAATATTTTCTGTTGCTTGGTTAGACCATTCGGCGGCTTCAATGTAGCGCTGACTAAACAGCTCCAGCGTTACCATTTGTTGATTAATCTCGTCCCACTGGCCTTGTTCGTAATGAATGACGTCTTTCAACAAGCGCCCCAGATCACCTTGTTGGTGAGTCAGGGCCTGTTTGGTAGCATCACTGATTTGCAGTGGCTCGATGATCTCTGCCATCGGGCGATTGAGCATGGCATCAATGACTGAAAACAGTCCGACCATAAACCCACTTTCGGCACTGCAGTCGTAATGGCCAGCTAGCGACTCACACATTTTGGCGCGAATTAAGGCATAGTCAAGTAATTCTCTTGGGGTGTAGCTGAGATCGCTCATGGCGATGAGCGTGGTCCAGGTGCGTATTGCCCTAATCCCCAGAATAATCAGGCCTTCACGAATCGAGTTGATTTGTCGTGGTAGCGCCAGTGCGGCTGAGTTTAGCAGGCGCAGTAATTTGTAGGTCAGGCCAGCATCCCGGGAGATTAGCTCTTCGACTTCCTTGAATTCGACATTGCTGTCTTGCAGTTTCTGGATCAGTTGCAACAAGACAATTTGATTATCCGGAATGGGGCTGCTTTCAATAATGTCAGGCCGGCAGAAGAAGAAACCCTGAAAGTAGTCAAAGCCCAGCTCAAAACAGAGCTCGTAGTCGGTTAGCGTCTCGACTTTTTCCGCCAACAGTTTTACATCGTATTTTTTCAGCTCGACAACATGTTCGCGTAGCTCTGTTTCGTTGATATCCAATACATCGACTTTGACGATAGAGGCGAGCTCAATTAGCGGTCGCAGTGAATTATGATAAACAAAGTCATCGAGAGCGATGGTGTAGCCCTGCTGCTTGAGTTGCTTTATTCCGTTAAGCAGTTCTTCATCGACCTCGATGTCTTCCAATACTTCCAATACCACCTGATCCTGAGCCATAGGAATGGGCTCATCACAGAGAATGAAGGAGCGGGTCAGGTTGATAAATGCGGTTTGTTTGCCAATCACCCGCTCGATGCCGAGTTCAAGAAAGGCATAGTTGATAACACGGCTGGTAGCGACGTCGGCAGAGAAGTTTTTTAAGTCGGCACTTGGATGGTGGCTGGCGCCGCGAAAAAGCAGTTCATAGGCACAGACCTTATAGTCGCGATCGAATATCGGTTGTCTGGCAATAACGACCGGGACATCATGGACGATGGCTTGATTCATGTTTTCTCTCCCTGAGAACTAGCGACCATCATAATCAGCTTTCGCCCACAAAAAAACCCGCAATCGCGGGCTTTTTGTGGAGACCTAAAATCAAAAGAAAATTATTTGATTTTGGCTTCTTTGTACATCACATGCTTGCGTACAACGGGATCAAACTTTTTGATCTCCATTTTTTCAGGCATAGTACGTTTGTTTTTGTCTGTGGTGTAGAAGTGACCTGTACCTGCAGACGATACGAGTTTAATTTTATCGCGCATGTCTTATCTCCTAGATTTTTTCGCCACGTGCACGGATGTCAGTCAGAACTGCATCGATGCCTCTTTTATCAATGATACGCAGACCGTGGTTGCTGACACGCAGTTTTACCCAGCGGTTTTCAGACTCAACCCAGAAACGGTGAGAGTGAAGGTTGGGTAAAAAACGACGTTTTGTTTTGTTGTGAGCGTGTGAAACGTTGTTACCGCTCATTGGGCGTTTGCCCGTTACCTGACATACTCTGGCCATTTTAGAACCTGCTCCTGATGAACTTTTCTCATTGCAGGGTTCCTCACGCGGCCCCTGCCTGCATCTGTAAAGCCGGACTTTATACCATATCGGCTTTTAAATGTGTAGTGAATTTATGATTGTTCTGGTGTAAGTCCCATCGCGGCGAGTGATTGTTTCACCTGCTCTGCTTTGAGGGCGCCAATTTTGCGCATCACGATTTCACCTTCTGGCGAGATTAAAAAGTGGGTTGGCGTCACCCTGACATTACCAAACGCGTCTCCGATCTCGCTATTTTTATCCCAAGTGATGGTGTAGGGAAGTTTTTTTTCGTCACGCATGGCTTTGATATGTTCAGGGTAATCATGCGGCATCGCCACACTGATCATTTTCAGTCCCTGGTTAGCAAATTCCTCATACAACGCAATCAGTTCTGGCATTTCCTTGATGCAGCCTGGGCAGTCAGTAGCCCAGAATATCATCAGGATGGGCTGACCTTTGTAGTCAACTAACTGATGTTGCCCGCCGTCAATATCGGTGAAGCTGATTTCAGGCATGGGCTCACGTGAAGCGGGCATCATCACCGCGGCTAAGGCAGCAACTGCGAGAAGGGCGACAATAAGCAGGTTTCTGATTACAGGTTTCATGTGGTTAAGGTCAGTTGTCCCAAGGTTTCAGTAAGTTTGAGATTCTCCCGGTAATCGACCGGACAATCAATAACAGTCACCGTATCCCGCGCCAAAGCCTCTTTCAGAATGGGCATTAAGTCTTCGGTACGTTCCACTCTGACACCAACAGCGCCAAAAGATTGCGCGTATTGTACAAAATCCGGGTTGGTGAATTCGACATGGCTGGTGCGACCGAACTGATTTTGCTGTTTCCACTCGATCAGGCCGTAGCTGGCATCGTTCCAGATTAGAATTACGATGGCGATATTGAGGCGCATCGCGGTTTCGATTTCCTGCGAGTTCATCAAAAAGCCAGCATCACCGGTGACGGCGACAATTTTACGTTCCGGGTGGGCCAATTTGGCCGCAATGGCGCCAGGCACCGCTATACCCATGCTGGCAAAGCCGTTGGAGATAATGCAGGTGTTGGGGTATTCGCAGCGGAACATGCGTGACATCCACATCTTGTGAGCACCGACATCGCAGATGACAATATCTTCCAGATCCATAGCAGTGCGCAGATCCCAGATAATTTTCTGCGGCTTGACCGGAAATTCGGTGTCATTCCGATGCAGGTTCATTTCTTTGATCAGGCTGTCACGCAAAATGCGCAGCGCTTTACCTTCATGCGGTGTGGTCAGTTCAGCAATGCGATTGAGGCTATGGCGAATATTACCGACCACGGCCAGCGCGACGCTGTAGTGGGCATCGACTTCGGCATGGGTGGTATCGATATGAATAATGGTGCGATCGCGTGACGGGTGCCACAGATAAGGGTGATATTCGACCATGTCGTAACCGATGCAGATAATAACATCGGCACCGGCAAAGCCGCAGTTGGCATAATCGTTGGACTGCAGCCCGACACTGCCTAAAGCCATCGGATGACGAAATGGAATTACACCTTTGGCCATAAACGTGTTGGCGACAGGAATACCCAATTTTTCGGCAAAGTCGGCCAATTCCTCGCACGCTCTGGAGCGAACGACACCGTTACCGGCAAGAATAATCGGATTCTGGGCACTGGCGATGATTTCAGCAGCTCGCTCAATCTGTTCCGCTGCCGGTTCCGGTGGCATGGTATGCCTCACCCGTAAAGGCACATCGTCAATCTCCATTTCGGCGATATTTTCCGGAAACTCCATAAAACAGGCCCCGGTTTTCTCGGTCTGCGCAAGATCAAAGGCCTTACGCACAATTTCCGGAATTACATTGGGGCTGACGATACGGGTTGAATACTTAGTGATAGGCAGAAACATCGCTTCCAGATCCAGAACCTGGTGCGACTCTTTATGCAGACGATGCGTTGACGCCTGACCGGCAATCGCAACCAATGGGGCATGATCCATATTGGCATCGGCGACACCGGTAATCAGGTTAGTGGCACCCGGACCCAGAGTGCCGATACAGACACCGGCTCGGCCAGTCAGGCGACCATAGACGTCCGCCATAAACGCAGCGCCCTGTTCATGACGGGTGGTGATAAAGCGAATCGATGAGTCGAGCAGGGCATCCATGACGTCCAGATTCTCTTCTCCCGGAATACCGAACAGGTACTCCACACCTTCATTCTCAAGCGATTTAACGAACAGTTCTGCGGCTTTCATCTGACGGCTTCCTTTATGTCCCTCGCGAATGTTGCTGCAAGCATAGCAGACAATAAAAAAGGGGCCGAAGCCCCTTTTACTCAGCGATTATTTAAACGCTTCTGGCATCTGTTTATGCCAGTCGGTTTCCTGCTGGTATTTATGCGCGATATTGAGCAGTCGCGCTTCATCGAAATAGTTACCGATGATTTGCAGACCTACCGGCATACCGTCGATGAAACCGGCCGGGATAGACATTCCGGGAATTCCCGCCAAGTTGACGTTGATAGTGTAAATATCTTCCATGTACATCGCGACAGGATCGTCGGTTTTCTCACCGAAACGGAACGCAGGTGTCGGCGCTGAAGGGCCCATAATGACATCGACGTCTTCAAAGGCTTTGAGGAAGTCATCACGGATCAGGCGACGGCACTGCTGCGCTTTGAGGTAATAGGCATCGTAGTAACCGGCTGACAGGGCATAGGTACCAATCATAATGCGGCGTTTGACCTCTTCGCCGAAACCCTCGCCACGTGAGCGGGTGTAGAGATCCATCAGGTCTTTCGGGTCTTCGACGCGGTGACCGAAACGGACACCGTCCATACGCGACAGATTTGATGAACACTCGGCAGGGGCAACAACATAATAAGTCGGTACAGCCAGAGCAGTATTCGGTAGGGTGATTTCTTTTAGCTTGGCACCCATGGATTCATATTGCTTGATCGCTGTTTCGACAACGGCAGCCACTTTCGAATCCAGACCTTCGCCGAAGTATTCCTTAGGCAGACCGATGGTCAGACCTTCGAGAGAATCATTCAAGCTCGCGGTGTAGTCCGGCACGTCACGATCGACACTGGTGGAATCACGTTCGTCAAAACCAGACATCACGTTCATCAACCAGGCGGCATCTTCCGCGCTGTTGGCCATCGGGCCAGCCTGATCGAGGCTGGAGGCAAAGGCAATCATGCCGTAACGGGAGATACGGCCATAAGTCGGTTTCAGACCGGTCAGGTTACACAGCGAGGCTGGCTGACGAATCGAACCACCGGTATCGGTACCGGTCGCAATCGGTGCCAGTCTGGCTGCCATTGCTGCCGCAGAACCACCGGAAGAACCACCGGGTACACAGTTAGTATCCCAGGGGTTTTTAACCGGGCCGTAATAGCTGGTCTCGTTCGATGAACCCATGGCGAATTCATCCATATTGGTTTTACCCAAAGTGACCATGCCGGCTGCGTCGATTTTTTCGACGATAGTCGCATCATAGGGGGCGACAAATTTATCCAGCATTTTGGAGGCGCAGCTGGTGCGGACACCTTTGGTGCAGAAAATGTCTTTATGTGCCAGAGGAATACCAGTCAACGGACCTGCTTTTTTATCGGCCAGCAGTTTGTCTGCAGCCTTGGCTTGTTCAAGGGCACGATCGTCAGTGACGGTAATAAAGGCGTTGAGGTCACCGTTATATTTGTTGATGCGATCCAGATAATGCTGAGTCAGTTCTACGCTGCTGATTTCACCGCTGTGCAGGGCTGTCGAGAGTTCGGGTAATGATTTGTTATGCATGAAAGAGCCTGTAATTCGCTTTATTCGATGACTTTTGGAACCAGATAAACACCGGCGTCGGTTTTAGGTGCAATAGCCTGGAAGGCCTCACGTTGATTGACCTCAGTGACTGCATCAGGACGTAGACGTTGGGTTGCATCAAGAGGGTGAGCCATAGGCAGGATGTCGCTGGTGTCAACGGCACTCATTTGTTCTACCAGATTGAGGATGTTGTTCAGATCCCGTGCGTAGTGAGGGATGTCGTCTTCCTGTATCGACAGGCGCGCGAGATGCGCGATTTTTTCTACATCGTGTTTATCTAAACTCATCGACAGTTCCAAATCTTTAAGTACTTAACGAAAGTGCAAATTCTAAACGAATAGTCGCTTGCCCAACAGTAGGGAGCATTGCTAAAGTATCGATTTTACCCCTTTCAGGTGTGGTTTCTTCAATGTTTGAACGTTTACGTGGAATCTTTTCCAACGATCTGTCGATCGACTTGGGAACAGCGAATACGCTGATTTATGTGCGCGGTAAAGGTATCGTGCTCGACGAACCGTCGGTAGTGGCGATTCGTCAGGACAAAGGACCGGGCGGCCCGCGTTCGATAGCTGCGGTAGGCGTTGAAGCAAAACGTATGCTGGGAAGAACTCCGGGTAACATCACCGCGATTCGTCCTCTGAAGGACGGCGTGATTGCTGACTTCACTGTCACCGAAAAAATGTTGCAGCACTTTATCCGTAAGGTGCATGAAGGCCGCTTCCTCAAGCCTAGCCCTCGTGTCCTGGTCTGCGTACCTTGTGGTTCAACCCAGGTTGAACGCCGTGCGATTCGTGAGTCAGCCGCCGGTGCCGGTGCGCGTGATGTGTTCCTGATTGAAGAGCCGATGGCCGCAGCGATTGGTGCTGGTATGCCGGTCGATGAAGCCAGTGGTTCGATGGTATTGGATATCGGTGGTGGTACTACCGAAGTCGCGGTTATTTCTCTGAACGGTATTGTTTACTCAGCTTCAGTACGTATCGGTGGTGACCTGTTTGATGAAGCCATCGTCAACTACGTGCGTCGTAACTACGGCACCCTGATTGGTGAATCGACCGCCGAAAAAATCAAGAAAGAAATCGGCTCCGCCTACCCTGGCAATGAAGTCAAAGAGATGGAAGTACGTGGTCGTAACCTGGCTGAAGGTGTGCCGCGCAGCTTTACCCTCAATAGTAATGAAATTCTCGAAGCGTTGCAGGACCCACTGTCCGGCATCGTTGCTGCCGTGAAAACAGCATTGGAACAAACCCCGCCAGAACTGGGTGCCGACGTCGCTGAACGCGGTATTGTTCTGACCGGTGGTGGCGCGCTGCTGCGCGACTTGGACCGTCTGTTGATTGAAGAAACCGGCCTGCCAGCAATTATCGCTGAAGACCCGCTGACCTGTGTCGCTAGAGGTGGCGGTCGCGCGCTGGAAATGATTGATGAAAAGGGGACTGACGTCTTTACTTTTGAATAATCTGTGACAGATGGTTAGATTAAGACCTTTGCGAATGCTTGCCAGTTGCGAAGGTCTTTTTTGTTTTGAACGTTCTGGACGCTAGTCATTAAACCGTTATTTACTCACACACCTTCGCTTAATGCCCGGATGATGCTGGCGATTCTGGCATCGTTGGTACTGTTCTTTCTGGATTCGCGACTGGATTATTTCAAGCCAGTTCGTGCTGCCTTGTCGACATTGGTCTACCCAGTTCAGGTCACAGCCTCCTTACCAACTAATTTCGTGGATTGGCTGGGAGACTTCTTTCAGGAACGTGAAGAATTACGCGAACAGATCGCTGTGCTGAACGCCACAACGATGCTGCAGGATCTACGTTTACAAAAAATGCAGGCGCTGGAGCGTGAGAACATGCGCCTTAAGGAACTTCTGGGTTCATCTTTTCGATTGCAGGAACGTGTACAGGTGGCCGAACTGGTCACTGTCGATCTGGACCCATTTTCACAGCAAGTCATTATCGATAAAGGTAAAAACTACGGCGTCTATGTCGGCCAGCCAGTGCTGGATGCGTATGGTGTGATGGGCCAGGTGGCCGAAACGTCATCGTTGTCGAGCAGAGTCGTTCTGCTGACTGACCCCAGTCACAGCATTCCAGTTCAGATCAACCGCAATGGGCTGCGAGCGGTGGTGACGGGGCGTGGTCTGGGTGAATACCTGCAAATGGATTTCCTGCCTCATAACGCGGATGTGCGTGAGGGCGATTTGCTTGTCACCTCTGGCTTGGGCGGACGTTTTCCGGTGGGCTATCCGGTCGGTAAAGTGGTGTCAGTAAATTTCCCGCAGGGCAAAGCCTTTGCTGATATCAAGGTTGAACCTGCCGCTAATTTGTCCACCAGCCGTGAGTTGATGCTGGTCTTACCTGGCGAAAAAATCAGAACCGAACCTTTGCTGACTCAGCCCGATGCTGCAACAGCTGAAACACAAGCAGCAGAGAATGCGGCTTCTGAGGCGGCCAGCAGTCTGCCTGATGCGGAGGAGAGTGTTGATGGCAACAATCGCTGAGTCACGTAATGGCTTTGCCATTGTCGTCACGCTGGTTATCGCCATGTTGTTGATGTTGATGCCGATGCCGGAGTCTGCGCGTTATTTTCGTCCGGAATGGGTGGTGATGACCTTAATTTACTGGGCCATGGCCCTGCCACAGCGCGTCAGTATCGGCATTGGCTGGCTAAGCGGTCTATTGATGGATGCGATGATGGGTGGCACACTTGGTGTGATGGCATTCAGCTATGCGCTGGCGGTGTATCTCATCGCCCGTTTTCATCTGCAACTGAGACAATACCCTTTGTGGCAGCAGGCGCTGACCATTTTTACGGTAGTGGCCTTGGTGCACAGTGTGGCCATGCTGATGGCCAGACCGGAAATGCATTGGATTCTCTGGATGCCGGTTGTTAGCAGTACCTTGATGTGGCCCATCATGTATGCCGTATTGCGTAAGATCCGACGTACTTTCCGGGTAAGCTAAACAGGTTTATGGCGACGCGCTTTACCCTCAAAGATCATTTCCGTGAAAGTCGACTGATAAACGGCCGTTTGTTATTCGCTGCCTTTTTATCCGTGCTAGTGTTCAGTGCGGTGTTTGTGCGTTTGGTGGTGTTGCAGGTGGTTGAATACGAACACTTTGATTCGTTGTCCGATCGCAATCGTGTCGATATCGAGCCGCTGCCGCCGCAACGCGGTCTGATTTATGACCGTAACGGCGTCATGGTGGCGGAAAATATTCCGACCTTTAGTCTGGAAATGGTGCCGGAAAAGGTGCCAGATCTGGAACAGACGATTGCCGAGTTGACCACCCTGATGTCGCTCACCGACGAAGATATCGAAGAGTTTCGTGAGCGTCTCAAGCAGCATCGACAGTTTCATCAAGTTGTCGTCCGACAACGTCTTACCGAGCAGGAAGTGGCTCGTTTTTCCGCCAATCGTCATCGTTTTCCCGGTGTTGATATTGAGGGGCGCCTGATCCGCCATTACCCGCAGGGCAACCTGTTTGCGCATGCTGTTGGTTATGTTGGTCGCATCAATGAGCGCGAATTGCAGATCATCGACCAGCAGGATTACAAGGGCACCTTGCAGATCGGTAAGACCGGGGTGGAAAAAGAATACGAAGAGACCTTGCATGGCGAGGTTGGCTACCGTCAGGTAGAAACCAATGTGCAGGGGCGCATTGTGCGCGAG
Source organism: Methylophaga sp. (assembly GCA_030148085.1). Classification (GTDB taxonomy): domain Bacteria; phylum Pseudomonadota; class Gammaproteobacteria; order Nitrosococcales; family Methylophagaceae; genus Methylophaga. The sequence goes on along the minus strand of JASBUF010000067.1, from coordinate 119,313 downwards.
ATAATGTCAGAACCGTCCCATTCCGGCGATGATCTGTTTCTCAATCTGGATATCAATCTACAACGGGTTGCCGGTGAGGCTTTGACAGACTTCAATGGCTCTGTTGTGGCGCTGGATCCGCGTAACGGTGCCGTGCTGGCACTGGTCAGCAAGCCGGACTTTGACCCAAATCTGTTCGTCTCCGGTATCAGTAGCAAAGACTATGCGGAGCTACGTGATTCGCCGGATCGACCACTGTTTGATCGCGCATTACGTGGCAGTTACCCGCCGGGCTCCACATTAAAGCCTTTTGTCGTACTCGCGGGCCTCGAATTGGGCGTGGTAACCGAGCATTCGAAAACCTACTGCCCTGGCTGGTATACCTTGCCTGGTCATGATCATCGCTACCGCTGCTGGAAACACCATGGCCATGGCATGGTCGATATGACTGATGCGGTGGCGCAGTCCTGTGACGTCTACTTTTATGATTTGGCGCATACGCTGGGCATCGATCGCCTACACCAGTTTTTGGACTTATTCAGCTTCGGTCACCAAAGTGGTATCGATATCCCAAGCGAAAGCGCAGGTCTGTCGCCCTCACGCGAATGGAAGCGAGCCAGTCGCAATCAGGCCTGGTTCCCTGGTGAAACCTTGATCTCCGGTATCGGCCAAGGCTTTAACCAGACCACTCCACTGCAACTGGCGCATGCCACAGCGACGTTAGCCATGCGCGGTGTGATGCAGGAACCACGGGTCGTGCGTGCCAGCCGTAAGGCAGGGGATAACACGATGCAATTGCGCAGCAGCGACAGGGTCAACAACCTGCCGATGCAGAACAGCCAGAACTGGGAAGCGGTGATAGACTCGATGGTCGAGGTCATACATGGTGCCCGCGGTACCGCGCGCCATGTCGGTGAAAAAATGCCGTTCAAGGTAGCGGGTAAAACGGGCACAGCGCAGGTCTTTGGAATTGCGCAGGATGCAAAATACGATGCCGAAACCATTGCCAGAAAATTACATGACCACGCCTTATTTATTGCGTTTGCGCCAGCAGATAAGCCTGAGTTTGTGGTGGCAGTAGTAGTAGAAAATGGCGGTAGTGGCAGTAAAGTTGCTGCGCCAATAGCACGTAAATTGATAATTCAACATTTCGGACTGGAACTGGATGAACCACAGCCTGATCAGTGATAGACAACAGCGAAATGGCTGGCAGCCCGGACGGCTGCTGCAGATGCTTCATGTAGATGCCACGCTGTTGCTGTGCCTGCTGTTGCTGTTGGGCGTAGGTCTGATGATGCTTTACAGCGCCGGCGGGCAGGATATGGGCCTGATCATACGACAGCTGGTGCGACTCGGTGTGGCGATGGCCGCTATGCTCATTATTGCCCAGATTCATCCGGATCGGATGCGCGACAGTGCTTACTGGCTTTATGGTTTTGGTTTAATACTGCTGCTGGCCGTGCTGCTCTTCGGTACGGAAGGTAAGGGGGCGCAACGCTGGCTTGATCTGGGCTTTTTCCGCTTCCAGCCTTCGGAAATCATTAAGCTGGCAGTACCCATTCTGATTGCCGCGTTTCTGGCCGAGCGGCCTTTACCGCCTTCAGCATGGCGTCTTATTTTCGGGCTAGTACTGATTGGTTTGCCGGCATTCCTGATTGCCAAACAGCCGGATCTGGGTACAGCAATTCTGATTGCCAGCTCAGGTCTGATTGTAGTGTTTCTGGCTGGCATCAGTTGGAAACTCATCCTTAGCTTTATTGGTAGCTGCGCGGCTGCGGCGCCGGTTTTATGGTATTTCATGCACGATTACCAGCGGCGCCGGGTACTCACCTTTTTGAATCCGGAAAACGATCCACTCGGCGCCGGTTACCACATTATCCAATCAAAGATTGCCATTGGGTCAGGCGGTGTTTTCGGTCAGGGCTGGCTGCAGGGAACCCAGTCACATCTTGAGTTTCTGCCTGAACGCTCGACCGATTTTATCTTTGCTGTGATTGCCGAAGAATTCGGTCTGGTCGGCGCGATCATGTTGCTATGTCTTTATTTGCTTATCGCTGCTCGCGGCCTGTTTATTGCCAGCCAGGCACAAAGCAGTTTTTCCCGGTTATTGGCTGGCAGTATTTCCATTACTTTTCTGGTCTACGTGTTCGTTAATGTGGGCATGGTAACCGGATTATTACCCGTAGTCGGGGTGCCCTTGCCGTTGATCAGTTATGGAGGTACCTCAATGGTGACCTTGCTGGCTGGCTTCGGTATCCTGATGTCCATTCATACCCACCGGAGGATGATGTCGCCGTGAAACAAGTTGTACTGAGTAGTGCCCTATTGTGTCTGACGGCCTTGCCCGTCCTGGCTAACCCTGAGTTACCGGATTTGCCGCAGTTCATCAACAAAATGGTGGCTGAACATGGCTTTGACCAGCAAGAGCTGGAACAGGTGTTTGCCGAGGTTGAGGTTAAAGACAGCATTCTAAAAGCGATTTCGCGACCGGCGGAGAAGAGTAAGCCGTGGTATGAATACCGTAATATTTTTCTGACCGAATCGCGTATTTCCGGCGGTGTCGATTTCTGGGAAAAACACAAAGAAGCCCTGTCGCAGGCCGAGCAGACCTATGGTGTTCCAGCTGAGATCATCATCGCTATTTTAGGCGTTGAAACCCGCTATGGTGGCAATGTCGGTGGTTACCGGGTCATTGATGCCTTGTCGACGCTGGCATTCCGTTATCCGCCGCGCAGTCCGTTTTTCACCAGCGAACTGGAACATTTCCTGATTCTGACGCGTGAAGAGCAGATGTCACAGCTGGACCCCGTCGGCTCGTATGCCGGTGCGATGGGACTGGGGCAGTTTATGCCAAGCAGCTACCGCGCCTATGCCATCGACTTTGATAAAGATGGGCATCGCGATATCTGGACCAATCCAACCGATGCTATTGGCAGTATCGCTAATTACCTTGCTGTGCATGGTTGGAAGCCGGGTGAGTCTATCGTCCATCGCACAGTACTTAATAGCTCATTACCTGAAGGTATCAATGGTACTGATTTAAAACCGGCGTTTACCCGTGAAGAACTCGCGGTAGCCGGGTTTTCGCTGGCTCAGTTGCCAGCAGGAAGTGACAAATTGTCAGTCATTGGCCTGACCCAGCCAGAGGGTGAAGAATATTGGCTTGGTCGGCAGAATTTTTATGCCATCACTCGTTACAATCACAGCCGTATGTATGCGATGGCCGTCTACCAGTTGGCCGAAGCGATTCGACAGCAGGTTGGTGAGTTGTAATGAGATTATCGCGCGTTATTCGCAGCACGACACTGATAGCCAGCTTTTTGCTATTAGTGGCTTGCGGCACCGTGCCTGAGGTATCTGATAGCGATGGCGCACCAACAAAAGTGCCCGATGTCAGTCAGGTGCCGGATGCGGTGCCCAAGGTTGAGCCGCGTAGTAAATACGGTAACCCTCGTCAGTATGAAGTTTTTGGCAAAAGCTATTACACGCTAGCCAGTGCTGATGGTTACCGTGAGAAAGGTATAGCCTCCTGGTATGGCACCAAGTTCCATGGTCGCCGCACTTCCAGCGGTGAACTTTACGATATGTATGCGATGACTGCGGCACATAAAACGTTACCTTTACCGAGTTATGTTGAAGTAACCAATCTGGAAAATGGTCGCAAGGTCATCGTGAAAGTAAATGATCGCGGACCGTTTCACGATAATCGCCTGATTGATTTATCATATAGCGCAGCGACCAAGCTGGGCATCGTTGCCAAGGGAACCGGTCTGGTGGAAGTCAAAGCGATTACACCGGGCGCGACTAAGAGAACCGCGATTGCCACTGACACGGAACCGTCACCGGTAAAGCCCGCAGGCTCAGCCGCGATGTTTCTGCAAGTCGGGGCATTTAGTACTCGAAACCGCGCTGAGCAAGTCAAATCACGTTTGCAACGGGATATCACCGATACGGTGAGGGTGGTACCGCTGGAAGGGGTACAAGGTACGCTTTACCGGGTCAGAGTAGGGCCGCTGGCGAGTGTCAGCTACGGTGACAGTCTTGCTGCCAAATTGGTCGGTCTAGGCTTTCGCGACAGCCAAATCGTCGTCGATTAAATTTTTTCATCCTGAGAGTCCATCATGTTGAGAAACACGAAAGTTGTTTTGTTTTTATTGTTTCTGGTCACAATGCTGACAGCACAAGCTGCTGTTGTGACGCCCAAACCTTCGGCGCCAACCGTGGCAGCCAAAGCTCATGTTTTGATTGATTATGACAGTGGTCGGGTGTTGGCAGAGGAAAATGCCGATGAACGTCTGCCCCCAGCGAGTATCACCAAGCTGATGACATCCTATGTCGTTTCGCATGAACTGCACTCCGGCAATATTGGCCTGGATGATGAAGTGCTGATCAGTGAAAAAGCCTGGCGTATGATAGGCTCGCGCAGTTTCATCAAGGTCAACACCAAGGTCTCGGTTGAGGCGTTGTTGCGTGGCATGATTGTGCAGTCTGGTAATGATGCTGCGGTCGCTCTGGCTGAGCATATTGCCGGTAGTGAAGAAGTCTTTGCCCAAATGATGAATCAATATGCTCAACAGCTGGGTATGTTTGGCACCAACTACATGAATGCGACAGGTCTACCCAATCCTGAGCATTACACCACGGCGCGTGATATTGCGACCTTGTCTGCGGCGCTTATCCGCGACTTCCCTGAGCATTACGCCTGGTATGCCGAAAAAGAATTTACCTACAACGACATCACTCAGCACAACCGTAACAAGCTGCTGTGGCGTGATAACAGTGTGGATGGCCTGAAAACAGGTCATACCGAAGAAGCCGGTTTTTGTCTGGCGGCATCAGCCAAGCGTGGTGATATGCGTCTGATCACGGTCGTATTGGGTACACGCAGTGAGAATGCCCGTGCACAGGAAACGCAAAAACTGCTGAACTATGGCTTCCGTTTCTTCGAAACCCATCAGTTGTATCAGGCCAACGCCACGATTACCGATACCAAAGTCTGGAAAGGCGCACAGGATCAGCTCGCTTTAGGTCTGGCTAAAAATCTGACAGTGACCGTACCGCGTGGGCAATACGATGATCTCGCTGCAACAACCAATATTCAGCAACCTGTCATCGCGCCAATTGAAGCTGGTGCTCAGCTTGGTGAGGTGGAAATTCGTCTCGGTGATGAAGTCATTGCCAAGCAGCCCTTGGTTGCGTTGACGACTGTCGAAAAAGGCAGCTGGTGGCGTCGCCTGATCGATGAAATTCTTTTGTGGATTTGGGGCTAATTTGTGAGAACCGTATTTTTAAACGGCGATTATCTGCCTGCCGAACAAGCTCAGGTATCAGTGCTTGACCGTGGCTTTCTGCTTGGTGATGGTGTTTATGAAGTCATCCCAGTCTACAACGGCCTGCCATTTCGTTTGAAAGAACACCTTCAGCGTTTGCAACGCAGCCTTAATGGCGTGCGCATGGCTAATCCCTACGATGAGGCCGGTTGGAGCGTGATCATCAGCAAACTGGTGAAGCAGAATGGTGATGGCGATCAGGCCGTTTATCTGCAAGTGACCCGTGGCGTTGCTCCGCGCGACCATGTCTTCCCGGAAGGCGTTGAGCCGACGGCGTTTGTCATGACTAACCCGATTAAGCCTTTGCCCGAGTGGTATAAGCAGGACGGCATTAAAGCGATCACAGTGAACGATATCCGCTGGTCTCAGTGTGATATCAAGGCCATCACCTTGCTGCCAAACAGTTTGTTGCGCCAACAAGCGCAGGATGCCGGTGCGCAGGAAGCTTTGCTGCTCCGCGATGGCTATATGACCGAAGGCTCCGCCAGTAACAGCTATGCAGTAATTGATGGCGTCATTTTTACCGCGCCGAAAGATGAAAAAGTGCTGCCCGGCATTACCCGTGATTTAGTGTTGGAACTGGCACAGGCTGCCGGTATGACCTATCGTGAAGAAGCGGTCACTGCAGAGCAGCTTCGAAATGCTGAGGAAATCTGGATCAGCAGTTCGACTCGTGAATTGCTGCCGGTGACTACATTAGATGGGCAAGCTGTAGGCACTGGTAGACCGGGACCTTTATGGCAACAGCTCGATGCACGCTATCAGCGTTATAAGCAGGAGGGCGAGGTTTGAGCGAGCAGGACGATCAGGAAACGTTACTGGAGTTCCCCTGTGACTTTGCCATCAAAGCAATGGGCGAAACCAGCGACGATCTGGATGCGATCGTCATCGAAATCGTGCGTCGTCATGTCGATGATCTTGCCGAAGGTGCAGTCAGCTCCAGGCAGAGTTCAGGTGGCAAATTTACTTCGATCACCGTCATGATCCGTGCGACCAGCAAACAGCAGCTTGATGCGATTTACATGGAATTGAGCAGTCATCAGCGCATCAAGTACGTGCTCTAATCAACGATGATTATCAAGGATCTCGGCCTGGTGGCGTATGAGCCGGTCGTGACTCAGATGCGTGAATTCACGCTCTCGCGTGATGCGGATACCGAAGATGAACTCTGGCTGCTCGAACACCAGCCGGTTTTTACCCAGGGTGCCAATGGCGATCCGACCCATGTGCTCAATCTGCATGATATCCTGCTGGTAGAAACCGATCGCGGCGGTCAGGTCACCTATCACGGCCCGGGTCAGTTGGTGGCTTATACCCTGATTGATTTACGCCGGATAAAGTCCGGTGTACGTGAAATGGTCACCCGCCTTGAGCAGTCGGTAATTTCGATGCTGAACAACTTTGATATCGAGGCGTATGCACGCAAAGATGCACCCGGCGTCTATGTCGATAAGCGCAAGATTGCTTCGCTGGGTTTACGTGTTAAACGCGGCGCCTGCTATCATGGCGTTAGTTTTAATATTGATATGGATCTAACTCCCTTCAGTTTTATTAACCCCTGCGGCTATGCTGGCATGGAAGTGATCGACCTTGCGTCACTGGGCATTGAACTGACGATGGCTGAAGCCAAACAACATTTTGTGTCTGCCTTTCAAGCGCAGATGCCATCAGGTATGAATTTATGACAGAAACAACAGACGGCAGACGTGATGTACGCCCGCTAAAAGGCGAGTCAAAAGTCTCACGGATCCCGATCAAAATTGAGCCCACCCAGCCGAAGCGTAAGCCAGAGTGGATTCGGGCCAAATCACATGGCGATCCAAAAGTGCAGCACATCAAAGACATGCTGCGTGAGCATAATCTGCACAGCGTCTGTGAAGAAGCCGCCTGCCCGAATCTGGGTGAATGCTTTGCCCACGGGACTGCCACTTTCCTGATCATGGGTAATATTTGTACCCGTCGCTGCCCGTTCTGTGATGTGGCGCATGGCCGTCCCGATCCCTTGGATGAAAATGAACCGGCACATCTGGCTAAAACCATTGCCGCGATGAAGCTCAAGCACGTGGTTATTACCTCGGTCGATCGTGATGATCTGCGTGATGGTGGTGCCAATCACTTTGTGCAATGTATTGATGAAGTCCGCCGTCAGTCACCACAAACTGATATCGAAGTACTGGTGCCGGATTTTCGTGGCCGTATGGATGTCGCGCTGGAAATCCTGACCACGAGTCCGCCGGACATCTTCAACCATAACCTCGAAACTGTGCCACGCCTGTACAAAGCTGCACGTCCCGGTTCCGACTACCAGTGGTCTTTGAATTTGATTAAACGTTTTCAGGCTATGCATCCCGAAGTACCAACCAAGTCTGGCTTGATGCTGGGTCTGGGTGAGACCATGGAAGAAGTCAAACAGGTTATGCAGGATTTGCGTGATCATGGCTGCCGTATGCTGACGCTAGGACAATACCTGCAACCCAGCCGCCATCATCTGGCTGTCGAGCGCTTTGTTACCCCGGCAGAATTTGATGAACTGCGCGAACTCGGCAAACAGATCGGCTTTGACCATGTCGCCAGCGGTCCGATGGTGCGTTCGTCCTATCACGCCGATCTTCAGGCGCAGGGCGAAAAGGTTTCCTGAGTACTGACGAGGCTCGGCATGGAACAGTCACCTATCGCCTGTACCATTGTTGATAATCTGGAAGTTGCCTGTCTGTATCACTACAGGCTAAGCCTGCATTTGCCAGAGGGGCAATTGGAAGGCGAGGCGCTGGATCTCACCCGAAATGCCGATGGTGAGGAGTGTCTGCGTCTCAAAGGTGTCGAAGAGGTTAGGGATGTGCCGCTGCGCCAGATCGTGATGATTGAGGCAAAGACGGAAAACCCCTATTTCAGCAGGCTGAAACTCAACGAGTCCAGAACTTGTAACTGAACACCTAGCGTTTGTGCTGCGGTAAGCTGGCAACATTGACGTATAGAATGAGTCGGACAGGAAGGTGGAGGAGGGAATCATGACGCTAAACCGTCGAACACTACTAAAAACGGCTGCAACGGTCAGTTCCTTATCCTTATTTCCCTATCTGAATCTGGCGGCGAAAACGTATAGCAAACACCGTGTTGTGGTTATCGGTGGCGGCTTTGCCGGTGCGACCGCAGCCAAATACCTGAAACTATGGGCCCCTGATCTGGATGTGGTCATGGTGGAAAAAAACTCACGTTTTGTTTCCTGTCCGCAGAGCAACTTGGTGCTCAGTGGCAACCGTACGCTGCAGCAACTGACACATGACTATCAGTCGCTGTCGAAACAACACAAGGTGAAAACCGTTCAGGCCTCAGTGACTGCCATCGACACAGAAAAGCAGCAGGTGAAGCTGGATGATGGTGTTGTGCTCGATTATGACCGGCTCATCGTGGCCCCCGGCGTGGATTTTATTTATAGCGACTTGCCGATGCTGACGCCTGACATTGTGGCGACGAGAGTGCCACATGCCTGGAAAGCCGGAGCGCAAACGCAGTTATTATTCAATCAACTCAAGGCCATGCCGCAAGGCGGAACAGTCGTGATGACGGTGCCTGCTGCGCCATTTCGCTGTCCGCCGGGACCTTATGAACGTGCCTGTCAGATTGCCTTATTCCTCAAGCAGCATAACCCGACCGGGAAGCTGATTATTTTCGATGCCAATGGCGGTATTGTGTCTAAAAAGGATTTCTTCTCCGGTGAGTGGGAGCGGCAGTATGCCGGCTTGATTGATTACCACCCCAGCAATGGTCTGGAGTCGGTCGATGTAGAGAGTTTGTCGGTCGAGACCTTGTTTGATGACGTCACAGCTGACGTATTGAATGTGATTCCGCCACAAAAAGCAGGTAAGGTGGCTGAAATGGCTGGCGTCATCAATGTCGATAAACGTTGGTGTGCGGTGGATTTCCGCAGTTATGAGTCAACAGCGGTCAACAAAGTCCATGTGATTGGTGATGCGGTGGCTTCCAATCTGCCTAAGTCCGGTCATATTGCCAACTCTCAGGCCAAAGTCTGTGCTGCTGCTGTAATAGCCCTGTTGAAAGAGCAGCAGGTCGAGCAGAGTCCAAAGTTTGGTAACACTTGCTACAGCTTTGTTGATGGCGAACGAGCCGGTCATGTGGCTGCGGTATTCGGCTATGATAAAGAAGCTGGCCAAATGGCGGCCTTGCCCGGTGGCGGTATTTCGGAAATGGGTAGCGAAATGGAAGGGCGCTTTGCCGATGCCTGGGCACACAATATCTGGTCCGATATTCTCAACTAATACATTAAGTTAATCTGCAATGCGGCTTCAGCATGTCGTTGCCAGGGTAATGACGGTATAATGCAGCTCACCTGCCATTATCACCATCAAGAAAAAATGAGGTTATAAATGAAAGATTTTCTACCGGGGCTGCAGGGTGTTGCCGCTACAAAATCATCAATTTCGGATATTGATGGTGAAAAAGGCATACTCAGCTATCGTGGTTATTCCCTCGAATCGCTAGCGTTCCAAAGCACATTTGAAGAAACCACTTTGCTGCTCCTGGATGGTGAGTTGCCAACTTCTGCTGAGCTTCACGGCTTTTCTCAAAAGCTGCGTGAAAACTACCGCATCAAATATCACATCCGCGAAATGATGCGTCATTTCCCTCACACCGGTCACCCGATGGATATGCTGCAAACCGCGGTATCCAGTCTCGGTATGTTCTACCCTGGTACTGAATGTCTGACCGATGCGGAAGCGTGTGAAGATCTGAATTACGTTAAGAATATGACGGTCAACATCATTGCCCAAATGGCCCCTTTGGTTGCCATGTGGGAGCATATTCGTAATGGTTGGGACCCGATTCAACCTCGCAAAGATCTGTCTGTTGCGAAAAATCTGCTGTACATGTTCTCAGGTGAAGAGCCTGATCCTTTGATGTCACGCATTATGGATGTCTGTTTGATCCTGCATGCAGAGCACACGTTAAATGCGTCAACTTTTGCAGCACTGGTGGCGGGCTCAACACTGGCGACGCCTTATAGCGTGATTTCTGCCGCCATCGGTACCTTGTCCGGCCCATTACATGGTGCGGCTAACCAGCGCGTTGTGCAGATGCTGCGCGAAATCGGTTCACCGAAAAGAGCCGAAGCCTGGGTGGATGAAAGACTCAAAAACAAAGAAGTCATTTGGGGCATGGGCCACCGCGAATACAAGGTGAAAGACCCACGTGCCAAGATTCTGCACGGCATGGTGAAACAACTGGTTGAAGATCGCGGTGGTGAGCTCGACGAAATGTTTGAAACCGCGATGAAAGTGGAAGAGGTCTGTGCTGACCGTTTGGGTCACAAAGGCGTATACCCGAACGTGGATTTCTACTCAGGTATTCTCTACTCGCAAATGGGAATCCCTGAAGATCAGTTCACTGCCCTGTTCGCTGTAGCGCGTTCTGCAGGCTGGTTAGCGCACTGGCGTGAACAAATTTCAGATAACCGTATTTATCGCCCAACGCAGATTTATGTCGGCAGCGGCCCTCGTGAATATGTGCCTATGGCAGAGCGTAAGTAAGCCAAGCTCATCGTCCTCTCCCGGTTTTCGGGAGAGGGCATCCTAGCCAATCACCGTTTTACTGGCTTCACCCTGAATTTCCCTGACCAGACGCGGCACCAGATACCCCGGTAGTTGTGTTCTGATAGCGGCAATGAGTTCCATCGCTTCCAGTTCCGGCACATCAAAGTGCTGTGCACCTGCAACCTTATCCAGCAGATGCAGGTAATAGGGCATCACATCGACCTCGCTAAGCCTTTCCGACAAAGCCACTAAGGCCGCCGCAGTATCGTTGACCCCTTTCAGCAGTACAGCTTGATTGAGCAGCTGACAGCCCGCTTTCTGTAAGGAGGACAGGGCCTGTTCTGCCTCGTTATCGATTTCATTGGCATGGTTGGCGTGAATCACCATCATTACTTTTAACGGACAGCGTTCTAGCCAGGCTAATAGGCGCTCATCAATACGCTCAGGCAACACCACTGGCAGGCGCGAGTGAATACGCAGCCGTTTCAGGTGCGGTATTGCAGATAAGTCTTCAACCAAGCGTGAGAGTTTGTCGTCACTGAGCGACAACGGGTCGCCGCCACTCAGAATGACTTCATTGATGCTCTGGTCATGTTTAATTTGTTCGATGGTCTGCTGCCATTGGCTGGCAAGCGGATTACTGTCCGCATAGGGAAAATGACGACGGAAGCAGTAACGGCAATGTACCGCGCAGGCACCGGTGGTCACCAGCAGGGCGCGGCCCTGATATTTCTGCAGCATACCGGGCGAGGTCACAGCTAAATGATCGCCCACCGGATCCTGTAAATAGCCTTCCACCTCAACGCTTTCATCAATCAGCGGAAACACCTGTCTGAGCAGCGGATCGTGTTTGTCGCCATAGCGCATCTTGTTGATGTAGCTTTGCGGCACACGCAGCGGAAACTGACGAATTTTGTCTTTATCGATAGCCGTCAGCGCCTGACTCAGGCCAAGCTGCGCCAGTAATTCATCGGCATCCGACACGGCACTAGCCAGCGCCTGTTGCCAGCGTTGTTTTGTCTTTACAGGCGGGGATTGAGGTATCATAGTCACTTTTATTCTCAGGCAGGCGAAGATCGTCCCCTAAAAGAGGTCAAGATGGCAAGTTATAGTACGAATGAATTTAAATCAGGTCTCAAATTCATGTTGGATGGCGATCCATGCAGCATCATCGAGAACGAATTCGTCAAGCCAGGCAAAGGTCAGGCTTTCAACCGTGTTAAATTCCGTAACCTAAAAACAGGTCGTGTAAACGAGCGCACGTTCAAATCAAATGACACAGTTGAAGGTGCGGATGTTGTAGAGATGGATCTGGAATACTCCTACACCGATGGTGAATTCTGGCACTTCATGGACCCAAGCACTTTCGAACAGTATGCTGCGGACGAAAATGCCATTGCCGAATCTAAACAATGGCTGAAAGAACAGTATGTTTACACCGTGACACTGTGGAACGGTGCGCCTCTGCTGGTTTCACCGCCTAACTTCGTAAACCTGGCTGTAGTTGAGACTGATCCAGGCGTACGTGGTGATACCTCTGGCGGTGGCGGTAAGCCTGCCACACTGGAAACCGGTGCTGTTGTACGTGTACCGTTATTCATCGAAATCGGTGAAGTACTGCGTGTTGATACCCGTACTTCGACCTACGTAGAACGCGCTAAAGACTAATTTCATCCTCGGCTTTTGCTCCATGCTGGCGTTATTTTGTGTACTCGAATGGTCACCTAGTTTCTCTAGGCTCCCATTCTGCGTGCACAAAATGCCTTGGCCTGAAGCAAAATCCTGTGATTAACCTCTCTGCACTGACCTTTTGTCATGAATAGCACCATTGACTGGCAACCTAGTGCAGAGATAGAAACATTAAAACGGCGGGCTCAGCTATTAGCTGATGTCCGCCGTTTTTTTTCTGATCGAGATGTGCTCGAAGTCGAAACACCGGTCTTGTCACAAGCCGCTCCCACAGCGATCTATCTCGACAGCTTCAGCACGGTGTATCAGCCTGCTGGTCTAAAACCTAAGTCCTATTACCTTCAGACTTCCCCTGAATTCGCTATGAAACGCCTGCTGGCGGCAGGTATCGGTGATATCTACCAAATTGCCAAGGTCTTTCGTCATGGTGAACTTGGCCGCAGGCATAACCCCGAATTCACTATGCTGGAGTGGTACCGTCCTGCACTTGGCTATCAAGCCTTGATGACTGAGGTCGATAACCTGTTACAGGATGTCGCCGGGCTGCCTGCGGCGATCAGCATGACTTATCATGACGCTTTCAAGCAGTATCTGGATGTGGATATTGAAGTGACGAATACCAGCTCACTACAAGATATTGCCTTATCACAGATAGCGGGCTTACCGCAGGACTGGCAATGTGAGCGTGATGGCTGGTTGGAATTGCTGATGAGTGAGGTGATTGAACCTCAGCTAGCGACATTGGCTGTGCCGGTGATCGTGTTTGATTTTCCGGCCTCGCAGGCGCAACTGGCCAAGGTCTATCAGAATCAGTACGGACATCAGGTCGCAGCACGTTTTGAAGTCTATGCTGGCGGGTTGGAACTGGCCAATGGCTACGATGAATGTCAGCATGCGGATGAACTGCATCGACGTTTTGAGAAGGATAATCAGCAGCGTCAGGCAGAGTCAAAGCCAGTCATGCCAATAGATGGGCATCTACTGGCAGCATTAGACGCAGGTTTGCCAGCCTGTACCGGTGTGGCTTTAGGACTGGATAGATTAATGTTACTGATAACGGGCAAGCAACGGCTGGCAGAGGTTATCAGTTTCGATTTTGAACGAAGTTAAGAGTGAGCGTAGTCAGGGATGATGAATTTCACCCAGCTTAGTAGCCTAAGGTAGCAAGCGTTATGACTGAAAACACAGAGCCCATGGAACCTGCGAGCGATGTTTATAAAACGTTGCTGGAGTCGACCAAAGCCATTCCCTGGAAAATCGATTGGAAGACGCTCCAGTTCAGCTACATCGGCCCACAAATAGAAGCCTTATTGGGCTGGGCGCCTTCAAGTTGGGTCTCAGTCAATGACTGGGCAGAACGTATGCATCCGGAAGACAGAGCCTGGGTCGTAGACTTCTGTGTAGCTCAGTCTCAGTCCGGTACCGATCACGAGGCAGATTACCGCGCCATGACCAAAGACGGAGAGTACATCTGGATCCGTGATGTCGTGCATGTGGCGCGAGATGAAAACGGCGAAGTCGAAGCCTTGATTGGCTTTATGTTCGACATCAGCGAACGTAAAGAAACCGAACAAAAACTGCTCGACTTGCAAAAAGAACTGGAAGAACTCTCCTTCAAGGATGGTTTAACCGGGGTTTCCAACCGCCGTATGTTCGATTCCGTGCTGGAGAGGGAGTGGGTCAAGGCCCGACGAGATAAGCAGCCTTTGTCTCTATTGCTGATAGATATCGACTTTTTCAAGCAATATAACGACTTTTACGGACATATCTTGGGTGATGATTGCCTCAAGCAAGTCGCACAAACCCTATCCACTGTCGCCACGCGGTCGCGAGACTTTTTTGCACGCTTTGGTGGTGAAGAGTTTGTGATGGTGCTGCCAGAAACAGACGCGGAAGCGGCAAAGATAATTGCTGAACGCTGTCAGAAAGCGATCTTCAAACTGCAGATTTCACATCAGCAATCCGATGTTTCACAACTGCTCACTATCAGCATTGGTGCAGGAACCTTAGTGCCGACCCATAGCCATGACTCAAGAGACTTTATCAACACTGTTGATAAAGCCTTGTATCAAGCCAAGCAGCAGGGAAGAAACACCATTCAAGCCGCTTAAGAATGTGAAAACACGTGGCCTGCTTGAGAGAGTCAGCAGGCTTTTTTTGTTGTAGACTCTCAGTTCAACTCAGTATCGCGAAATGGAGATTCCGATATGACAGCACTACGCACTATCTTTCACACCGATTCTCTCACCCGGTCACTAGTTGGCCTCATAATTCCTAACTTCGATCATTTGTTTGCAGTAATTTGTTTAAACTTCAATGAATTAAGAGCAGCTTGGAGATGTTATGAGGCAGACACACTAATAACTATTATGAGGTCGGAGACCTCATTAACACACTGTTATGAGTCAAAAGGAGTTTTACGTTGACTGAAATGTTGAATTTTCTTAAGCAGAATTCTGAGGCCTTGACGGTAATATTTACTGCTGTTGTTACCCTATCGACCGTAATCTATGCAGTTCTTACTGGTTTTTTGGTTTCTGAAACTAGAAAGATGAGGGAGGTTCAGACAGAGCCCAAAATACATATAACAATTGAGAGTTTTGAATTTGCCATACATATAATTCGCCTTAATATCCAAAATATTGGTTTAGGTCCAGCGAGTGATTTACAGTTCTCACCGTCAGTAATTACAGGTGGGGAGTCAGCAGCAAAACTTCTCGGTGAATTCACTGAGTCAAATTTCTTTAAAACAGGTCTTCGTCATTTTGGCCCCGGCCAAAACATATATTCTACTTATACCCAAACAACAGAGGACTTTGAAGGTAAATCATCTTCTATTTTGTCTTTTAGACTCAGTTACAAAAGCGCAACCGGAAAGAAATATACCGATGAAATAATACTCGACATGAGTGAATTAAAAGGTCGCTATCAACTAGGCAAACCAAATTTATATTCCATGGCACAAAGCTTAGAAAAAATTCAGAAAGATATAGGTCATGTTGTAAGTGGCTTCAAGCGAGTTAAAGCAGACGTATACTCGAGTGAAGACCGCAAAGAAGAAAGAGAGGAAAGGGAAAAGCGGTTCGCAGAGGAAAAGGCTCGGCGTGAAAACTCATAACAAACCGCTCAAATACGTTCCAGCCACAAAAAGCGTGGCCTCCACCGGACTCGCTAACGCTCTCCGTTTAGCGGGGCGTTATGCATCATGGAGAATCCAGTGAAATTAACAGGCGAATGCTTTTGCGGTGAAATTAAGTATGAAATAGATGGTGCGCTATTTGACGCAAGATCATGCCATTGCTCGCGTTGCCGAAAAGCATTTAGCTCCCAAGCGTCATCTTATGCTTTAGTAAATTCATCAGACTTTAGGTGGGTTAGAGGCAAGGAATATTTAACTACTTATGCTAGCCAACATGGCTTTGGCTTTCAGTTCTGCAAGCAATGTGGCTCTACTCTGTGTGGAATCTACGAGGATAAAGTACACGGTATAACATTGGGGTGTCTTAACGAAGACCCAGAAATAGAAATTGGCAGGCATATTTTTGTTGGCTCTAAAGCAAGTTGGGAAGTAATCCCTGAAGGAGTCACCCAGTACCAAGAGCATGCACCAGAAAATGCATAACAAGGCGCTGTTGTCGCCGCTATCGCGGCTGGGACAGTCTACGCGTTGCACCTGCTGCCCCAAAGCTTTGCGTTAAATGTCCGAATTACCCATGAACAGAACCAAAAGGAATAGTCCATGCCCATTCCATTACATCTAGCCTTTTTATTTCTGGCAAACATCGCAGCTTTGCTCAGTGGCTTTATGTTAGGTATGAGTGTCCACGAAACCATACGACCCTCACTTACTGACATTCTGCAGGTAAAAGAGGTTGTATTTATTGTCTTTGGAATGGTACCGGCAGCTTTAGCACTTCTTGTAACAGGCTTTGTATTTCGCAACCTAATTGTGGGGCGATGTCCCAAGTGCGGTGGGAGAGCCATATATCACGCCAGCCGTAAAAAGAAGGCCATTTTTGGCGGCTCTAATAAGGTACCCATAACATATCATTGCGAGGAGTGTGGTTATGTTCATAGAACCCGAATTTATCCTGCTAGCCCAATGAATCATCATTAATAGGAAATATGGTGTGATAGGAGTAAGTTTTTAATCTTTTACCATGGCATCTAACAAGGCACTGCAGTCGACCGCTGATGCGTCGGCTGAATGAAACCAGGAAATGAACTTACCGAGAACAGAGAATCTGCGAGACCACATGCTGTTAATCAAGGGGTTACTTGGCGTGTCGGTTCAAATCGCCTTGTTCGCCGTCTTACTGTTCCTTCCTGCAGGGACTTTGGATTGGCCTCGTGCGATGATGTTTCTTGTCGTGTATGGCTTTTTATTATTCGTGTCGACAGTTGTGCTTGCCTTGTGGGCACCAGGCAGTTTGGAGGCTCGAATCACTGGGCCAATCGATAAGACACAACCAATGGCGGATAGAGTAATTACAGCGCTTTTGCTTATCTCATTCATGGCGTGGTTCGTGTTTATTCCCATTGATGTGTTTCATCTGCAATTGTTAGCGCCGCCACATTTCGTTGTGTCGCTTTTCGGTGGCGCACTGTTTGTCATAGGATTTGGCATTATCATTATGTCGTTGTATCAAAATGCATTTGCTGCACCGATCGTCAAAGACCAATCAGAACGTGGGCAAGTACTCATCGATACGGGACTTTATGCTCATATTCGTCATCCTATGTATTGCGGCTTACTGTTCTTCCTCATCGGGG
Organism: Methylophaga sp.; assembly: GCA_030148085.1. Taxonomy (GTDB): domain Bacteria; phylum Pseudomonadota; class Gammaproteobacteria; order Nitrosococcales; family Methylophagaceae; genus Methylophaga. The sequence goes on along the minus strand of JASBUF010000067.1, from coordinate 101,993 downwards.
TGGCATTGTGGCTGGAAAGCTATGCCAGTCTTCTGGCACTGCCCTTTGTTTTCAGCTTTGTGATTGCACGGATTTTTGTTGAGGAGAGGACGTTGCAGGAGACCTTGCCCGGTTATGTTGGTTACATGGCAAGGCTACGTTATCGGCTTATTCCATTTATCTGGTGAGGCGTTTTTTTACGCATCTAACCATATCAATCTGTTATGGCAAACCTAACTAATCAATTAATTGGGTAAGCCGTCCAACCATCCAGCCAACTGACGCGAGAGCCGGGGCGAATCGCTCCGGCAAAGTTAGCGCCTTCATCCCAAAATTCTCCCTGGGGTAAAGGCACATTAATCTTGGTAGCTGCTGAGCGAGGGAGCGGGGCAAAGTCAGGAATCTGGCCCGGCGTATTGGCAAACAGAATAATCTCGCGAGGCGTCAGCTCATTATTTGTCTGCTGAATCCAGCTTTGCTCAGAAAAGCCATCATCATCATTCTGACTATCGCGTTCTTCTGAGAAATAGCGCATATCGCTGTTTTGAATAACCCAACCATTGGCTTTTAACTCACCTGATCCTGTCAGCTCTGCGGTGTCAACATCGCCAATATCCAGTGCTTCGGTACTAAATCCGGTGATGAGGACATTACGGAAATCACCACCGGTACCGCGTCTCAGCAGCAGACCGCGCTGGGCAATGGTGTTGTTACCCGAGCCAACCAGCGTGATATTGGATAAAGTTGGATTAGAGCGCGGCGTAGCATTCGGGTTCGAGGCATCATTATCCGCTTCGATGGCATTATCGCCGTCATCGTGGCCTTGATGGACGATGATAAATTGCCCATTGCCTTGCCAGCCACGATCCCAGTCGAGGCCATCATCACCGGGACGACTGATCAGGATGTGCTTAAGGTTGACGGTGCCGCCAAATACTTCGACGCCATCATCCAGGCCCATATGAACCTGAACATGGTTGATGATGGTGCCGGAGCCGCAACCACCCAGGGTGAGTCCGTTGAGTTCGTTGTCCTGAGAAATTTCATAACCTGCGAATTCGATTCGTACATATTTGAGTACACCACAAGAGCCTGTGTCGGCCATGCCGCCATAGCCGCCGCGAGGGTCATCTTTTTCAATGCCTTCAATATGGCCAGTGCCACTATTAACGGTCGCATTGCCGAGTAATACCAGACCACCCCAGTCACCACGCTGACGTTCACCAACCGCTTGGCTCGAGGTCATCACAATCGGTGCATTTTTCTGCCCCTGAGCATTAATTTTGGCATCACGGGTGACGATAAGGGCAGAGCCCGGTGCACCGGCAATGTGAGTGCCTGGTTCGATGGTCAGTGTCGCACCACTTTCCACAAAAATAAGACCGTTTAAGATGTACTTTTTGTCAGTTGACCAAGTCTGAGATTCATTAATCGGAGCTTCGACGACCTGAATGTCACTATTCCACAACCAGCCACTGATGGCAGCCGTTGTCATGCCGCCCATCAAGACAAAGAGCAGGGCAGATTTCAGCCACAAGCTGAAGGCGCGCTTTTTCTCCGGATGGTCTTGCTGATGCTGATGCCTTTCTGCCATTGAAGTCATTGCAACTGTATTGCTGGTTTCATCAATTGTGTTCTTGGCGAGTGGCCCAGGAAGGTGGTTTTTTAAGGCGGCCAAGGCAAGCTCGCGAACTTCTTCAATAGACGAAGCTGTCGCTGCCTGGAGGATGGATAAGCGGTACGCTTCGTCCTTGATGAGAGTGTTGAAATGAACGTAGCCCAGTCCTTTAATGGCATTAGGGTGTTTGCTAATGGCGGCCTTCAACGACCACAAAGTTGCAATCAGTTGGGCACGAAGTTGATCAGTATCGGTATTTTTCATGCCGCCAAAATAGGCAACAATTGTGAACCTTTCGTGACAAAAATATTGCTTCGTCACGGTTGTGTGAATCAGTTCACGCTTTCACATTTGCCTCCTTCGCTCGGGGTTTGACTTACTGAGCCGAGAGTCACTAAAAAATGCTGTTAGAAGAATGGGTTGAGAGTTGCATTACAGAGTAAGCTAGTGATAACAACAGTCAGTCGGTGCGACGACTAGGGGGATGCGTTTATGAAAAGGTTTGTTATTGTTTTTCTTTCATTGTTTGTTCTGGCGTGCTCTTCAGAACAGAAGGCCTTGTTGCAGGGGGAATGGGTGGATCTCAGCCATGACTTCTCCGAAGCGACCATTTATTGGCCAACCGCTGAAGGCTTTAAAAAAAGCACCGTTTTTGAAGGACATACGGAAAAGGGTTTTTACTACACGGCCTATAATTTTATGTCGGCCGAGCACGGTGGCACCCATATTGATGCGCCTATTCATTTTGCCGAAAACAGGCAGACCGTGGATCAAATTCCAGTGACACAACTGATTGGCCCAGCCGTGGTGATTCGGGTAATCGAACAAGCCGAGCGTGATCGAAATTATCAGTTTTCGGTGGATGATATTTTGCGGTGGGAACAAGCTCACGGGCAGATTCCGGATAACAGTATTCTGCTTATCGACACTGGCTCAAGCAAACTCTGGCCTGATAAGGTGGCTTATATGGGGACTGATGAGCGGGGCGAAGCAGCAGTCATCAATTTGAAATTTCCCGGCATTCATCCGGAGGCTGCCCGCTTTTTGGTGAGCAAGCGCAATATCAATGCTGTGGGACTGGATACACCGAGTATCGATTATGGAGGTTCAACGTTGTTTGAAACCCATCAAATCCTGTTCGAGCACAATATTCCGGGGATGGAAAACGTGGCGAATCTGAAATTACTGCCCGAAACAGGGGCCTTTATCGTTGCACTGCCAATGAAAATAAAAGGCGGTAGTGGTGCGCCGGTGCGGATCGTGGCGTTATTGCCAGGTAAGTAAAAAAGCCACCCGAAAAAGGTGGCTTTCTATCTTAGTTTTGCATCAGGCCTGGCAGCCACAGACTGACTTGCGGGAAGGCAATCATCAGCGATAAAACCAGTATTTGTACCATGACAAACGGCACGATGCCCTGATAGATGGACTGCAGTTTTAATGTCGGTGGCGCGCTGGCTTTCAGGTAAAACAGGGAAAAGCCGAACGGCGGTGTCAGGAAAGACGTTTGCAGATTCAAAGCAATCAGCAAGGCGAACCAGAGTGGGTCCAAACCCATATGAATCGCCACCGGTGCAATCACCGGCACCACGATAAAGCAGATTTCGATAAAGTCGAGAAAGAATCCGAGTACGAAGATCAGCAGCATGCTGAGGATCAGGAAGGTCCATTTGCCACCGGGCAGACTACTGAAAATATCCAGAATCAGCTTGTCACCGCCCATGCCGACAAAGACTAGCCCGAAGGCGGTTGCACCGATAAAAATGATAAATACCATGCTGGTCAGGCGAGTCGTGCGCTGCATCGCTTCCTGCAGGTTCGCGAGGTTCAGACGCTTATGAACGGCGGCCAGAAAAATCGCACCCAAAGCACCCACAGCAGCAGATTCTGTGGGGGAAGCGACACCGAAAAAGATGGAGCCTAATACAGCAACAATAAGGAACAGCGGAGGCAGCAGACTTTTAACAACGGCCAGAGCAAGGCCGGTATCAAACTCTTCATGGGTATTCATTGCTGGCGCCACTTCAGGCTTACGCCAGGCTGTCCAGACGATATAGAGAATATAGCCGCCAATCAGCAAAGCGCCGGGTACAGTGGCCGCAATAAACAGTTCCCCTACAGGCACACCGATGACGTCACCGAGCAGGATCAGAATAATGCTGGGGGGAATGATTTGTCCCAATGTACCGGAGGCGGCAATGGTGCCGCTGGCTAACGATGGTGCATAACCACGTTTAAGCATACAGGGCAGGGCAATCACCGCCATAGTGACGACAGAAGCGCCGACAACGCCGGTGGTCGCAGCTAATAATGCACCGACGACGACGACAGAAATGGCCAGACCACCACGCAGGTTACCGAACAAGCGGCCCATGGTGTCGAGCAGATCTTCGGCGATACCGGATTTTTCCAGTAACACGCCCATAAACACGAATAGGGGCACAGCCAATAGAGTGAAGTTGGTCATGATGCCCCAAATCCGCAAAGGCAGCAGATTAAAGAAATCGAAACCTAAGAAAATGCTACCAAAGGCAAAGGCGATAGCACCGAGAGTAAATGCGACCGGGTAGCCTGCCAGAAGCAGCAGAAACAACACGGCGAACATGGCAAGAGCCCAATATTCCATTAACGGCTCTCCTTGTTCAGTAAGACTTGGACGTGTTTCAGCAGATCAGCCAGCCCCTGCAGCATGATCATTAAAAAGCCAAGCAGAATGGCAGCCTTGAGAATAAATCGGTAGGGCAGTCCGCCGGGGTCGGGCGAGCCTTCGTTGTAATAAAAGGCATTTTCAACAAAAGGCCAGCTGGTGATGAGAATAAGTAGGCAGAAGGGAAACAGGAACAGTAGTGTTCCAAGAATGTTAATCCAGGCACGTCCTCGGTCGGACACAAAGCGGCTTTTAAACAGAATATCAACCCGAACATGATCGTCATGTTTCAGTGTGTAAGCCCCGCCGAGCAGAAACAGCAGGGCGAACAAATGCCATTCCAGTTCCTGCATGGCGACCGAACCCTGTTGAAACAGGTAACGCATCGCCACGTCGTAACCAATCAATACAACCATCGCCAATACCAACCAGGACACGGCTTTGCCACTGGTTTCGGTGAATGTATCGATGCCTGTAATCAGTTTCCCCGCCGATAATTTCATCTTTAATTCATTGTTCTCAATTACAATCGGTTAAGTGTCCCATAATCCGTGCTCAAGCTCTAGTTTCTGCGGGTTTTAGTGCGAGTTAGCCTCACAAGGTGGGTGACAAAAAGGTTTTATTGCTGGTGGTCACAGACTATGACCGAAGTGGTAAAGTAAGTGTGAAATTCAACAGGGAGTATTTTATGGATAACGAGCAAGTCAAACAAAACATCAGCAATAAAAACCAATGGATGCGGATCCTCTACATGATCTTGTTTGCCGTTATCCTCTATCTGGTGATGATGTTGGTGACCGTTGTAGTGATTGTTCAGCTACTGTTTGCTTTGATTACCGGCAAGCCAAATGACGATGTTGCCGACTTTGCGTCTGATCTGACGCAGTATGTCTACCGTATCGTAGCGTTTCTGACGTATACCGATGACCGTCGCCCATTTCCGTTCAATAGCTGGGCTGAAGATGAGACTGATACCGATACTGAAGAAGATGATGTTGACTACGAAAAGTCAGTCGAAAGTACGGGTGATGTCGGACAACCGGGCGGCGATAAACGCAGCACTTCCGATTAGTAAAAAAATAAGAAAGGATAAAGTTCGACCATGTTGATGGTGATTTCACCAGCGAAGACGCTGGATTTCGAGAGCACGGCGGTGACGTCCACCCATACTCAACCACGCTATCTGGATGACTCAGCCAAGCTGATTGAGCGCTTGCGTAAGATGAGCATCGCAGATATCGCCAGCCTGATGAAGCTGAGTGACAAGTTGGCGGGCCTCAATGCGGCGCGTTACGAGTCTTGGCAGACACCATTCAACATCGATAATGCCAAGCAGGCCGTGTTGGCGTTTAAAGGTGATGTCTATACCGGCTTGGATGCTGACAGTTTGGATGAGGCTGGGTTCGAGTTTGCGCAACAGCATCTGCGAATCCTCTCCGGCCTCTATGGTGTGTTGAAGCCGCTGGATTTGATTCAGCCTTACCGTTTGGAAATGGGTACCAAGCTGGATAACACTGGCGGTAAAGATCTCTACGCGTTCTGGGGAAGTAAGCTACGCGATTCACTGCAACAGGATGAGGCGTTGCAGGATGGTGTGCTGATCAACCTGGCATCGAATGAATACTTCAAAGCCGTTGAGGCGAAAAAACTCAAAGCGCGGATTATTACACCAGTATTCAAGGATTGGAAAAATGGCCAATACAAGATGATCAGCTTCTATGCCAAAAAGGCGAGAGGCCTGATGAGCCGCTACATCATCGATAACAAATTGACTGAACCGGATGCGCTTAAACAGTTTGATTATGAAGGCTACCGTTTCAGTGAAGACATGTCGAAAGCCGATGAGTGGGTGTTCATCCGTGATCACGAGTAACGCATGATGTGATGTTATGTGCTCAGGGATGAAGAGACAATATCAGGCGCAGGCGTGGTGGATGGTGTGGCTGTTTGTAGTGGCCATACCATTGGCAGGAGCAGAACCACGACTTGAACTCACAAAACAGGAACAGAGCTGGCTGCAACAGGTGGAGGTCATCCGCTTGTGCACCGACCCGGACTGGATGCCCTATGAAGGCATTGATGAGCAACACCGACACAGTGGCATCATGTCGGACTTTCACCAACTCTGGGCAGATATGCTGGACAAGCCGGTTGTTATCCAGGTCACGGATAGCTGGCAGCAATCACTGCAGTATATGGAAAAGGGGAAATGTGACGTCTTGTCGAGCGCACAGGACGTAGCCAGCCGGCGCCACTACCTTACTGTGACCGACCCTTTCATTTTTTACCCCTTTGCCGTGGCGACTCAGCCGGAAAACCCTTTCATTATTGACCTGATGCCATTGATGGATAAGCGTTTTGCCATGGTAGAAGGTTATGCCGGCATTGAGATCATGCGTAAGCGCTACCCTGAAATCGATTTACTGTTGGTCGATACGGCCAGTCAGGGTCTGAAAATGGTGGAAAAGAGTAAGGTCTACGGGTTTATTGATACGGTGCCGAGCATTAATTACCAGACTCTGAAGCACGGTATTTCGCTGATCAAAATAAACGGTGTACTGGATGAGCATTATGCGATGTCCATTGGCATCCGCAAGGACTTGCCTGAACTGGTTTCGATTTATAACAAAGCCATTGCCGCCACACACGATGCCGATCGCCAGCGTATTCTCAACAACTGGCTGTCACTCACCTTTCAGTATCATTTTGATTACAGCCTGATTTGGAAAATGTTGCTCGGTGCCAGCGTGTTGCTGGCTTTATTTTTCTATCACTACTTTATGGTGAACCGGCATAACCGTGAATTACAGCAAGTAAATCGTCAGCTTGAAGCGCTGTCACACAGTGATCACCTGACCGGCATACCGAACCGCTATTACCTGCATCAGGTGTTTGAAAACGAACTCAAGCGCTATCAGCGTTACCGTCATAGCTTTTCGCTGTTGATCATCGATATCGACCATTTCAAGCGTATCAATGATAGCTATGGGCATGTGGTGGGGGATGAAATTCTGAAAAAGTTAGCTCAACTGCTGACCGAAAATGTTCGCGAGAATGATGTGGTTGGTCGTTGGGGCGGAGAAGAGTTTTTGATTCTGTGTCCGGAAACTGATGCCAAAGGCGGTAGAGCTTTAGCTGAGCATTTACGGCTGCGAATTAGCCAGACCGATTTCAGTCTTGGTACGATGATGATAACAGCCAGTTTTGGTGTGACGGACTACCGTGATGATGAAGTGCTGGAGGAAACCATCAAACGTGCCGATTTGGCCTTATATCAGGCCAAACATGATGGCCGGGACCGCACTATTGTGTTCTGAGTGTGGTGTATGAAACGGCTGTTCTTTGCCTTGTGGCCCGATGAGACAACACGGGAACAGATTGACAGTCTCAATCAGCAACTGGATGGTGCCGGGAGAAAGCTGATACCACAGAACCTGCATGTGACTCTGGTGTTTCTGGGGAATGTGGAAGATGACATCGCAAATGCTGTTGAGCGCTTAGCCGCAGAGATTCGGGCCGCGCCACTTGAACTGGTGTTTGATGAGCTGGACTACTGGAAGCGTCCGCGAGTGATCTGTCTGACCTGCCGGCGTCAGCCCGACAGGGTCTATGATTTGGTTAACCAGCTTACTCGCATGGTCAAAGGCTTTCCAATCCGACTCGACCAGCGTCCGTTCAGAGCGCATATTACCCTGTCGAGAAAAGCGCAGCAGCGACCGGATTTTGTCTTTGAGCCAATCCACTTTACAGCACAGGATTTTGCCCTAGTGCAATCGGTGTCAACGGAACACGGGGTGCGTTACCGTGTGTTGGCGCGCTGGCCACTGAAAGGCTGATCAGGCGCGTTCTTGCTGCACACTCGGCACAGCTTCCCAGGTAGGCGAAGTGCTGTACCAATACATTTGCTTGATACCGAGTAGACGGTACAGGCCTTCAGGCAGATCCTTTTTGATGGTCTCGACATCCGGCTGAACATAGGCATAGCTCATGACGCCGTGAATGAAGTGGTACATCAGTCTGGCCTGTTGTTCCATATCACCGCTTCGTTCCATATAACCGCCGGCGTCAAGCGACTTAATCAAAGCAAGGTTATAAGTGATGGCGGTTTGTGACAGGTTTTTCAGTGCTTCAATGACTTTTGCATCATCAGTGCCGATTTGGGCACCAGCGTTGAAGAAAGGGCAGCCGCGAACACTATCATCACTGAGCTTAGCCTGGAATAAAAACTGAATCAGGTTTTCCAGTTGCACAAGGGGGGAATTGACCGGCGAGAAAATGGTGTCGAGATCTTTTTTAATGACCTGCCAATAGTAGGCCGTGGCTTCACAAAACAGACTCGCCTTTGATTCAAAGTGGTGATAGAAGGCACCTTTGGTAACGCCAGCCTGTTTACAGATCTCATTGACGCCAACAATGCTGTAATTGCTTTGCCAGATCAGCGTCAATGCTGTCTCTAACAATTTTTCACGGGTTTCAGATACGGACATGTCTAAATTATAGGTGAGCCTGTTATAAAAGATAAATACCAGACGGTCTGAATCAACAGGAAAATGTCATAGTCCTGTCATATTAAACCTTAATGTCTAGTATCGTCTACTGACAAGTTAAATTTAATTTAGTTTAATAAATTCATTGAGATAATGCTTGTTTTTGGTGTTATTAGACCAATCGTCTAATTTTGTCTTGACGTGCATACCGACCGGTATGTATTCTAGTCAATCTTATCTTTATCCTTACACATGGAAGCACGGCGCTGCCGAAACTCGCAGCGGGAGAATTGAGTATGTTGGATCACACACCTAAGCGCCGCCAGCAAGGCTGGGGCAAACTGTTTTTACTGGTGGCTTTAAGTGCGGCCGCTGCGGCGATCTATGTCAGCAAGGTCAGTAGTGAGCAAACGGCAACGATGGACATGCCACCGCCACCTGTTGCTGAAGTCCTGACTATTAAACAGGAAAAAGTGCGGATTTGGACTCGCTTCTCTGGCCGTCTCAGTGCCGTGGATCAGGCTGAAATCAAACCTCTGGTGGGCGGCGAGTTGCAGCAGGTTTTGTTTGAAGATGGTCAGGAAGTCAAAAAAGATGACTTACTGTTTGTGATTGACCCGCGTCCTTATCAGGCGGTTGTGAAACGTGCAGAGGCGCAACTGGCATCAGCAAAATCACGTGCCAAATTGGCCAAAGATGAACTCGTTAGAGCCGAGCAGTTGGTAGGCAAAAAGCTGGTATCGGAAAGTGTATATGATGCTGCGCAGAATGAGTTTCATGTCGCCAACGCTGCGATTGATGAAGCCAACAGTGCATTAGCACAGGCCAAACTGGATCTGGACTATTGCTATATCCGTGCTCCGTTCAGTGGCCAGCTCAGTCGTGCTGAATTGACGGTGGGCAATATTATCGAAACATCACCTAATGCGCCGGTGCTGACTACCATTGTGGCCAGAGACAAACTCTATGCCGAGTTTGATGTGGATGAGCAAACCTATATCAAGTCTGTACGTCGCGAGCAGGGTGGTGAACCGATGCCAGTTGAAATGACATTGGCAGCAGATGACAGTGTTAGCTATCAGGGTGTCATTCATTCTTTTGATAATCGCCTTGATACTTCCAGCGGTACGATCCGTGCGCGGGCGATTTTCACGAATACCGATGGGGCTTTAACACCCGGTATGTATGCCAATGTTCATCTGGGTGCAGCACAAGAGCAGCAGGTATTGCTGGTGCCTGAGCGTGCAGTTGGTACCAATCAGGATAAGAAGTTTGTTTACGCTGTGACTGCCGATGATGTCGCGACCTACCGTGAGGTTGTGCTTGGTGCACATCATGAGGGACAACGTATCGTCTTATCAGGATTGAGCGTCGGGGACCGTGTGATAGTCAACGGCCTGTCCCATATCCGTCCGAATTCCAAGGTGACAGTGAAAGCGGCTGAGACTGATCAGCACGTGGCTGTGACTGAATAACTATTTTCTGCAGCTTTCTGAACGAAGGAACGCGATGAATATTTCCAAGTTTTTCGTGGACAGACCGATTTTTGCTGGCGTGCTGTCCATGCTGATCTTTATTGCTGGTTTGCTGTCAATGTTCAAGCTGCCTATCTCGGAATACCCCGAGGTGGTGCCGCCTTCGGTTGTTGTTAATGCCTCATTCCCTGGTGCCAACCCGAAAGTCATTGCCGAAACCGTTGCTAGACCGTTAGAAGAGCAACTTAGCGGCGTTGAAAACATGTTGTATATGTTTTCACAGGCGACTTCTGATGGTCGTATGACGCTGACAGTCACCTTCAAGATTGGTACCAATCCAGACTTGGCGCAGCAGATGGTTCAAAACCGGGTAACACAGGCGACTCCACGTCTGCCGGAAGTCACCCGTCAGCTAGGTGTAACCGTGGTCAAAAGCTCCCCGGATCTGACCATGGTGGTGCATTTAACCTCACCGGATAAACGCTACGACGAGTTGTACCTTCGTAACTACGGCTTGAAGAACGTCAAAGATGAATTAGCCAAAGTGGAAGGTGTTGGACAGGTGCGTCTGTTTGGCTCCGGTGACTATGCTATGCGGATCTGGCTAAACCCTGAAAAAGTCGCCGAAAGAGGACTGACCGCAACCGATGTGGTTAATGCGATTCGTGAGCAGAATGTTCAGGTGGCTGCAGGCTTGATTGGTGGAGCACCGATGGCTAGCCCGATTGATATGCAGTTACCGATCAATGCCAAAGGCCGCCTTGAGAGTCCGGAAGAGTTTGAAGAAATCATTATCCGTGCTGGCACTGAAGGTCAGATCACACGACTGAAAGACGTCGCCAGAGTCGAGCTGGAGGCGTCTGAGTACAGTCTGAGCTCAATGCTGAATAACCAGCCTGCGGTGGCGATTCCGATTTTCCAGTCGCCGGGCGCTAATGCGATCCAAATTTCTGACAATGTGCGTGCCATTATGGCCGACCTCAAACAACGTTTCCCTGAGGGCGTTGATTATGAAGTGGTCTATGACCCGACGGTGTTTGTTAAAGAATCCATTCGTGCCGTCATCATGACCCTGTTGGAAGCGCTGGCCCTGGTCGTCATCGTAGTGGTGGTGTTCCTGCAAACCTGGCGTGCTTCGCTTATTCCACTGCTGGCTGTGCCGGTGTCGATCATTGGTACCTTTGCCGTGATGCACTTGCTCGGTTTTTCGATTAACACACTGTCATTGTTTGGTCTGGTATTGGCGATCGGTATCGTTGTTGACGATGCTATCGTGGTGGTGGAAAATGTTGAGCGCAATATCGAGGCGGGTCTATCACCTTTAGAGGCCAGTTATCAGGCCATGCGTGAGGTCAGTGGGCCGATTATTGCTATCTCGCTGACGCTGGTGGCAGTGTTTGTTCCGATCGCCTTTGTCAGTGGTCTGACCGGTCAGTTTTATCAGCAATTTGCCATCACCATTGCGATTTCGACAGTGATTTCTGCGATCAACTCATTGACCCTGAGTCCGGCTCTGTCAGCCTTGTTGTTGCGCAGTAATGATATGCCAAAAGATCGTCTGACTAAGGTAATGGATTTTCTGTTTGGCTGGTTCTTTAACTGGTTTAACCGTAGCTTCAAACGGGCTTCACATGGTTATTCGAATTCGGTAGCAGGGCTGCTTCGTCATAAAACCATTTCGGTGGTGATTTATGCGGTATTGCTGGGCTTTACTGCCTATGGCCTCAATGCCTTACCGAAAGGCTTTGTGCCAGCACAAGATAAGCAGTATCTAATTGGCTTCGCGCAGTTACCCGATGGGGCATCGTTGGACCGTACCGAAGAGGTGATCCGGGAAATGGGGCGTATTGCTTTGGATGAGCCGGGTGTGGCGAATGCGGTTCAATTCCCGGGCCTATCGGTGAATGGATTTACCAATAGTCCGAGTGCAGGCATCGTGTTTGTGCCACTGGATCCGTTTGAAGAACGTGCCGATCCTAATCTGTCAGCAACGGCCATTGCCGGGCGTTTGCAGGCGAAGTTTGCTCAGGTTGAAGAAGCCTTTATTGCCATATTCCCGCCACCACCGGTTCTTGGTCTTGGTACGACCGGTGGCTTCAAGCTGCAGATCGAAGATCGGGCAGATATGGGCTATGAGAGTCTGCAAGCGGTTGTTGACGAAACTGTGGGACAAGCTTGGCAGAATCCAGTTTTGACCAGTGTTTACTCCAACTACAAGATCAATGTGCCCCAGCTTTACGCCGATCTGGACAGAACCAAGGCCAAACAGCTGGGACTGGATGTCAAAGAGATCTTTGACACCATGCAGATTTATCTGGGTTCTCTGTATATCAATGACTTTAACCAGTTTGGTCGAACCTATCAGGTGATTGCACAGGCCGATTCGGAATACCGAAACAGTCCGTCAGATGCGTTGAATCTCAAGGTACGTAACAACCAGGGTGAAATGGTGCCACTGGGTAGCGTGATTGAAATGCGGGAGAGCTATGGCCCTGAGAGTGCAGCGCACTATAACGGGTATTTGGCGGCAGATATTAACGGTAATGCCGCACCGGGCTACTCGAGTGGTCAGGCACAGGATGCAATCAGTGCAATTCTTGAAGAAACCTTACCGCCAGGCATGGTATTTGAGTGGACTGAGCTGACCTACCAACAAGTGCTGAGTGGTAATACTGCGATCTTTATCTTCCCGCTGTGTCTATTGCTGGTCTTCCTGGTATTGGCCGCACAGTACGAAAGTCTGATCCTGCCATTGGTCGTTATCACTATAGTGCCGTTGTCGATTCTGGCTGCCGTGTTTGGTGTTTGGGTCACGAATGGCGATAGCAATATCTTTACTCAGATAAGCTTTTTTGTATTAGCCGGTCTGGCTAGTAAGAATGCGATTCTGATTGTTGAATTTGCCCGTGAATTGGAAATCAATGGCATGCAAACGGTGAAGGCGGCGATCAAGGCCAGTCGCATGCGTCTGCGTCCGATTCTGATGACCTCGTTTGCGTTCATCATGGGCGTCGTGCCGATGGTGTTGTCGACCGGTGCCGGTTCCGAGATGCGTAATGATATTGGCGTGACCGTGTTCTCGGGCATGCTGGGTGTGACCTTCTTTGGTCTGTTCTTTACCCCGATTTTCTATGTCCTGCTGCGAAAACTTGAAGGCCGACGTCTTTACCGACCGGTAGAGGCCTAATCTTCTATCCTCATCCTCTGTCGTCACCGGCGGGCAGTCAATGTATTGCCATCCGCTGTCGACAGTAGCAGGGCGCCCTTTTCGTCGAAATCAATCTGGATGACGTCTGCCAGCAATGTCAGGAAGCGTTGTTCCTGATTCATCAGGGCAGGCGCGCAGGCTTTGCGGGTGGTAATGGCTTGACCGATATCAATTTGTTCGGTCAGTTCATAGGTGGTGGTGTATTGATTGCACGATGCCCGGCCATGCAGACGCCCGCTTTTATCAAACTGCAACGTGATGCGGGAGGCGTCAATAATGCCTTGCCGATTGATATCTTCAACAATCCATTCATCGCCGGTCAGCAAGCTTTGACTGTTGCCCCCACAACCACTTAAATGCAGATCGCCGAACAGCACTTTAACATGTTGCGGATAGGGGCGACCGGACATGGAGTCACGGCACAGGCTATTCAGCACATTGACTCGCAGCAGGCGTGAATCGGCTTTGGAGTGCAAAACAAAACCACTGTGAGTCAGATCCAGTAAGGGGTAGGGCATCAGCAGATGCTGCTGACCATAATTCCAGTCTAGTTTGACCTGATCAAAATGTGCCGTGAGTCGCCAGCCTGGCTCATTTCCTTGCGCCTGAAAGGGAAACAATGCCAGCGTGCCTTCGCTAACTCGAGTACAGGTCGGCCACTCAAACCCGGCCATAGTGAGGTGAGCCTGAGTGCCTTTGTTCCAGAACTCGACTTGCCCACATTTGCTTTGATATTGCGATCCAGAGGCACTGGCCACCTGCTGCAGGTGATAGACATCATCGTTGAGCTGCAATTGCAGGTACTGACGGGAAAACTGGGTTTTAATGGTTCGTGAGCCACACACGAACAAAGCGGTATCTTCTTTTTGCTCGACAGCTTGTTGTAGGCTGATCTGTCCCAGATCAACATGACTGTGTTGCTGATTGATACGGTAGAGGTTCTCTGCTGTCCACCTATCACCATCAGCGCTGATTAGTAGGACACGGAGTGCATAGGTGGTGTCATGGGCTAACTGATCTCGAAATACCCGGAGCTGAAAGCGAAAGGGTTTTTGCTGAGTTTCCAGGTGGATGATTTTTTCTGCCAGTATGGCGGGGGAGTTGGGCAGGGCAGACACATCTTCCAGCCGTAAAATCAACTGGCTGCCGACGGGTAAATTACGCTGTGCCGAATAGCTGGCTTTACCTTCAATTAGCAAGGACACACCTTGCTGCTCACCGTCAGATTGGCTGCAGCCAATCAGAACCAATGTTGCTGCAAATGATGAAATTAAAATCAGCCTTGAGAGAAAGTTCATCAGTTTTGTGAATCCTGATAATCGTCCTAATTATCGATCAATGTAGCAGAGCTAAGATAATTTCTGATGTAAATCTTTTTCTTTTATCCAACTCATCAGGCCATCCAGTGGTAGTGGTTTGGAAAAATAATAGCCTTGGAAACGATGACAGTTCAGGCTCTGTAGAATGTCTACATGTTGCTTTGTTTCGACGCCTTCGGCGATAACAGACAGCTCAAGGGTGTCGCCGATGGAAATGATGTTTTTAATCATTTTGCGGGCGGTCATATCATCTATCAAAGAATCAACGAAGCTTTTATCGATCTTGAGTTCATCAATAGGAAGCTGTCGCAGCAGGCTCAATGAAGAGAAGCCGGTGCCGAAATCATCAAGCGACAGGGTAATGCCCTGAGCACGCAATTCTTCAATTTTGGGCAGTAAAAATCCCATGTCCTCAACAAACACGCTTTCTGTCAGTTCGAGTGCATAGAGAATGTTTTTTGACGGGCATTGCTGATGCATATCTACAAACTGAGTAACGAAATCATCCTGCATAAATTGTGTGGCAGAAATGTTGATTGCCAAGTGAATAGGTGAGTCCAACAGGGTATCGATCTGCTTCGCGTCACGGAAAATGAGTGACATGATATGTTTACCAAGACTGGGCATTAACCCGGCTGACTCGGCAATACGAATAAATTTGTCGGGGGGAATAAATCCCAGTTTCGGGTTGTGCCACCTGACCAAGGCTTCCAGCCCTGTCACCACGCCATCACTATTAAATTGTGGTTGGTAATGGATGCAAAACTGTTTGCTGCCCACGGCCAGCTTAAGTTCTTGTTCTATGCTTTGTTTTTCATGATGCGCAGCGTAGATGCTGTTATCGAAGACAGAACAGTGGTTTTTATGCTTTTTTGCCTCAAACATGGCGATCTCGGCGGCTTTAATTGTCTCTGAGAGCGTTTTCCCATGCTCTGGAGAACAGGCCACACCAATACTGGCAGTTAGCATGATGCTGGCATCATTTCTGGCATAAGGTTCTGAAAGTATGCTCAATAACTGTCTTGCCAACGCATAGATATCATCATCCGTGCTGACGGGTTTACGAATCACATATTCATCACCACTGGTGTGGTAAACACAGTCCATGTCCGGACAGAAGATGCTAAGTCGACGTGCAATATCAATTAAAACCTCGTCACCGAAGTCTCTACCAAAACTTTCATTGGCCGATTTGAAATTATCTAAATCGACATAAAAAATCAGATAGGAAGATTTGTCTTGTTCATGAGCCCCGGCTGACACCAGTTTTAGTTTGGCTAGATTAGGGAGTCCTGTCAGGTCATCATGGTAGCTTTTGAATTCAAGCTCCTCGACGCGTTGTCTCTCAGTTTTTACCAGCCGTGAGAACAGCCAATACAGAGTAGACATAACAAGTAAAAAGGCGATTAGGTAAGTCCAGAAGATGCTCAGAAACTTGTTAGTAATGTCTGATTTTGGTTTGAATGCAAGTACCCAGAGCTCGAACTCATTGAGGTAGCGAAATGAAACCACCTCGTCTCTACCAAAGCGGTTTGTTACTTCGAGGTTATATATTTTATTGCCTGACATTATCTCTTGGCGGTCTATCCCCTGAGCTTTCAGAACACGAAATGTATAGTCATAGTTTTCTTTTAAGAGAGGTTGTCTATATACATCCGGTGAGTAGTTGAGATAGCCAGTAGATACGTACTGTGGGTATAAATCCTTTTCTCTCAGCAACATCAAATTATCGCCATCAGTGTCATAACCCTGGCCCTCGATAAATGAGTAGTTACCAGTGACTTCCAGGCCAGCCGAGACTACGGCCACCACCTTACCTGACTCATCACGTAATGCCTTACGAATGGGTAATATCCATCGCCCCAATGTCGGCGATAAGTAGGTTTTACCTACCACCATTTTTTCGCTTTCGAGAGTTTGCAAAAACGATTCATTAGTGGCGGGGTGGTGCTTCAGATTGGGTAATAGTGAGGGATGAAACGTATTACTCGAAACCAAGAAGTTACCGTCATTACTGATAAGCCCAAACCCTGCAATAACCGGATTGTTCAGAAGTTTGTGCATGATGGAGCGGGTTCTTGAGAGATCTGTGTAGTTGTCATTTTCGAGCAACTGTAACCCGATCAGATCTAACTGATTTTCTTGCGTACGTAGCGTAGTGAGTGTCGAAGTGGAAACCAGAAAAATGGTGTCTTGCTGGTTATTCAGGGTATCGCGATAAATGCTTTGCCAAGTCAGTGTTGAGATGATGTAGAGCAAGATTAGACCAGCAAAGAGCAACACACAGAACGAGGTCCATATGTTTTTTTGAAGGTAGTCTACTTGGCTTCCTGCCCGCTCATAGCTCAGAAACATGAGCGGTCAGAAGTCGTTTAAAGTCAAATTTACAGGCATGGGTTTTAGCCTAAACCGGTCGTCGCTGACAGGTTATGAATATCACACCTTGAATTGGTTCACCAGCGTTTGCAGCTCGTTAGCCAGTTGTGCCAATGACTGGCTTGTTTCCATAGTTTGTGATGTGCTGCGGGCATTTTCCTCGGCAATCGATGCAATCTGATTAACGTTACGGTTAATATCTTCTGCCACGGCAGATTGTTCTTCGGCAGCACTGGCGATGTGTGTGTTCATATCACGTATCGTCATCACACGCTGAGAAATAATAGCCAGAGAGTTACCAGCAGACTCAGCCAAAGTTACACTCTCAGCGGCTTTCTCTTTGCCTGCCAACATACCATCTACACATTTATTGGCACCGCCTTGCAGGCGTTCAATAATGGTTTTGATTTCTTCGGTAGACTGCTGACTACGCTGAGCAAGTGTGCGCACTTCGTCGGCAACGACGGCAAAACCTCGTCCTGATTCACCGGCACGGGCCGCTTCGATAGCCGCATTAAGGGCTAGCAAATTGGTTTGTTCGGCGATTGTCTGAATGACCGTTAAGACAGTACCAATATTGTCGCTTTCCACCTGAAGATCACGAATTGAGTTGGCATTATCCTCGACCAATGCAGCCAAGTGTTTAATGCCGTCCACGCTTTTTGACACGACCTGCTTGCCTTGTTCAGTTTCTTGGTCAGCATCTCGAGAAGCTGTCGCGGCATCTGCCGCACTTCGAGCGACTTCTTGTACTGTCGCTGTCATTTCATTCATTGCCGTGGCGACCTGCTCGCTGCTGCTCTGTTGATTCAGGACCCCCTGGCTGGTCTGGCCGGTGATAACAGATAACTCTTCTGCAGCAGCACTGACGGTTTGCGCGGATGAGATGACTTCATTGATGAGCTTCTGGAATGAGTTTGTCATGTCATTGTAAGCCCGCGACATGTGACCGATTTCATCATCGGCATCAATGCTGGCGCGAATGCTCAGATCGCGCGATTGGTTAGCGGCAATCATGGTGTCATAGAGTTTGGCAACGGAACGATTGATACCTTTGCCCAGCAAAATAATAAAACCGACGATGATGATAGACAGGAACAATGACAGGCTGATGGCAATGACTTCAATCTGGAACATTTTCTTTGGAATAATCGCTTTGATTCCACTCTGCAGTTCTGCCAACAAACTTTCCGATTGATGAATGATATTTCTCATTTCACCACGCTTGCCTTGATCTGATTCAAAACCTAGCTTTTCGACGCCATCAACCAGTGCCAGGAAATCTTTTTCATACTGACTGAGGGCTTGGCGAATAGCAGATTGTTGGTTGGGTGAAATGAAACTGTCGGATATAGACTGCTCAAAAGCCTTGACGTTAGCTTTGAAGCGTTCCACGTATTTCATATCGAGACGTAGCATGAAGTCTTTTTCATTGCGGCGAAGCGTCAGCATATCTTTTAATAATGTATCGGATGCTTCTGTTTCCAGAATCGATTCGATGGTATGCACGGACTTTCTCAGCGAACCATAAAGCCCGCTTTCATGATCAAGGCCAATCACAACCTGTGTTTCAACCAACTCATTAAAGACTTGCCCATACTGATTGATGACATCAATCAATTGCTCAGCCAGTGCTTTTTGTTCAGGCAAATTATTGAGTTGAGCCTCAAACTCCAGTAAACGAGTCAACATGCTCTGAATGTTGTCGTTGAACGACAGTTGATACTTCAGATCAAGACGAGACAGAAAGTCTTTTTCGTTGCGACGAAGCATAAGCATATCGACTTCAGCCTGATAGGACTGTGCTGACAGCGACTCAAGTTGCTCGATTTTTTTGATGCCAACGCCTTGCACCACTAATAGGATGAAGAGTGAAGCGGCAACGAGAACTGCAAGAACGAACAGTTTCTTTTTTATTGTTAGGTTCTTAAGCATGAGTATTTACCTTGTATTCGATAGAAGTAGTATCGACTAACATCAAGGAAAGCTTAGAACGTTTTTTGTTACAGAGATGTTAAATTTTTATGACAGCCAGCGCTAAGGAATTGTTGTGACAGGAAATTCTATACTTAATTGTTTCGCTACCTTGTCTATTTCCCAGTGTTGCAGACCCCACAACCAAATCGCGCTGAGTGATTGTTGTGCAAGTTCATCAGGCACATTCATGCCAAGAAAACGATAGGCAAAGCAGAGCATCTCAGCTGCATTTTGATTACCGATGGGGTGAGCATGGGTTTGTTTACTGAGTTTCTGTCCGTCAGGGCCTGCCACGACCGGGATATGTGCATAATGGGGTGAAGGCAGGTGCAGACCATACTGCAATAAGATCTGTCGGCTGGATGAGTTGAGCAGATCGGCACCGCGCACCACGTGGGTGATGCCTTGATCAGCATCATCAACGACGACGGCAAGCTGATAGGCAAACTGGCCATCGGCACGCTTGAGGATAAAGTCGCCGACATCTTGCTGCATACGATGATCAAACATCCCTTGAATCTGATCTTTAAACACCAGATGCGCTGCATCGGTTTTAAAGCGCCAGGCTCGGGCAGCGCGCTTATGGCTCAGACCGTTGCGACAGGTGCCTGGGTAGACCGGACCGTCAATGCCCGCGCGGGCGATTTCGGTGACTTCACGCCTGCTGCAGTTACAGGGGTAGACCCAGTCAGCGGCAATGAGTCTATCTAGTACCGACTGATAGCGGTCATGGCGCTCACTCTGATACAGAATGCTGCCATCCCATTCAAAGCCATAGGCCTCGAGCATGTGCAATATGTCGTCTGCTGCGCCCGGCATTTCCCGCGGTTTATCCAGATCTTCCATGCGTAATAACCAGCGCCCATCATGGCTTCTGGCATCGAGATAGCTGGCCACTGCCGCGACCAGAGAGCCGAAGTGCAAAGGTCCGGTAGGTGAGGGCGCATAACGGCCGATATATGGTTTATTAATGTCTGTCATCCCAGCAGCGTTTCAAATAGTCCGTTTAACTGACTTTGTTGGGTGGTTTTAGATTAACTTTAGCAGCCAGATGCCAAAGATGGCAGTAACAACTGTCCATATCAGCACAATGACGACGGCCATCCAGCGTTTTTTTGCCAATGTTAGTGGCGTCGTACGCGCTTTCTCCAGGCTGCGTTGCCAGACAACTTCCGGCAGGGTGCGGATAATCAACCAGCAGGCCAAAGGCAATAACAGCAAGTCATCGACATAACCCAACACGGGGATGAAGTCGGGGATGAGGTCAATCGGGCTTAAGGCATAGGCGATAACGGCTAACGCCAGCCAGCGACTGAGGCGCGGCGTGTCTGGATCTTGACAGGCGTAGTAGAGTGCCAGAGTCTGTTGTTTAAGCGCTTTTGCCCAGTGCTTCCAGTGTTGAGCCAGTGTCATGAAAATCGTGTTTAAAAATCAAATGAGGCGAAGAGAGGAGCGTGATCAGACAGCCGGTTCCACGAAGAATGCGGTGGTCTTTCACACAATACCGGCTCCATACCCCGGTAATAAATACGATCCATCTTCAGTACCGGCAGCCACGCTGGCCAGGTGCGGGCATAGCGGTTATGCAGCGTGCGGTAGGCTTCTTTCAACTCCAGATGCTGAGATAACCGCTTTTCTGCCTGACCGGCCCAGTCATTGAAGTCGCCAGCGACGATCAGTGGGGCATCATGAGGCACGTGGGCGTCTATGCGTTCGCACAAGGTGACGAACTGACGCCGACGTTCAAGTCCGATAAGGCCCAAGTGAATACAGATGATATGCAGAGTGTCCTCACGCCAGGGCAGTTGAATTTCGGCATGTAGCAGGCTGCGGCTGGCCCAGGTGAACGGGGAGACGTTGATGTTTTCCCAGTTCACCAGCGGGTATTTGCTCAGAATCGCGTTGCCGTGATGGCCGACACTGTAAACGGCGTTTTTAGCATAGGCGTAATGTGGCCAGACATCTTTAGCGAGAAACTCAAAGTGAGGTTCATCCGGCCAAGCTTGTTGTGCCAGTCGGTGCTCACTGTGTTGACCCTGAATTTCCTGCAGCAACATAATGTCGGCATTGGTTTGCATTAGGGCATCGCGAATCGGGTGCAGGGTAAACTGCCGCCGACTGGTGTTAAATCCCTTATGCAGGTTGTAGGTCAAAATACGTAGCTGATTTTTTGACATGTAGCAGACACGTCCGTTAGTGGCTTGTCAGAACCCGATTCATACAGACCCATTATGGAAGGGCGATGACAAAAAACCAAGTTTGTATCGTGGAAAAATTTAACGCTTGATTTTGCTTCTCGGTGTCCCCATCTGCTTGCTTATCTAACCAATAGCCAGATGGAGGCATTTTTTCAATGGGCGTTGATGCACACAAGGAAACCATGGGTTTCCAAACTGAAGTCAAACAATTATTGAACCTGATGATTCATTCCTTGTATTCCAACAAGGAAATCTTTGTACGTGAGCTGGTCTCCAATGCGGCAGACGCGGCAGACAAGCTCCGTTTTGAAGCCTTATCAGACGATGCACTCTACGAAGACGATGCGGAACTGAAGATTCGCGTTGCCTTTGATGCCGATGCCAAAACCATCACCATCAGTGATAACGGTATCGGTATGAATCGTGAAGAGGTGATTGAGAACATTGGTACGATCGCCCGCAGTGGCACCCGCAAGTTCTTCGATAGCCTGACCGGCGATCAAAGCAAAGACTCACAACTGATCGGCCAGTTCGGTGTCGGTTTCTATTCTGCCTTTATCGTCGCTGAAAAAGTGACACTGAAAACTCGTCGCGCCGGTTTGGGCGCTGAACACGGTGTGCAGTGGGAATCAGCGGGTGAAGGTGAGTTCAGCATTGAAACCATCGAAAAAGCGACTCGCGGTACTGAGATTATTCTGCACCTACGTGACGGCGAAAATGAATTCTTAAACGGTTGGCGTCTGCGTAACATCATCAGTAAATACTCGGATCACATCAATCTGCCGATAGTGATGGCGAAAGACGCGATGCCGAATCCAGATGGCGAAATTGATGAAGCCGATCAGGGCGAGGAAACCGTTAACAAGGCAACTGCGCTGTGGACCTTGTCGAAAAACGACATTTCCGACGATGAGTACAAAGAGTTCTACAAGCAGGTTGCTCACGATTTTCAGGATCCGATGAGCTGGAGCCATAACAAGGTTGAAGGCAACATTGAATACACGTCACTGTTGTACATCCCATCCAGAGCACCATTTGATCTGTGGGATCGTGACCGCATGCACGGTATTAAGCTCTATGTGAAACGTGTGTTCATCATGGAAGACAGCGAGCAGTTAATGCCGCGTTACCTGCGCTTTATCCGTGGTGTGATTGATACCAATGATTTGCCGCTGAACGTGTCACGTGAAATCCTGCAAAGCAGCAAGACCATCGACACCATCCGCGCTGCCTCAGTGAAGAAAGTGCTGAGCGAACTCAGCAAAATGGCGAAAAACGAACCTGAGCAATACGCTGAATTCTGGAAAGAGTTCGGTCAGGTCATTAAAGAAGGTCCGGGCGAAGACTTTGCCAATAAAGAAACGCTGGCTAAATTACTGCGTTTTGCCTCGACCGAGTCCGGTACTGTCGATCAAACCGTGTCGCTGGAAGACTATGTCAGCCGCATGAAAGAGAAGCAGGACAAGATTTACTTCATCACTGCTGAAAGCTTTGCTGCCGCGAAGAACAGCCCGCATCTGGAAGTGTTCCGTAAGAAAGGTATCGAAGTGCTGCTGCTCACTGACCGCGTCGATGAATGGCTGGTCAACTCGCTGACCGAGTTTGATGGTAAACATCTGCAATCGGTGGCGAAAGGTGACTTGGATCTCGGCGAGTTGGAAGATGAAGCCGAGAAAAAAGCGCACGAAGAAACCGATAAAAACTTTGAAGATCTGGTGGAACGCGTGAAGAAAACGCTGGAAGACAAGGTTAAAGACGTGCGTATTACCCATCGTCTGACTGACTCACCTGCATGTCTGGTTGCCGACAACTACGATATGAGCGCCAACCTTGAGCGCATGCTGAAAGCGGCCGGTCAACAGGTCGATGGCAGTAAACCGATTCTGGAACTGAATCCTGAGCACCCAATGGTTGCGAAGTTGAAAGATGAATCTGATGACGCACGCTTTACTGACTGGGCATCGATCCTGTTCGATCAGGCGCTGCTGGCAGAAGGTGGTCAGCTGGAAGACCCGGCGAGCTACGTGAAGCGTATCAACGAGATTCTTCTTAAGATCGCTTAAGCCCCAGCGCCGCGAATGCGATAAAATGGCCGGACTATTTTGTCCGGCCTTTTTATATCGGCCATACACCAAGAGTGTTTTTCACGTGAAGTCAGATTGTTTACAACGTTTTATTTTCGATAACGCCGCGATTCGTGGCGAATGGGTGAGCCTGCAGGAAAGCTGGCAGGAAGTGCTCAATCGTCGTGACTATCCGGTGGCTATTCGCCGTGTGCTGGGCGAAATGATGGGCGCAGCAGCCTTACTCACTGAAACCGTTAAAATCAGTGGTCGCCTGGTGCTACAAATTCGCTCAGAAGGCCCGGTCAGTCTCTTAATGGTGGAATGCACCAGCAAGCATACGTTACGTGCTTTTGCCCAATGGGATGGGGATGCCGAGATCGCTGATGATGCGGGGCTACAAACAATGACTGGCCAGGGCACGATGGCGATCACGATTGAAGTCGAAGGCGCCAAAAAACCGTATCAGGGTGTGGTCAGTGTTCACGGTGACTCAATTGCTGAGACACTGGAAACGTATTTCGCACACTCTGAGCAGTTGGCCACGAAAATCTGGCTCTACGCCAATGATCACAATGTCGCCGGGCTGTTCTTACAACAGTTACCCAGTGACGAGTCAGCTAAACACGCGGCAGAAGAAGACTGGTCACGTGTTAGTCAACTGGCAGCGACCATCACTGACGATGAGCTGTTGACGCTGGAAGTCGAAACGCTGTTGCATCGTCTGTTTCATGAAGAACAGGTGCGCTTGTTTGAGCCGACAGCCCTACAGTTCGCCTGTACCTGCTCTCGTGAACGCGTGGCTGAAACCATCAGCATGCTGGGCCAGCAGGAAGCTGAAGACATCCTCGATGCTGAAGGCGGCATTGAGGTCGCCTGCGAGTTCTGTAACGAACATTATCACTTTGATAAAGTCGATGTGGCCGAAATTTTCAGTGAGACGATACCCACTGAGGGCGATCATCCGGATACGCTGCACTGATTGTCAGCACTGTGAAAAAGCTTTAGTTTGAGCATTTGTTTCTTTAGTCGGGAATTCTTATGGCACATGTGGTCATTGTAGGTGCCAGCACTGGCGGCTTACCTGCTGCATACGAATTGCGGGATGCACTGGACAACAATCACCGTGTCAGCGTGGTGTCCAATACCCCGATTTTTCACTTCGTTCCGAGTAACCCATGGGTGGCTGTTGGTTGGCGTAAGCGTGAGCAGATTAGCTTTGAACTCGCGCCCGTGCTTGAAAATAAAGGCATTCATTTCTACGACTCTGGTGTTAAAGAGATTGAAGCCCAGTACAACCGACTGACTCTGGCAGATGGTACCAGTCTGAGTTACGACTACCTTGTCGTCGCCACCGGACCTAAGCTGAGCTTTGACGAGATTGAAGGATTTGGGCCTGAGGGTTTTACCGAATCCATTTGCACCATTGATCATGCTGAAGACGCGTATGACAGCTGGCGCTCGTTTCTGAAAGATCCGGGCCCGATTGTGGTGGGTGCCGTGCAGGGCGCATCCTGCTTTGGGCCGGCCTATGAATTCGCGATGATCATGAACCGTGCGCTACGTAAAGCCAAGCTGCGTCACCGAGTGCCGATTACCTTTGTTACACCGGAACCGTATATCGGCCATATGGGCCTGGGCGGTGTCGGCGATTCCAAAGGCTTGTTTGAGTCAGAGTTTCGACAAAACGATATCAAGTGGATCACCAATGCGCGGGTGAAAAAAGTCGAGTCCGGCAAAATGCTGGTGGAAGAAGTGGATGACAAGGCTGAAACCATCAAAACACATCAGCTGCCGTTCAATTATTCGATGTTGATTCCTGCGTTCAAGGGCGTGGATTGTGTGGCTGGTCTGGGTGATGAGATGGTTAATCCACGAGGCTTCCTGAAAGTCGATGACTACCAGCGTAGCCCGGTTTATCCGAACATTTACGGCGTTGGTGTTTGTATCGCGATTCCGCCGATTGAAGCAACGGCTTTGCCAGTTGGTGCACCGAAAACCGGCTATATGATTGAGAGTATGACCCGCGCCACGGTGAACAATATCAAGGCGGCAGTTGAAGGTCGTGAACCAGATAGTCAGCCAAGCTGGAATGCGATTTGTCTAGCCGACTTAGGTCATACCGGTGCCGCTTTTGTTGCTGAGCCACAGATTCCGCCACGCAATGTGGCTTGGATGAAAAAAGGCCACTGGGTGCAGTGGGCCAAAATTGCCTTTGAGAAGTACTTCCTGTTCAAGATGAAGCGTGGTCTGTCTGAGCCCAAAGTTGAACGTAAAATTCTCAACCTGCTTGGTATTAAATTACTTAAATAAGGCTCAGTTCATTCTGCCGGCAATGGCAAAAAATAACCAGTTTGGTAGCCGTTGCAGACACTTCATCATAAAGGTGAAGCGTTTCGGGAAATGAATTTCAAACGCAGACTTGCCCAGCCCTTTGATGATCGCTTCTGCCGCCTCTTCAGCGCTGATCATCATTGGCATATCAAACTGGTTTTTGCGTGTCAGTTGGGTGTCCACAAACCCGGAATTAATGAGTTTAACGTCGACCTGATTAGGCTTTTCTTCCAGATACAGACTCTCTGCCAGATTGATCAGCGCTGCCTTGGTTGCACTGTAGGGTTGGCCTTTAGGCAGGCCGCGATAGCCGGCCACGCTGCCGTAGATAACCAGTTGGCCGTGGTGCTGTCTGAGATGCGCAAGGGTGTGGCGGATAACGTTGAATGTGCCGTTGATATTGGTGTTAATGATCGCAGCCTGCGTTTCACTATTAAGTTCATCAATACGACCCGGCTCGTAGGCGCCGGCAAGGCAGATAATGCTGTCGACCCGGATATTTTGCTGAGTGATACGTTTAACAACCTCAATCACAGCCTCTTCATCGGCGATGTCGAGACGAAGGGCAAGGTGATGCTCACCGAGACTGGCAGCCAAATCGCTAAGCGCTGTTTCGCGTCGTGCTGAGAGCAGCAGCCTGGCACCTCGTTTAGCAAAGGCCTGAGCCAGTGCTCGACCGATGCCACTACTGGCACCGATTAGCCAGACGGTTTTGTCTTGCCAGTCTTTTATCATTCGGTTGGCGGTTGTTTCTGCATAAACAAAGTCAGTTCAGCCACGGTAATACCAAACTTTTTCAGGTAAGAACGGTTAATCAAAACGCCATCATTCATCAAAAACATCCAGTCATCAAAGGTGATTTTATACGTCGTATCACCGACCGGTAAGTCCATCACGTAGGCCCAGCGCATGGTGTTCCCAGATACTTCCCCAGTGGCTTTACCGATAATATCACCTGCTTGACCTTCATAGCGGTCTGCACTGACTTGTGTAATCGTCCAGACACGTTTGTCTGTTTTACCGTCATAGTAGTCGAAGTGCTCTTCCAGTGTACCGACATCACCTTCCCATGAGCCGTGCATAACAACATCAAAGCGGCGCGTGACCTGGCCCTTTCTATCCTGAACCAATCCCCAGGCTTTTATTGGCCCCGTGAAGTAGTCTTTGAGATTCAGTGGCGGCGCATCTTGTTTGTAATTGGCGAGATTAGGTCCGCTACAGGCAGTCATAAACGTGATGATTCCCATAAGTAAAATCCTCGATACAGTCTGTTTCATTGCACATGATTCTCCCGTCCATCGATGTCATCCCACTGTACAAACGACAGACCATTCTCGGATTCACAGTTACATAGTAATTGCTCATAGAAATGATAGTGCTCATCTGCTGTTGAGATGCCTGGTGTGAAGTCCGGCTGATGCACTTTTTCTGCATGAGATACCGAAGTCGCTGGCAGGCTTAGACAAGCAATGGTGACAACGGTGTTGAGGCTAGTGCGAAGTGTGGTGTGCATAACTACCTCCTTGATAGCGAATATCTCTCCACAAAAACACAGCAGAGAGCAGTTTGATCAGGCAGGGAACAATCGCGTAAATCAGGATAAGCCCCGACAGTGCCTGAGCACTGTTTTGCTCGCCAGGGACAAAAGCGAAATGATCCAAAACCAGAAATGCGCCGCCACTGGCGATAGCGATGGCGACTTTGGGTAAAAGGGCAAGCAGAGCAAAATACTGCGATGCGTCTGCCTGGTGATGAAGATGCTCAATTCTGTCAGCCATGATCGAGGGTGGCAGCGCCAAGTCAGCACCTAGTGCGAAGCCCGACAGTAGACAGATGAGTAAATAGGGAACAATGGCTCCCTGCTCAAGGGTGTATGCCCAGACAAAGGTGAAAACAGCCAGCATCATGCTGAGCAGCCAGGTTTCTGCTTTACCAAATCGTTTCGACAGGGCATACCAGACCGGCATCACTGCTGCACCTGCGAGGAAATAGCAGATCAGAAATAACGGTGTCCACGCTTCGGCCTGCAAGTAATCGCGGATGAAAAATAACACCAGTACAGCAGGTATTGCAGACGCAAGGTAGGACAAAAAGCAAACCAGAAAATACGTTTTCTGTTCGCCGGTGAAAAGATGAAAGAATGACCACTTGGCTGAGCCAAAGCCCTGATGGATTGGATGCTGAGCGGGCAGGTTTTTGAGAAATAGCTGTAACAGCCAAATTCCAACAACGAGCAATATGACAAAGGTTAAGGCGAGAAAGCTATAGGCCTGTGCGTCCGTCAGAAATTGGCTTGCGATACCGGGAAACACGGCTGCGAGCACTAAGCCTGCCAAACCTAATGCTTCACGAGTTGAGGTGATACGGGTTCTTTCCGTGCTTTCGTTTACCCAAAAGCCACCAATCATATTGAGGTTGATGGTCAGCAGGCTAAAACCTGTTGTGGCGAGAACCATGTGAATGGCAAACCAGATAATCGCGGTATCAGCCGATGGCGTAAAGCTAAACAAACCGACCATGCCAGTGCCGAGGATGATGGCACCAACGTAGAGTAAGACAAGGCGAAAGCGAGCGTATTTGTCAGATAAAAAACCGAGAATGGGATCCTGAATCGCATCGAAGAGACGTATGCCAAGCAGGATGATACCTATTAAGCCGATGCTAATCCCGAACTCACGGGTGTAGAAGTCTGGTGCGTGGATATAGAGTGGCAGACCTGCAAAAGCCAATGGCATGGCAATAAAGCCATACCTGAGCAGAGTTGCTGTATCAATGTGGGCAACGGCATTCATGGCAGAGCCAGAAGCTGTTTTCTCAGGTTGGGTGCTGAGGTATTTTCGCCCAGCCAAATAGCGAAGAAGTGTTTGCCAAAGTCAGGATCCTCGATTTCACCCAGTTTAGTATCAGCCTGATAAAACACGGTTGTCTTATCTTCAGTGAAGATACCCGTCAGTACGGTTCCCTGATCGACATCGGGCAGGATCTGACTGAGCTGGCGATGCCAACTGGCCATTTTGAGTTCGTCATTGATGCCCTGACGACGCATTTCCTCAATCGAACGATCAGCAATCTGCTTGCCTTCCAATGCGCGTTGGTAGGTGAGTGACAGTGCATGAGGCTGTTCAGGCTGCCATTGTCCCTCGCTGGCGTAGAGGGTGGCATCGTATACATGCCAGAACAGGTAGGTCAGGCTGCCTTCTCCAACCTTTTCAGGTTGAGCGATATGCTGGTTCAGCAATGAACGCTCTACAGCCGATAGCGAAAATGACGATAACAGCAACAGAGTTGCGAGTATGGGGTGACTGAAATTAAGCATGGCTTAACTCAATTTGCATGACGTCAGTTCTACCGGTGTTGAAACCGGAAATACAAGCGGCCAGATAAAAACGCCAGAGACGAATAAAGGGCTCATCAAAGCCCAATGCAAGGACGTTTTGCTTTTCGCTGTCGAAATTATCCAGCCACATTTTCAAAGTGGTCGCGTAATCACGGCCGAAGAAATAGGGTGCGTCTGTTTTGAGTCCTGCTGACCGTGCAACCTCATCAAACCGTGATGGGCTTGGCAGCATGCCGCCGGGAAAAATAAAACTTCGGATAAAGTCTCCACCACGACGGTAACGACTAAAATCCTGCTCGTTCATGGTGATGGTCTGCACTACGGCGCGACCTTTGTGTTTGAGCAAACTGGCCATTTTGTTGAAGTAAGTGGGCCAGAAGCGCTCACCGACCGCTTCAAACATCTCGATTGAGACCAGATAATCAAATTTGCCCTGCTGGTGGCGGTAGTCTTCAAGTACGATATCGGCTGCGCCATTGAGTCGTTTGCCGGCGAAATGGTGCTGCTCTTCAGATAGGGTGATGCCTTTGAGTTGAAGATTGGTTTTTTCCAATGCCCGTTCAGCAAAACCGCCCCAACCACAGCCCACCTCAAGCACAGAGCCACTGTTAGCATCTAGGCAACCCAAAATGCGATCGTATTTATTGTGTTGTGCCTGAGTCAGACTCTCGCCGGGCTGATTAAAAATGGCTGAAGAGTAAGTCATGGTGGGATCAAGCCACAGCTTGTAAAAGTCATTGCCTAAATCGTAGTGGGCATGAATGTTCTTCTTGCTGCCTTGCAGGGTATTGAGCTTAAACAGATACGAGATCATCGCGAGGCCGCGTGACAGGGTGCTGCCGGTGATGCACGCATCGAGAGCCTGTCGGTTTTGTAGACCCAGCGTAGTGAGAGCGATAAGGTCTGAACTGTCCCAGTGCCCATGGCGATAATCATCAGCAAAACCGATATCGCCTTTACGTATCAGGTTAGCAATGACCTGCCAGCGGTGTAGCGTGATATCGGCTGTTGGGCCGTCTTCCTGACCTGAAAACAGATATTCTCTGCCATCGGGTAAGGTCAACTGCAATGACCCGTAACGAATCACAGAGAGCTGTTTGAGTAGTTTGTCAGTGGCAGTTTTTATAAGCATGTGTCTACCCTAGCTGTGGTGACCTTACTGTCTGCTTAACGCAGTATTACGTTTTTGTAATCTATTTACTTGTAGTCACACGGTGGTGCTTTTGAGCCGGTTTGCTAATGTAGGGAATACCCTTGCAGAGTAATTTCAGCGCCTGCCAGTGAATCAGTACGATGGCTTTTAGCGTCATTAACGGGAAGCGGAAAAAAGCCGAACGTAAACGGCCCGCTGTCATAGTTTCTTTTTCACCAATCAGCCAGGTAGCCAATAGCTTGTTGCCATCACCGTCATAGTGATCAATCCACACAGCGAAGCGTTCGGCTGTGAGATCGAAGCGGAAGCGGTAATGGCCTTCACGCTTGAGCATCGGTGACACATGAAACACTTTTTCGGCTTCAAGCGTTTCAAAACGCGTGATTGGCCGGTGGTCATCATGGGCGCAGAGATATACATGACGCTCACCAAAGGTGTTGTTGACCTCACACAAAATGGCACGACAACTTCCCTGTTCATCGTGACAAAGCCAGAAGCTCACTGGGTTGAAGACATAACCAATGACTCGCGGCATGGTGACCAACACGATGTCGCCTTTGAGATAAGCCAGACCATGGTCTGTGAGGATAGAGCGCGCCCAAGTCAGCAGATCGCTGTGGTCAGATGCACCATGATCCTTGTCGTAAAAACTGAGTAGTCCGAAATGGTTACGATTGATGGGTAGTGAGTCTGGGCGAGAGAGATTGATCGAGACATAACAGGTCTGATACTTGAACGCGTTCTTTTTGGGGGAGAGTCGGGCATGCATCACCTCACCAGCGATGATGTGATGATCTAGTGCCATGGGATTGGGACTCCCATCTGCTCACAAACTCTCACTGCGCTGAGTAAACCATCCTCATGGAAACCGTAGCGCTGATAGGCTCCACAGAACCAGATACCGTTCTGGCCTTGGATTGAGGGGATTTTTCCCTGAGCCTGGATCGCTTTTTCATCGAAAATAGGGTGGGTGAACACATGTTCGTCATGTATCAGTTCATCAGCAGGTCGGGTGCCTGGATTCAGCGTGACCAGTAGCGGCAGAGCCCGTGGTAAGCCCTGCAGATTATTCATCCAGTAACTCAATGAAACGGCGGGTTTGTCATCTCGCTGCGTTTCTGACAGATACACCCAACTCGACCAACAACGTCGCTGCTTGGGCATAAAGCGGGTGTCGCTGTGCAGAATGATCTGGTTTTGCTGATAGCGAAAAGCATCAATCACCTCTCGCTGTTCATCGGTGGCGTCAAGAAACATCAACATGGCTTGATCGGCATGACAGGCAAAAATAACCTGATCGAACAGCGCACTCTCACCGTTGTCCTGCACCACGCACCACTTGTCTTTTGCCTGGTGCACACTCGACACTGCTGCGTTCAACCGAATCCGGTCTTTAAATGAAGCGGTGAGCCGACTCACATACTCTCGACTGCCGCCTGAGACGGTGTACCACTGCGGGCGCCGTACCAAATTCAATAAGCCGTGATTTTTAAAAAAGCGAACAAAGGTACTGGCGGGGAATTCCATCACCGTTTCAAGCGGGCAACTCCAGATGGCTGCGCCCATGGCCAGCAGATAATACTGGCGAAACCAGTTCCCCATGTTCAGCTCATCAAGGCAAGCCCCCAGACTGATGGTTGGGTCTTTTTCTATGAATTTTGAAGCCTGACGGTTAAAGCGGATCACATCAGCCAGCATGCGATAGAAGTCAGGACGTAACAGGTTTTTCTTCTGAGCAAACAAGCCGCCTGAGGCATACTCCAGCCAGCCGTCATTAATGGAGACGCCAAAGGACATATCACTTTTCTGATACGGCACATCCAGTTCGTTGAACAGGCCCAGTAGATTAGGGTAATTCCAGTCATTGAAGACGATAAACCCTGTGTCGACCGGGATAGACTTGCCGCTGTGTTTCACATCAACTGTGCGAGAGTGACCACCAATGTAGGCGTTTTTTTCAAACACAGTGATGTTGTGGTGCGGGTGAAGAAGATACGCCGCTCCTAAGCCTGAGATACCTGTTCCGATGATTGCTACATCCATGTCTAAATCTTGTCAGAGTCTGCGTTACTGGAAACTGTCCGAACAATTACAAACGTGTAATGATTCTTAGTCCGGGATCGGCCTGTTCGGCCCAAACCTCGCCATCATGTAACTCAATCACCGCTTTGACCAGAGCCAGACCGAGGCCATTCCCGGGTGAATGGCGAGCCTCGTCACTACGGTAAAAACGATCAAAGATCCGGTTCAGTTCTGACTCCTCTACACCCTGACCGTTATCCTCAACAGATACCGTGATTTTAGTGCCGTCATGCTGCATCTTAAGCTTGATGGTACTGTTATCTGGTGTGTATTTGATCGCGTTATCGAGAATATTGGCGTAGACCTGAAATAACAGATCCCGATCTGCATTGAGGGAGTAGCTCATGAGCGCTGAGTTGATATGGATTTGCCTGTCTTCCGCCACGGGTTCATAGAGCTCAATCACATCACGAAGAATGTCAGAGAGCTCTGTCTCGCGGAAACGACTGCGTTGCTTTTCCTGCTCAATACGTGAAATGCGGAGTAGGGCATTGAAGGTCGTCATCAGCTGGTCCACTTCACGCAGTAACTCATCATGCTCGGCTGATGAATCCAGGCTTTCAATGTGGTTGCGTAGCCGTGTTAAAGGACGACGCAGATCATGGGCAATATTGTCTGAGACCTGCTTAACCCCCTGCATCAGCACCTCAATGCGATCCAGTAATAGATTCAGCACACTGGCCATATTACTAAGATCATCCCAGCCCGATTTCACTTCAATTCGTCGCGACAAATCCCCGGTTTTAATGATGTCGCGAGCAGTGCCAGCAATCTCGTTGGTGCCGGTGACGACAAAAATACTGATGATGTAGCTGACAAACACGACCAGCATGACAAATACAATGCTGCCGAGGCCCAGCCACTGCATAAAACGGAAATCGTTAGATACATCGGTGATGTCAGTGGAAACCAGCAGACGTCGGCCATCAGCCAATCTGTGCACTTTAGCGGCGAAATGTTTTTCTTTTTCGGGCGCTTGGTAAACAATGATCCCTTCTGTCAGTACTGTGATCTTCGATTCAATCGAGTCCGGTAAGGTGCCATCCGCTGTCAGAAAAACATACTCGCCATCGGTGTTCAGCCGTGCTTGATCTACCCCGAGCGCATCCACATAGGCGATTTGAGTTTCCAGTAGCGACTCGGTGCTGTGAACGAAGTGGCCTTTGGTGAAATAGTTGATAAAAAAACCAAGACTGGTTGCTGCGGCACCGCAGAGCACGGTGAACAGTAGTGCCATGACAAAGCTGGAGCTTTTGACGTAGCGGCGGGAGCTATGAGTCGGAGATGGCGTATCCTGCACCACGTACCGTCCGTATCAGAGGAGTGTCAAAGCCTTTATCCAGTTTGCTGCGTAATCGACTGATATGCACGTCGATCACATTCGTCTGTGGATCGAAGTGGTAATCCCAAACGTGCTCCAGAAGCATGGTGCGGGTGACGACCTGACCTTTATGCCGCATTAGGTAGACCAGTAACTTGAATTCCCGGGCCTGCAATTCAATCGTTTGACCGTCACGCTTGACGGTTCTGGCGAGTAAATCGACTTCAAGTGAGCCAGCTCTGAGAGAGTGTTCGCTGTCACTGGCAGAAGGCTGACCACGTTTTGCCAATACCTCGATACGTGCCTGAAGTTCTGCAAAGGCAAAGGGTTTGGTCAGGTAATCATCACCACCAGACCGTAACCCTACGACTTTATCATCGACATCAGCCAGAGCACTCAGGATGATCACCGGTGTGTGGTTACCTGCACCACGTAGGGTTTTTATCAGTGTGATTCCATCAAGTTGGGGCATCATTCTGTCAACGACAATGACGTCATACTGTTCCGTGGTAGCCAGAAATAAACCATCCCGACCATTATCGGCAGCGTCTACGGTATGACCTGCCTGCTCAAGTCCTTTGCAGATGTATTTCAGAATGTCTTTGTCGTCCTCAACAGACAAAATTCGCATAATGTTCAGCCGTATAGAAAATCGTACTCTCACCGCATCATGAGTGGATTACCGGGGTGTGTCAATCCAGCTGCCAGTCACGTCTTACCCAGTGGCAGGTATAGCCATTCGGGTAATGCTGCAGGTAATTCTGATGTTCCGGTTCGGCTTCGTAGAACGGACTGGCTTTGACGACTTCGGTGACAATCGGGCCGGGCAGTTTACCGCTGGCATCCAACGCTTTAATGACTTCGCTGGCTGTGACAGCTTGCGAGCTGTCGAGGCAAAAAATCGCTGAGCGATAGCTATCACCTAAATCATTACCCTGACGGTTTTTGGTGGTGGGATCATGCATGCTGAAGAAAAAGATCAGCAGTTTGCGGAAGCTGATCTTGGTCGGATCAAACACCACTTCAATGGCTTCTGCATGGCCAGTAGTGCCGGTTTTCACATCCTTATAGGTCACATCCGGCACATGACCGCCGGTGTAACCAACGCGGGTTCGCAACACGCCCGGTTGCTGACGGAATAATTCTTCCATGCCCCAGAAGCAGCCGCCAGCCAGAACAGCCGTTTCTTCTTCAACTGCTTTTTTTGCTTCGAATAAAGGCAAATATTCGCCGTAGCCTTCCTGTTCCAGTTGGTCACTCGGGATAAACCGCAGGCTGGCTGAATTGATGCAGTAGCGAAGTCCACCGCGTTCGATCGGGCCGTCCGGAAACACATGGCCCAGATGCGAGTCACCATGTTGTGAGCGTACTTCGACGCGCACCATGCCGAGACTTTCATCGCTATGTTCAGTCACATTTTCTGTTTCAACAGGGCGGGTAAAGCTCGGCCAGCCGGTGCCAGAATCGAATTTGTCAGTTGAAGAGAACAGAGGTTCACCGGAGACGACATCGACATACAGCCCGGGAGCCTTATTATCCCAATAGGCGTTCATAAACGGCGGTTCGGTGCCGCATTGCTGGGTGACACGAAATTGCATGGCATCCAGTTGGTCAATTTTGTCTGCGTCTTTTTTATATTGATTAGTCATGGCGTCATTACCTGATTGTTGCTTACCTGTTATTGATGCATGAACAGGCTAAATGTTTCACTGTAGAATGCTTCTTTAGACAACAAAACACAGCTATTTTTAGGGATAAATCGGTTTATGCTCAAGGTCGTTTACAGCAACACGCTGGTGCAGTTGATGAATCATCTCGCCCAGCAACAGCGTGAAGCGCCACTTGGGCCGTTTGAAGCTGAAACTATCCTTGTTCAGAGTAACGAATTATCGCGCTGGATCTCATTGTTTCTAGCGCAGCATCACGGCATAGCAGCTAACCTGACATTTCCGTTTCCGTCTGCCTATATC
Source organism: Methylophaga sp. (assembly GCA_030148085.1). Lineage (GTDB taxonomy): Bacteria > Pseudomonadota > Gammaproteobacteria > Nitrosococcales > Methylophagaceae > Methylophaga. The sequence continues at coordinate 66,452 of JASBUF010000067.1, read as the reverse complement.
TGGGATTTGTTTCGTGAATTGTGGCCGGATATCCCTCTTCAGTCACCCTATGCGAAATCCTCGCTTGCTTGGCGTATTTATGCCTTATTGCCTGAGAGTATTGAGCTGCCCGGTTTTGAGCCTGTAGCGGCCTATCTGGCGGGCAGTGATGATGAACTCAAACGCTATCAACTGGCCGAACGTATCGCCGATACCTTTGACCAATACCTGATGTATCGCCCGGACTGGGTGAACCGCTGGGAGCAGGGCGATACCGACTCATGGCAGAGTCAGTTATGGCATAGGCTCACGGAGCATGATCCTGAACCCAAACACCGTGCCTTTTTATTACAGAAGATGCATCAGCAGCTGACCGAGGCCTCCTCAGCGCCGCAGGGCTTGCCATCACGGATCAGCATTGTCGGTATTTCAGCGTTGCCGCCAGTGTATTTGCAGACCTTTGCCTTATTAGCCCGTTTTGTCGATATCACCTTTTATTATCTGTCGCCAAGCGAGTTTTACTGGGGCGATTTGCGTGATCCGAAACAGCTCCAACGAGAGCAGTTGCAGCTTAATTTCGACGAAGTCATTGAGGCTGAACCCGGTCATCCGTTACTCGCGAGTCTGGGCAAGCAGGGCATGGAGTTCTTCCGCCAGTTGCAGGAAACGACGCATGAAGCAGACACCTTGTTTATTGAGTCGGAAGGCGGCTCAATGCTCGCCGAACTGCAGCGCGATATGTATCTACTCGAACCCGGCGAAAAGACGGCTGTTGAGGCTGATGATACGTCGGTAGCAATCCATGTCTGCCATAGCGCTATGCGTGAAATTGAAGTCCTGCACGACCAGCTATTGGCCATGTTTGAGCGAGATCCCAGCCTTGCGCCGACCGATATTGTGGTGATGACGCCGGATATTGATCTCTATGCACCGTGGATTGAAGCGGTATTCGCTGCCACCGAAGAAAAGCACCGCATTCCATTCAGTATTGCCGACAGCAGTGGCCAGCAGGAAAGTCAGCTCATCACTACCTTCTTCAGCCTGCTGCAGTTGCCACAATCACGTTTTGATGTGGATACCGTTATTGCCTTGCTGGAATGTCCGGCACTGCAGAATCGCTTTGGGCTGGATGATGCCGGTTTGACTTGGATCCGGCAGTGGTGTGGTGAAACACGCACACGCTGGGGACTCGATAGTGGTGATAAACAGCAGCTTGAACTACCTGCCAGCGATGCGAATACCTGGCGTGCCGGCCTCGATAGATTGATGCTCGGCATGGCGATGCCGATGACTGAGCCGGGTCAGCAGTGGCGTTTGTTTGATGGCCAACTGGCAATGGATGGCATCAGCGGTGATAAGGCGCGCATGGTGGCGGCCTTATGCAGCTTTATTGATGCACTGGCACATTGGCGTAAGCAACTAAACAGACGATTAACCATTGCTGATTGGCAAGCCCAACTGACTTCCTGTCTGGATGCTTTTTTCGATACTGAGGGGCTAGAAGACGACGTTTTTGATAGCGAATTAAACGCTATTCGCAGCCAGCTTGATCGCTTGCAGGACAGTGCTATGCACGCCAGCTTTGAGCAGGAAGTCAGCATCGAGTTGATTCACAGCTGGTTACAGTCGCATCTGGATGCGGTTGATACAACGCACCGCTTTATGGGGCACGGTGTGACCTTCTGCGGTATGGTGCCGATGCGTAGTATTCCGTTTTCGGTGGTCTGTCTGATTGGTATGAATGACGAGGTCTTCCCTCGTCGTCAGCCGATGCTGAGTTTTGACTTGCTGTCTCAGGATCACCGTGAAGGTGATCGCTCCCGCCGTGATGATGACCGCTACCTGTTTTTGGAAGCGCTTTTATCGGCACAGCAAACGCTCTACATCAGCTACGTTGGTGCCAGCATTGTCGACAACAGCGAAGTGCCGCCATCGGTGCTGATCAGTGATTTGCAGGATCTGCTATGTGAGCGTTTTGAAACGGAGCAAGGGGCCGATATTCTCACGCAAATTAAAACGCAGCATCCACTGCAGCCGTTCAGTAAACGCTATTTCAATGGCGAGAATGCCAAGTTATTCAGCTTCAATGCGGCGCAGTGTCCATTGTCAGACATGGTTCCATCAGTTGATTGGTTCGATACTGTACTGGATGAAGCCGATGCCAGCTGGCGTGATCTCACCGCTAATCAATTAGCCCGTTTCTTTGCTCACCCAATCAAGTTCCTGCTACGGGAGCGACTGAATATACGTCTAGAACTCGAGGATGAAGAGCTGGAAAGCCGCGAGCCCTTTACCTTGGATGGGCTGGAAAGCTGGCAGCTGCGTCAGCAATTACTGGAAGCGAACCTGACTCAGTTCAGTGATGAAGGCCTCAAGCCTGTGATTGCTGCGATGGGTGTGTTGCCACAGGGAGAATTGGGTGAAGCCTGGTATGAGCAGGAATCACAAACCGTCAACGCTTTTATCGAAACCCTCGCACCGAACCTGCCTGACTCACCATCGATGAGCTCTCCGGTCGACCTTAATATTGATGGTTTCAGGCTAGGTGGGCAACTTGAAGGCATCAGCCAGCAGGGATTGTTACGTTACCGGCTGGCAAAACCCAAAGGCAAAGACATCATTGCAGCGTGGATTGATCATTTGCTGCTCAATATCTTGCGGCCGGAAGGAGTGCAGCTGGAAACGACATTAGTCTTGCAGGATAAGTTGTATCAGTTTTTACCTGTCACCAGTCCGACCCAGATATTCTCTCGGCTACTCACTTTGTACTGGCAAGGGTTGCATCAACCATTACCGTTTTTCGATAAAACCAGTCTGGAATACTTCAAGTTGTCTGAGGGAAAAAATCCGGAGCAGGCCCTAGCTAAAGCGGAAAATAGTTGGCGAGGTCAGGGGCAGCTCACTGCTGAGCAGGATGATGCTTACCATCAACTGGTGGTTAAACAATCTCCCCTCAATGATGACTTTATCGAAATCGCCAAGCAGGTATATCTGCCGATTGTTCAGCATCTGCAGGGAGGCGAGCTATGAAGCTGTTTGACGCCAAAACTGTTGAACTGCAGGGCATCAATCTGATTGAGGCCAGTGCCGGTACCGGTAAGACCTTCACGCTGGCTGAGCTCTACTGCCGTCTGGTCACGGAAAAGCAGCTGGAAGTCAGTCAGATCCTGGTCGTAACCTATACTCGTGCAGCGACCGAAGAACTACGCAGCCGCCTGCGAAAACGGCTGGTGGATGAAAGGCAGGCTCTCGCGAAGAATGACGATGCCGACCCAATGGTGCTAAAGCGCCTGAAACTGGCGATTCAGAGCTTTGATGAAGCTGCCATCTTTACTATTCATGGCTTTTGCCAACGCGCCTTGCAGGACTTTGCCTTTGAGAGCGGTCATTTCTTTGATATGGAAATGGTGACGGATGAGCAGGACATTAAACAGGCCGTAGTGGATGACTTCTGGCGGCGTTACATCAGCACCGCTGATAAAGCCTTTGCCCGCTTTGTGTTGTCGCAGAAGCTGACGCCGGAGACCTTGTTAAGTGCGGTGGGTAGCCTACCTGGGAAGCCGTATCTGCATTACCTGCCTTTACCGACGATAGACGTTAATGCAGCCCAACAATTGGTTGATAGCAACTTCGCTCATGTTCGTCAGCGTTGGCTGCAGGAAGCAGAGCAAGCGCTCGCGGTTCTGCGAGATGCCGATCTGCTGAATGGCAACAAATACCGTAAAGCCAGTGTTGAGGGCTGGATTGTTGAGATGCAGCAGTTGATGAATAGCCCTGAGGTGCCGAGTCAGCTGTTCGATAAGTTCATCAAGTTCACCCGCAGTGAGTTGGAAGGGGCGCTAAAGAAAAATAAAGCATTGCCAGAACTCAGTTTATGGGATGCTTGTGAGGCACTTCATGACGCCATGCAAATGCTGATGCAGGGGCGTGAGCTTCAACTTCAGCATCTTCATCAACAGTTGGCTCAATACCTCTGTGATGAACTGCCCAAACGCAAGCTGCAGAGCAAGGTGCAGGCGTTTGATGATCTATTGATTAACTTGCAGCAAGCTTTGAAAGGGGAGCAAGGTGAAAAGCTGGCTGCACGCATTCGTCAACAGTTTAAGGCGGCGCTGATTGACGAGTTTCAGGACACCGATCCGATTCAGTACGAGTGTTTCAGCAGTATCTTCGCGGGCAGCGAACAGCCGGTATTTTTTGTTGGTGACCCCAAGCAGGCGATCTACAGCTTCCGTGGCGCCGATATCTTTACCTATCTCAATGCGAAGAAAGCATCAGAAAATGAATTCAGTCTGGATACCAACTGGCGCTCACACAAGCGCTTGGTCGATGCGGTCAATACGCTGTTCGATCGACAGGACACGCCCTTTATTTATGATGCGATCCCGTTTTATCCGGTCAAAGCGGCCAAAGATGGTGAACCTGGCTTAAGCTTGTCTGGCAGCACGCCTGCGCCATTAGAGTTTGTCTGGTTACCTGCAGAAAAGGATCAGATCAACAAAGGCGAGATGGGTGACAGTGCAGCACGGATCTCGGCGGCACAGATTGCGGAACTTATCCAACAGTCGGCCCAAGGCGAGGTCAAACTTACGGACAAAAACGGCGAGGTTAGGCCTCTCAATGGCGGTGATATTGCCGTGCTGGTACGCAGTCACACTCAAGGCAGTGCGATTCAGCAGGCATTACGGGCACAGGGCATTAACAGTGTGCAGCAGTCACGCGACAATGTATTCGACTCTGCTCAGGCGGTGATGCTGGAAAGGGTGCTACTGGCTGTGGCGAATCCCAGCAATGACAGCCTGATCGCGACTGCCCTGACAACGCCGATTTTTAACAAAACTGCAGGTCAGTTATTTGATCTGCAAAATAACGATACTGCCTGGCTGGAACAGGTCGATTATTTCGTCACCTTGCACGAACGCTGGCGCAATAGCGGCTTCATTGTGATGTTGCGATCGCTATTGCTTGAACTTGATGTTCAGCGTCGCTTGCTGCAACAGCCTGACGGTGAACGCCAACTGACCAACCTGATGCATTTGGCCGAACTGGTTCAAGCGTATGCCAGCCGTCGAAACAGCACAATGGAGGCAATCTTGGCGTGGTTTGCCTCACAGCGTCAGGCCAGTGCCAACGGTCTGGATGCGGCTCAGATCCGCTTGGAAAGTGATGAGCAACTGGTCAAGGTCATCACCATCCATACCAGTAAAGGGCTGGAATACCCAGTCGTGTTCTGTCCTTATCTTTGGCATCAGGGCAAACCGCGACAAAAACCGGCAGTCATGGTGTTTCACCGGGGTGAAAACAATGAAGCCTGTGCGGCTTTCGGTGAGCCTGGTTTTAGTGAAGCCGAGCCGGTTGTTGCACTCGAAGAAAAAGCCGAAGACTTACGTCTTCTCTATGTTGCGCTGACCCGTGCCAGAGAGCGTTGCATTATCCTCTGGGGTGCTGCGAAAGAGTCTGACAGAACGGCGATGTTCCGTTTGCTGCACGGTGAGGACAAGGTTGATGAAGCGCAGATGCTTGATGACCTTAAGCAACTGGCCGCAGCCCATCCTGAGAATATCGGCATCCAGAATGCACCTGAGTTAAGCGCGACTATGGAAGTCATAGACAGTCAGACAGCAACCAATCTCACGGCTCGCACATTCAGCGGCAAAGTTCAGCCACACTGGCGTGTCGGCAGTTTCAGTGGTCTGTCGCGTGGTCACAATATCGAAAAGCCCGATTACGATGCGGAAACGATTACCGCTGACTGGCCGCAGCCAACAGAGCCACGACAGGATCGCTTTGGCTTCCCTCGTGGTGCCAATGCAGGTACCTGTCTGCATAGCCTATTTGAGCACTGGGATTTTCAGTCGACAGGTGAAGACTGGCAGCAACTCATTGCAAAAACGCTGAAACAGTTTGGTATCAATGAAAAATGGCAGCCGGTGGTCAACGACTGGCTACCGGCAGTGGTTCAAACACCGCTAGATGAGCAGAGTGGGTTGAGTTTGCAGGCCATTACCAAAGCGCAACGTCTGGATGAAATGGCCTTCTATTTCCCAGTGAATGAACTGACAGTGCAGCGACTTAAAAAAGCCCTGACACCTCACATCAACACTATGCCGGTCCTGGAATCCATCCTGACCCAGTTGAACTTTGAAAAGCTGCAAGGCTTTATGAAAGGCTTTATCGATCTCGTGTTTGAATTTGATGGCCGCTTCTATATTGCCGACTACAAATCTAACTGGCTCGGCGATGCTATAAGCGATTACAGTCGCGAGCGGCTGGATGAGGAAATGATCAAACACGGCTACCCGCTGCAATACCTGATTTACAGCCTGGCCTTACATCGTTATCTCACACTTCGTCTGCCGGATTACGATCCAGAGCAGCATTTTGGTGGCGCCTATTATCTGTTTATCCGTGGTATGCAGCCTGAATGGGGGCAGGCTGGGGTGTATTTTGAGCGGCCACCCTTTGCAGTATTGGACGCCTTGGATAGATGCATGAAGGAGCAGGGCGAATGACTGAGTCTATGAATCTGCTCAAACAACATGGTTTTAGTGAACTGGCTTGCCAGTTTTCCGCCTTTATTTCGCGTAAAGAAGCAGCACAAAATGAGCTTGTCAGCCTAACAGCAGGCGTGCTGACCGAAGCTGTAGCGCAAGGTCATGTCTGTCTGAACCTGTGGCAGTTACCCGAATGTGCCTTGCCGCTCAAAACGGTCTTACCGAAAGAGCCTGAAGTTTGGGCTGCAGAATTACAGTCTGCGAAAACGATAGGCAGACCCGGCGACTACGCGCCGATGGTTCTGACCGAAGACGGTTTGCTCTATCTCTACCGCTACTGGTTGGATGAACGTGATGTTGCCACCGCCATTCGCTCACGACTGCATGCTGTGGCTGATGTAAATCATGCGAAGCTCGATCAAACTCTGGCTGAGTGGATGACCCCGGTTGATGGTATCGACTGGCAAAAAGTCGCCGTGGCGATGGCCTTAAGTCGACACTTAGCCGTCATTTCGGGTGGCCCTGGCACAGGTAAAACCACCATCGTGCTAAAAATTTTGCAATGTCTTCAGCAGCAGGCAGCCGATCTGCGTATCGGTCTGGCAGCGCCAACCGGTAAAGCTGCGGCACGTTTGCAACAGTCAATCAGTCGCCATCAAGACTTTGAAGTAAAAACCTTGCATCGCTTGCTTGGCGTGACCGAGCACAACGATCAGGGGCGTTATAACGCTGAGCGACTGTTGCCGCTGGATGTATTGATTATCGACGAAGCCTCAATGATCGATATCAGCCTGATGGCGAAGTTAATGCGGGCGATGCCAGCCAGAGCCAGACTGATTCTGCTGGGGGACAGTCAGCAACTGGCCTCTGTTGAATCTGGTGCCGTATTGGCAAACCTGAGTGAGAGTCAGCAGGGGGCGTTTACCGCCAATTTTGTCGAGCAATTTCCATCATTGGGCTTGGGGGCCAATGCTCAAAAAAACTCATCTGCACTGCTCACCGACAGCTTCGTCCGTCTACAGCACAGCTACCGTTTTGATAAAGATAGTTTGGTTGGTCAACTGGCTGAGCGGGTGAATGCCGGGGATGCTGAGACAGCAATACAAATGCTGGATGGACAGACAGCATCTATTTGGCACAGACCGGATGAACACAGTCTGCTAAATGTCCTCACGGCAGGCTATAAAGCCTTTATTGACGCTGTTGAAAATAAACGCCCAGCGTTGGAAATTATTCAGGCCTTTGATCAGTTCCGTGTGCTCGCTGCGTTAAAACAAGGTCCACATTCGGTGATGTCGGTAAACAGATTGATGACACGCTTTCTGGCTCAAAAAGGCTGGCGAACCAATCAAACCTTCTATCCTGGCCGCCCCATCATGATTACTCAGAATGATTACCGCCAGCAGCTGTTTAATGGTGATATTGGGGTCATACTTCGAGATGCTGATGGCCAGTTAAAAGCCTGTTTCTATTTTGGCGAAGAATTACGCTGGGTTGGCCTGAACCGACTGCCCACCCATGAAACCGTGTTTGCCATGACCGTGCATAAGAGCCAGGGCTCAGAGTTTGATGCGGTCAGCATTCTTCTACCCGAAGAAATTAGCCCGATTCTGAATCGGGAGTTGCTATACACGGCGATTACTCGGGCAAGAAAAGACCTCTCAGTTCTGGCGACGGAGCAGGCTTTGCAACACACCATTCATAGTCGTCATCAGCGTGAGAGTGGACTAAAGCAACAGTTAGAGCCGAATAAATAAAAGCCCCAATTTTAATATAAGTAAGAGAACTTACTCTGCCACAAACTGATCAATCTGGTTAATAGCAGCAGTCGCACCTTCAATGACTCCCATTTCAATCACTTTTTCTAGCCCCTCTCTGCTGGCGAATGTGCTGCTGTAGGTGACTCGAGTGCCGTTCTCTGTTTCTTCGAAACTGTATGTGTTCTTGGATAGGGGCATATTGGGGATAGGATTAAAGTTTGTATCAGCAAAGCCATCGTAAAAAATAAACTGTTTGGGCTCTTCAACGTAAGTGACTTGCCAGTAGCCACAGTACTTATCACCTTCAGGACTGGTCATAAAGTAGGTCATATGACCACCCACCGAGAGCTTATGGTCTACAAACGTGGCCGGATAGCTTGGCGGGCCCCAGATGCGTTCAAGTTGACGTGGGTCTGCGTAGATGTCCCAAATACGCTGAATGGGAGCGTTAAATTCGGCTACAAAGGTTAGCGTGAAAGTGTTGAGGTTTTGAGATACGTCGATGACAGGCATGCTCACTCACTCCTTTCTTGTGCATTGGGGGACTGTTTTTACTCTGACCCTAAATAGTGTATGCCATAAGTCAGCTCAGAAATAACTTGCTGATAATCCTAACTTTGAAACTGTTCAGATGGCTTCTGCATCATGCCCGCAACCAATATTCCTATTTCATAAAGCAACCACATCGGGATGGCGAGCATGAATTGGGAAATGATGTCGGGCGGGGTGATGATTGCGCCGATAACGAATGCGCCGACAATGACGTAGGAACGGGCTTGTTTCAGTGCCACGACACTTACCATGCCTGCGGCGACCATCAACACGACGGCTACCGGTGTTTCAAAGGCTAGGCTGAAAGCGATGAACAGGCCAATCGTGAAGTCGAGATACTTACCGATGTCGGTCATCACGGCGACGCCTTCTGGGGCGGTGCTGGTGATGAAGCCGAACACGACAGGGAAGACCAGAAAGTAGGCAAACGCCATCCCGCATAGGAATAGAAAAACACTGGTGACGACCAAGGGGGCGACCAAGTGGCGCTCATTGGCATAGAGGCCGGGGGCGATGAAAGCCCAGATCTGATACAGCGTATAGGGCGATGAGATGATGAACGCGGCCAGCATCACCACTTTGAGTGGAACAAAGAACGGGGTGGTGACTTCGGTGGCGATCATTTGTCCACCTTCGGGTAAGGCTTGCAGCAACGGTGTCGCCAGAAACTGGTAAATATCGTTGGCGAAGGGGACTAAAGCGAGCATGACCACCAGTATGCCCGCCACAATTTTCAACAGTCGGTTGCGAAGCTCCAATAAGTGGCTGAAAAACTCTTCTTTGCTACTCACGTGGAGATTCCTTCTGGTTTGGCGGTGCGTGCTTGTTGCTCCGTGTCTTTGTTTATGGCCTGAGTCGGAGCGGGCTCGGCTGGTTCTGAATCGATTGTTGTCGGCTCATGGCGACGAATGACGTCAGCAACCGGCTGCATGCCTATACGAAGTTCTTCATTGAGGCCTTCATGCTGAAGTTTTAGCTCTTCCTGCAAACGAAGCAGATCGTTATTTTTCAACTCTTGATCGATGTCGTTTTTAACGGCGCTCATAAAGCGTTGCATGCGGCCCATCATCACACCAAGCGTGTGTGCCACTTTCGGCAGTTTATCGGGGCCGATAACAATCAGTCCTACAACGACGATGACGATCAGTTCTGGGAAGGCGATATTAAACATGGCAAGCCGAGATGATGTTTATTGCTTGTGTTTGGCTTTACTGTTCACGCTGTCAGTGTCATTGACGGCATGTTCAATCACGCTGGTGTTTTGCTCATCATTCATGGCCTGTTTAAAGCCTTTGACTGCACCACCCAGATCGCCACCCAGGTTACGCAGTTTCTTGGTACCAAAAACAAGGGCGACCACGACCAGAACAACCAGCCAGTGCCAAATACTAAATGAACCCATTAATAAATCTCCTAAAGATGATGTGTAGGGGCTGAATCTTTGTCATCGCTTTATGTCACTGAATTTTCAGTGGCGTGAGCGCTCCAGCGTGTCACTCGGGCACTCACCGAATAGCTCGCGGTAATAACGCGAGAACAGGCTCATGTGCCAAAAGCCCCAATGTGAGGCGACACAGGCAATGTTATGAATTTGTTGGGATTTGTACTGCAGCTCAGCCCGGATTTTGTGTAAGCGGATGTTTCGCATATAGGCAACTGGAGTAATACCGAGTACCTGCTGAAATGCGTGATTCAGTGTGCGGCGACTGATATTCAATGCGGTGCAGATCTCGCCTATGGTAATGGGGTCACAGTGTTGTGCGAGTGTCAGCTCACGCACACTCTTCACGATATAACGATGAACCCGGTATTCATGATGACGACTGTTGTTATTGCTGGCTGCCATCAGTGCCTGCACACAAATACTGAGTACGCTGTCTTCGAAGTGACGCCAACTGTTTGGATGACTGGTGCCGTCTTCGATGTTTTTCGCCAAATGTTCTGTGCCGATATATAAGGTCGCCAACAGGCGGCTTTGTATGGCCGGTGGCAGCGTCTCGACCGGATTGACTTTGCTCATAAGCGGGCGAAGGTCCACCTTCTCAACGCGTTCGGCATATTCCTCAAGTCGCTCATCAGAAATGACGGCGGCCGTGATTTCTGATGAGTGAGAGGTTCTGAACAGAAGTTCGTCATTTATATCCATGGTGATCAGCGAGTTTTTACTTAACTTGCTGCCACTCCATAAGGCATCACCCTCAACAATCGTCGGTAAGCCAATGACATAACTATCGGGTGGGGCGCTGGCAAGTTCATCCACGGAGCGATTCATGGCTTCACGGAATATCTGCACACCCTGACAAGCGACGCTGGTGACCGACCCGGAAAATTGACCTTTATCCAGTTGCGTGTAGTCCTGAGACCACAACGGTAAGGCGGCTGCTTGCTCTAACACATCGGATAACCTGCAGCGAACTGCATCAATCTCTAATTTTTGGTGGTTGTCTAACCATATTTTTTCTTGGTGCATGTATCTCTCCCTCGCAACCGAGTTGTCGCGATGACCGGACTTTATTGTTTTTATTAGAGAAGTCCTGATTCGCCCATGTTGTTGTTTTTATCGGGCTGACTAGTGGTCGATACCATAATAGGTCTTTTTTTGAGCTTAGATAGTATAAATCGGCAACACCTGATCAGAGCGGTGAACGATCTTAAGGATGGGAGGGTGTGGGGACTAAGAAACAGGCTCGAAGACTATTCCCACATCATGACACGCAAAGGTTCTGGCGTCCTATTCCGTTATGCATAACTTCGACGAGGCGATCTTCCCACAAAGGATAAGCGCTGTATCTACTTATTAGAGAGTACTGAGGGGAGTGAGTTACTTGTGTTAAGTCCCTGAACCGACTGTGCTCTTGAAAGGAAAGTCTGCGGATTTGTTCTGAATGCTATCCGACAAAGTTCCCTTTCTTAAGCGAGTTAATAGCAAAAATCGGCAACATCGATGCCGGATATCCCCAACTTCATACTCCAATGCCAGTTTTTGATACGGCACTCAATTTCGGCTGGCTATAGTTGTTTCAGATTTATTTCAACCAACAACTAAAGACGTAAGTCTGAGGAGGAGAATGTGAGAGCAGATATAGAAGCTGGCAATTTTAGTCAGTCATCCACCGTCGAGAACAGTGCAGCCTGCGTGCCAGATGCCATCAGTTTTTCTGAGTCAAAATCAGCCGGTGCAAGATTCGCCATTATGTTATCGGCGATTGCTGTCGGTGTCACGGCTGGCATCTTATTAAATACACAAATGTCGACTGCCCTGACAGGCATGTTTCTAGTCTTGACCTTTATTGGTGGCTTACTGTCTACCTGGTCACCGTGTGGTTATTCCAGTCTGAGTCTGTTGAGACCGGCCGGTAAGTATTCTTTCGGTTCAGTGGCTCGCTGGACACCTACCTTTATTACCCATGCCATTGGCTATGCCTTCGGTGCCCTAATTCTGGGTGGCGGTTTGGGTCTGATTGGTGCCTTCCTGTTCGAACAGTTGGCTTTCAGTCATATGGTTATGGGGCTGGCGGCACTGGCGATAGGCTACGGCGCACACCAGTTAGGCTTCTTGAAAATGCCTTATCCACAACGTCGTGCACAAGTACCTCATGACGCTCGTTTTCGGTTTCGTTCTTCAACAATTGGCCTGTTGTATGGCTATGCGCTGGGCATGAATTACCTGACATACGTACAGACACCGATCCTTTATATCGTGACCGGTGCTGCTTTGCTGAGTGCAGACGTTACTACAGCAATCACAATCATCGCCATCTTCAACATCGGGCGTTGTCTGCCTGTAGCGGTGAACTTTTTGCCAATCAGCAATCAGTCCGTTCAGGCCTGGCTGGCGAAATGGCAGGAACGTGCAGTTGAACTGGATGGGTTCCTCCTGCTGTCTATCGGTGCTGCCGCATTAACCATGCTGACGCTGTAAACACGGGCGAGCCTTAATCCTTAACTCTTAATAAACCAAAAAATAGTTTGGAGGAGATATGACTATATTTAATTTTAAATCAAAGCTTGGGCAGCAAGCTCTGGCAGGCAGTATTGCCGCAGCAGCCCTGATGGCAACGACGTATCCAGCATTAGCAGATATTGCCATCGAAGCACAGACGATCGAAGTTGCACCAGCAAGTGATGCAAAACGCGTTTATGTAACTGATCCGGGTCATTTCCAAATGACCTCCCAGGTTTTCACTATTGATGGCAAAACCAGCAAAATGTTGGGTATGGTCGACGCAGGCAAACTGCCTCACGTAATGGTCGGTGACAAAGGCAAGTTTTTGGCCGTTGCCAATACCTGGTATGACCGTATTGCCCGTGGTAATCGTGATGACTATATCGAAGTATTCGATACCAGCACTCACGAAGTGACTGCGGATATCGATATTCCTGAAGGCCGTTTTCTGACCGGTGTATTCCCGCACATGGCAACGCTGAGTACTGATGACAAGCATATGCTTTTCCAGCAGTTCTCACCGGTACCTGCGGTTGGCCTGGTTGATCTGGAAAACAACAAGTTCGTCAAAATGATTGATACACCGGACTGTTACCACCTGTTCCCAGCTCCAGAGCAAAACGTCTATATGCATTGTCGTGATGGTTCGTTGCTGCAAATCAGCTATGACGCTGAAGGAAACGCAGAGCAGAAACATTCCAAGGTATTTCATGCTGAAGATGAGTACTTGAGCAATATGCCGTACTACTCGGATGTGACAAATCACTTGGTATGGCCTGACTACGAAGGACAGATATTCCAAGCTGAACTCACTGCTTCTGGTGCCAAGTTCAAGAAGCCTTTCGAAGTTTTTACCGATGAAGAGAAGGCTGCAAAGTGGCGTCCAGGTGGCTGGCAGCTAATTACCGTTCACGATAAAACGAACGAGCTGTATCTGTTGGCCGATCAACGTGCTGAGTGGACTCACAAATCACCAAGTCGTTATGTCTTTGTTGTCGATGGGAATACTGGCAAACGTCTGCGTCGTATCGAGCTGAAACACGAAATCGATTCGATTGCGGTAAGTCAGGATGACCAGCCTTATCTGTTTGCTTTGTCTGCGGGTGATAGAGCGATGTACACCTTCGACGCGAAGACAGGTAAGAAAGTCGGTGAAATCGGTAGCCTGGGTCGTTACCCACACATTCTGACCCTGCCTCAGGATAGTGAGTAAGCCATGAACTGGTTAATTAACGATCCTGCTCTGTCTGTACTGGCCACACTTTTCGTGGGGCTGGTACTGGCTGTGGCGGCTATTTCCAAGCTGCGAAGCCCCGACGAATTCCAGGGTGTTGTCGACAACTACCGTTTGCTGCCAGGTTTTCTGGTGGCACCGGTAGCCAGACTTCTGCCTATGGTTGAGTTGGCGTGTGCTGTCGCTTTGATGGTGCCGCCTGCACGTGAAATGGCGGCCTGGGTAGCAGTTGGCCTGTTTGTGGTATTCGCTCTGGCACTGGCAATCAACGTCGGCAGGGGCCGCACTCACATTGACTGTGGCTGCGTGCGTCGTCCGACCAGTAAGAGCCGCATTGGCATGTTTCATGTCCTGCGCGCGCTCTTCCTCGCTGGTGTCAGCACGTTCATCGCTCTGAGTTCGCTGGAAGTCGCGAATGTCTCCCTCGCATCCTGGCTTATCGGTATGGCTTCGGCTGCACTGTTGGCCATGCTCTATGTAGCGGCTGATGTGATGGTGGGGTTGCCGAATTCCCGCGAATCAAGAACCTAATTTTTAGTAAGGAAAATTTACAATGAGCTTCGATATTCTTATTGCTTCAAATGTGTTGCTCTGGGCTGCTTTTCTGGCTCTGGCTGCACTCATGGTCGGTGTCATCCGACAAATTGGTCTGCTGCATGAACGCTCAGCACCGCTGGGTGCGATGATGGTGGATCACGGACCTGACATCGGTGACAAATCACCAGTGTTCAACGTTAAAACATTCACAGATGAAAAAGATGTACTGGTTGGTCGTGCGATCACCAAAGGTCGTCCAAGTCTGCTGATGTTCACCGGTCCTTCATGCCCGGTTTGTGCCAAGTTGTTGCCAATCATTCGTGATGTAGCAGCTTCTGAAGGTGCAGATGTGATTCTGATCAGTGACGGTACTGCGGCGGAACACCGTGAGTTCCTGAGCAATCACCCACTGAAAGGTGAGCTGTACATCAACTCGCCTGAAATTGGTATGCGCTACCAGATTTCGAAAGTGCCTTACGGTGTCCTGCTGGATGCGGATGGTGTTATCAAAGGCAAAGGCCTGTGCAACACCCGTGAGCACGTTGAAAGCCTGTTCGAAACCATTCGCCTCGGCCACGCTTCTCTGCAGAGCTACCTGAAAGACGGCTCTACCGCGAAAGAAGTGAAAGTGGGCGAGCACCTGCACTAATCATTCACCTGATAGTAGACCTTTAGAAATAGAAACGGAGAAGGCAAATGACAAAGAAATTAGGATTTGACGCAGCGATTGAAAAACTGACTCGTCGTACCGCCAACAAAACAGGTCGTCGTAGTTTTGTCGGCAAACTGGGGGGCTTTCTGGTGGGTGCAACCATCTTACCACTGCTTCCTGTTGACCGCCGTGGACGCCTGAGTGAAGCGCATGCCGCATCAGCATCAGGTGGCGACGTACTGAGAGCAGGTTGGACACCTCAGGATCAGGATCCTCAAGCCTGTGACTACTGGCGTCACTGTTCTATCGACGGTAACGTTTGTGACTGCTGTGGTGGTACGCTGACTTCCTGTCCGCCGGGCACCAGCCTGTCACCAAGTTCTTGGGTGGCGAGCTGTTATAACCCGGGTGACCAGCAAACTTACCTGATCGCTTACCGTGACTGCTGTGGTAAGCAAACTTGTGGTAGCTGTGCGTGTCTGAACACTGAAGGTGAACTGCCAGTTTACCGCCCAGAGTTCTCTAACGACATCGTTTGGTGTTTCGGTGCAGAAAATGATGATATGACTTATCACTGCACCATTTCACCGGTTGTTGGCAAAGCCAGCTAAGTCGGTCAGAGGCATTCTTAAATCATGAAGATCAGAAGCCTCGTCATGTTGGCATGCACGGTATTTTCCGTGCATGTCAGTTTGGCCGATGACACGATTAAGCGGAGTGAATATCAACGTCCCGAAGCCATTCCGGCTCCGGCATCCAATCCGCTGACTGTAGAAAAAACCACGCTGGGGAAAACCCTGTTTTTTGACCCGCGTTTGTCTCGAGAAAAAGGCATGTCCTGTGCGACCTGTCACTCACCGGATCATCGCTGGAGCGATGGCCGTATTGTGCCGCTGGGTTCTGAAGAACTCGAGCAGCCGAGACGAACGCCCACTGCCATGAACAGTGCCTGGCTTAACGCATTAATGTGGGATGGCCGAGCCAACTCACTGGAAGCACAGGCGGTGCTTCCGATCACTACGCCACATGAAATGAACTACAACATGAACGAGTTAGTTCAAAGATTGGGTGAAATCAAAGGCTATGAGCCCCTGTTTGAATCGGCCTACGGTGATGCTGAGATCACCACGCAGCGTATCGCTATGGCGCTGGCCACTTTCCAGCGTACCCTGGTATCTAATCATTCAAGCTTTGACCGATGGGTAACTGGCGATGAGCAGGCTATCAGCACCAGTGCACAACGTGGCTTTGAGGTGTTTAACGATAAAGCTCAGTGCGCTGCCTGTCATAAGTCGTGGCGTTTCACCGATGACAGTTTCCATGATATCGGTCTGGATAGTCCGGATTTGGGACGGGGCAAAGTGATACCGGTGGAGGTAACGATTATGCAGCATGCCTTTAAAACACCGACCTTGCGTGATCTGCCTGAAAACGGCCCGTTTATGCACGATGGTTCGATGAGCAGCCTGGAAGAAGTGGTAAAACACTATGAAGAGGGCGGTATTCAACGTGCCAGCCTGTCGAAAGAAATGAAACCGTTTGAACTCAGCGAGCAGGAGAGAGCGGATCTCATCGCATTTCTGCAAACGCTGGATGGTGGCCCACTTGATCTTGAAGTACCGGTTTTGCCTGAGGAATAGCTGACGTGAATAGGAAACTGCAACGTTGGTTGTTGGGCATGACGCTGATCACGGCAACGCTAATCTCGACGGCTGGCAGAGCCGAGCAGATGAGCGAGTCAGAGCCGGTGGTTCACAATTTGTCACTGACCCACCACGATTTTGAAGACTGGACTTTTACCCCCAGGGCAAGTGATACCTTGGCGATCACGAACAAATCTGATGTTGCACACAGTATTTATATCACCCACCCCGATGGGACTGTGGTGAATTTAGATGTGCAACTTCCAGGCGAAACCTTCACTTGGACTATTCCTGCTGCGGGTGATTATCTGCTGCAGTGCTGGATTCATCCGATCATCCGAGCCAAGATGACGGTCTCTCCCTAGCGTTTTTGCAGCTTGTCTGCAGGAGTGTATTTATGGCTGAGGACAAACGACACAACAAGGCCAATCTGGAAGACCCCGCTAAAAGGGATACCTTCCGAACGTTATTCAAGCGTTTCGGTGTCGTCCTCGTCGGCACCATCGTCGGTCAATCGATGATTCTGTCGCGGCCTGCACGCGCGGCAGAAGCGCTCAGGCCGCCGGGCGCCTTACCCGATCTGGATTTTGACTCCGCTTGCATACGCTGCGGCCTGTGCGTTGATGACTGTCCCTACGATATTCTTAAACTCGCCAGTTGGGCCGGTCCTGCGCCTCAGGGCACACCCTATTTTGTGGCAAGGGAAGAACCGTGCCGGATGTGTACCGATATTCCCTGTGCAAAAGCCTGTCCGACCGGGGCGTTGGATCGTCATATGACGGATATCAAAAAAGCCGATATGGGTGTGGCTGTACTGGTCGACCATGAAACCTGCCTCAATTACAAAGGCCTGACCTGCAGTATTTGCTGGCGAGTCTGCCCGATTCGTGATGAAGCCATCACGCTGGAGCCTGTTCAGTCAGAAAAGGGTAAGTTGCTTATTCCTACCGTTCATTCCGATAAGTGCACGGGTTGCGGCACCTGTGAGAAACATTGTGTGTTGTCTGAAGCGGCTATCCGTGTGCTGCCACGTGAGTTGGGCTTGGGGCTATCAGGCAGGAATTCGGTTGGAAGGAGCTAACTATGCTACGACGTTTGAAGCGAGGTCTTTACCGGCATCGCTGGTTGTTAATGCGCCGCATAGTTCAAATCTCCATTTTATTAGCCTTCACTGTTCACATACCGGGGTATGGCAAGATTGCTGACGGTAATTTATCGTCCAGCCTTTGGTTTGGTGAGCTGAAACTAACCGATCCCTTTATTCTGCTTCAGTCTTTTCTGGCAGGCTCGTCCATTGCGTTACCGGCATTACTGGGAGCTATCCTCGTCGGCGGCTTTTATGCCTTTTTTGCAGGTCGCCTCTACTGTAGCTGGGTATGTCCTATCAACCTGTTGACCGATCTGGCTTACTGGTTACGTAAAAAGCTCAAAATTAAAGGCAATATGAGCTTATCCCGAAGCCTGCGGCTATGGATATTGGCATTGGCCTTAGCACTGTCCTTGTTTGGCGGTACGCTGGCATGGGAGATGGTAAATCCGATCACACGATTCCAGCGTGAGCTGATCTGGTTTTCCTTCAGTGGTGCCATGTTGCTGGGCGCTTTATTTTTGTTCGACTTATTCGTGAGTCGGCGGGCCTGGTGTGGCCATCTTTGTCCGGTTGGTGCTTTTTATGGACTAATTGGTCGCTACGGGCGGCTTAAAGTCACGGCAACGCCTAGCGAATCCTGTGATGCCAGTGGTTGCTCGCGTTGTATGACTGTGTGCCCTGAACCCCATGTGTTGGCACCGGTAGTCTCCAAGCAGGCGCAGGCCGTAACATCCGTTGATTGCACCCGTTGTGGTGCCTGTCTGGATGAGTGCCATGAAGGGGCGCTGTCAATGAAGCTGGATTTGGTAGGAATGGTAACCAGAAAAGTCGATGAGTAAATCTAAAAAAGATAAAGGTGAGTGGCGAACCACCACACCTTTATCAAGGGGTACACAAGAGGAAATGGGGTGAGCTAAGCTGAGAAAGCTCTTTTATTCTGCAATTTTTAGAGTACCGCGCATCATAAATGTATGACCGGGGAATGAGCAGAAGAAGGTGTAGTTTTCTTTAGCGTCCAATGCACTAACTTTGAAGGTAGTTGAGGCGCTTTCACCACCACCAATGATTGGCGTGTGAGCGATAATACGGTCATCGCCTTGTTTCAGGAAGTTGTTTTCCAGACCTTGAGTACCGCCATCTTGGGCAATCGCATTGACATCAGCTGTCTTAGCCAGAACCCAGTTATGGCCGAGTCCTTCTTTAGACAATTTGCCGTTGTGTTTGAAATTGACAGTAAACTCCTCACAATTAGCAGGAACACTAATTGTTTTTGTGTCATAAGCCCATGAGTCATTAGATGAAACAGCGACTTCACAGGTGTTTGCACTGGCGATTGATGAAATGAAAGCCAGGGGTAGTAGATATAAACGCATTCTCTCTCTCCAAGTTAATAAAATTGAGAGATTCATTCTAAGTAATGAGATGAGAGCTCAGTAGCAAAAACCAGCATCAGTCAGATGCCGGTAGCTTATGAATGAATGCGTATGTCAGCGAGTGGCTAACAGCGAGTGAAAATCAGCGGTTGAAGGCGTCTTCGTCGTGATCTCTTGGATTCATAAAATCCGATTTCGGCTGCATATCCGGCCCATCCAGCAGAGCACCAGCCCGCTCAGGCAGTACCCGTTGGTCAGAGAGATCACCAAGTTGTTCGTAGCCGATGGAGAGATGGTCGAACAATTCTTTATAAGAACCGGCCATACCCTTAAACAGATTGGCAGTTTTGTTGTAATGCTCATGCACCTGTTGTTGGTAGGCTTCCAGTTCAAGCTGCTTTTGCTGCAGTTCCAGTTCGTGCTGATCTTCCAGTTCTTTGAGTTGTACGGTGCCACCGGGTGCCTGACGACGACCTATTGCAAAGCCAATCAAAGCAGCGAAAACAACGCCGAGGGCGAATAGAGTCCAGATAGTCGTTGTGGTCATGATGCATTCCGTTGTTGAAGACTGTTTCAACCTAGTCTAGCTAGGCTCCCTTTTGATGACAAACTGTTTTGCTTGGTGTTCCGACATTCGTGTTTTAATCTGAACGCAATGTCAGTGGTTTGTGATTCACAGCGAAAAGGAATAGGGCATGGTGGCACCGATATTTGTGGGGCAGGCAGCGGAACCGGTCTATTTGTTACCGAACATGGCGAATCGTCATGGTTTAATTGCCGGAGCGACGGGCACAGGGAAAACGGTGACACTGCAGGGGCTGGCGGAAAGTTTCAGTGACATTGGTGTGCCGGTGTTTGCGGCCGATATTAAAGGGGATTTATCCGGCGTCAGTCAGTCCGGTAAAACGCATCCGAAAATCACCGAACGTGTTGAGTTGATGAATTTAACGGACTTCGCCTTTCATGGCTTTCCGGTCACCTGCTGGGATGTGTTTGGTGAAAAAGGGCATCCACTGCGCACGACCATTTCCGATATGGGGCCATTGTTACTCTCACGACTGTTGAACTTGAATGAAACTCAGCAAGGAATTCTGACGCTGGTATTCCGGGTGGCCGACGATAACGGCTGGCTGGTTTTAGATTTAAAAGACCTGCGTGCCATGCTGCAGTATGTCGCTGATAATGCGGCTGAGTTTCGAACTTTGTACGGCAATATTTCAGCCGCCAGTGTTGGTGCCATACAGCGGCGTTTACTCACGCTGGAAGAGCAGGGCGCAGAGCAGTTTTTCACTGAACCAGTGTTGAATCTGGATGACCTGCTACAAACCGATGCCGATGGTCGCGGTGTCATCAATCTGCTAGCGGCCGACACCCTGATGCAGAACCCACAGCTCTATAGTGCCTTTTTGTTATGGCTGCTGGCTGAACTGTTTGAGCAGTTACCGGAGATCGGTGATCCGGAAAAGCCCAAGCTGGTGTTATTTTTCGATGAAGCCCATTTGATTTTTGATGGTGCGCCTAAAGTGCTGCTGGATAAGATTGAGCAGGTGGTGCGATTGATTCGCTCCAAGGGGGTCGGAGTGTATTTCGTCACACAAAACCCGACCGATATTCCGGATTCAGTGTTGGGGCAGCTCGGCAACCGTATTCAACATGCTTTGCGTGCCTACACGGCTAAAGATCAAAAAGCGCTGAAAGCGGCGGCACAGACCTTTAGAGATAATCCAGCCTTTGATACCCGTGAGAAACTCACCGAAGTCGGTGTCGGTGAGGCCTTGGTCTCAACCCTTGATAAAAAAGGGCGGCCGCAGATGGTGCAGCAGACCTTAATCAAGCCGCCGAAAAGTCAGATTGGCCCTATCACTGAGGCGCAGCGTAAAACCTTACTTGCCGAATCGCTGGTGGCCGGAGTCTATGACAAGGTGCTGGACCGCGAGTCGGCGCATGAAGTGTTGAAGCAACGTGCTGAAGACATGCAAAAACAGGCCGCTGAACAGGAAGCCCCGAAAGCAAAGAAAAGCGCATCATCCAGCCGAAGGGAAACCCCTCTGGAAGCCTTTGCTAAAAGTGCGATGCGGTCTATCGGTACGCAATTAGGCAGCAAGCTGGTACGCGGGCTGCTAGGTTCATTATTAGGCGGCAAATAACGAATTGAGTCTGTCCATGATTACCGTAGAATAGGCAGCGATAAGGATTCAAAGGAAACGATGATGATCGATACCAAAAAAATTGAAGAAGTGGTCAATAGCATTACCAATGCCTTGCCACCGGGTCTGGTGCAGATGCAGGCCGATGCCGAAAAGAACATTCGCTCAGTTTTAACAGCGACATTCAATAAGCTGGATCTGGTGACCCGTGAAGAATACGATGTGCAGACTCAGGTGCTGCACCGTACCCGTGAAAAGCTCGAAGCCCTGGAAAAACAGGTTGCTGAGCTGGAATCTAAACTTAACAAATAAGAGAATCTCAATGTCTGAATTTACTAATGTCACGGTCACCCGTGAAGCAAACGTGTATTTCGATGGCAAGGTGACTAGCCGCAAAGTGACATTTGCTGATGGCAGTTACAAAACCCTCGGCATTATGATGCCGGGTGAATACACTTTTGGTACTGAAAAAGCCGAGTTGATGGAAATCATGGCCGGTGAACTGAGCTATTGCCTCAAAGACACCACCGAATGGCACACCATCAAAGGCGGTGAGTCATTCGATGTGCCAGCGAATTCATCATTCGATATCAAAATCACCGACCTGGTCGACTATTGCTGCACTTACCTCGATTAATCAGCAGTCGAATAATAAAAAAGGCGCCAATGGCGCCTTTTTTATATCTGATGGCCGCTGTTACTCCAGCGGCTCATCATCAATATTGTTGTAGCCCTCACGAAACTCAATGGCCGTACCTTTGGGGTATTTGTTAATGGTCATGTGTTTAGCGCCAATTGACAGTGTCAGGCTGTTAGCTGTCACATCCGAGACCATGTACTGTGTTGCGTCCAGCAACAGTTTGTCTCCACTCAGGTGGGTAATGCTGTCGTCAGTCTGATAGACATAGGTCATGTCATCGTTGTAGTAGCTGACCAGTTCCGAATAGGTTTCCATGCCCTTGTCGGTCTGGCTGAAGGTCAGAGCGAAGGTGTAGTCACCTTGATGACCAATCCATGTCGAGTCATTCAACATGGTGTAATCAACACCGCGTGATAGGGTGCTGACGCCCGTGGTCAGGGTGTTCTTCTCAGTCACCGTGAGCAAGTCAGCGGGGAGTGCTTCTTCCGCTTCCAGCGCCAGCGTGTTTTTTCCAGCAGAGTAGGTGTAATGCGCAGTAATTACCTGATCCTGACTGACAATAAAGACAGTGCCATCGGGCTGGAACTCATAACTGGTGATACCGTCATCGGCAACAAAACGGCCCTGAAACTCATCATTTCCGCAGCCGCTTAGCAGCAGAGTTAGGCAGAGGGAAAACAGTAGGGCAATAGCTTTCATGAGGAGCGTTTCCTAGTTAGCGTGGTTTGTTGGTGTGCAACCTTACCGTAAAACGGGGTGCTGTCAAAGAGGGCTGAGTAGAGATTTATAGATCATTAAAAAGGCGCCGGTGGCGCCTTTTTAATATTGAGCTTATTCCCAGTCGTAAACCAGATCCATCTGGTAGCTGGTATCGGTGCGTTCTGCATCTGGTGCTGGCATGCTGTTGTGCTGGGCACGAACACTGGTACGCAGTTTCCAGTTGTCATCTGCAATCGGCATTTCTGCACCGAAGTTGGTGACGATCAGGTAGTTTTTACCCGGGCTGCTGAACGAGGGATAGAAGTTAAAGTCATGAAACAGCTTGAGGTGGCTGTTCATACGATAATCCACCACATAACCGAGTACGCCTGTCGGATCTTTTTCAGTCGTGCCATTTGAGTAGCCTTCATAGCGGTAACCGACACCGGCGAAGCCTTTGAATTTCAGGTCATCTTCACGAATAAAGAAGCGACCTAAGCTTGCGGTCGCGATAGCGCGTAAATCCAGTTCTTCAAAATCATCGATTTCAAAGTCGGCTGTACCACGAGCAAACCAGATGGGGGTGATGTCCCGTTCCAAAGCGATACCGGCCAGTTTTTCGTTCACGGTCTGTTCGCCATCTTCTTTCTGGTAATTGATTTCCAGGTACATGCCGAGACGTTCGCGATCCGTTTCGCGTAACAGTTCACCTCGGCCATGTGTCCCAAAGCGTTTGGTATTACCGGTGGCACCGGTGGCACCAAAGGCGAGACTGCCGCTCCACGGATCACGCAGGCGGTCGCGTTCCAGCTTAAGACTGGAAATAGCCTTTTCATAAGATTCTTTCAGTTCAGCGACTTCCTGATCCTTGGATACTTTAATTTCTTCAATTTGCTGTTGATACTCTTGTTCAACAACGGCTGTTTGCGGTTTTACCGCATCGGTAGCCCAGATACTTTTGATATTCGCCGGGTTGACGTTAATGGTGCCGAATGCGGTGTTTGTCAGCGCATGTTGGCCGTTGGCGTCGACGCTAAGCTGACCGACAATACGATCACGGCTGTTGAGTTCGATGACATATTTTTTGTCGGTCGATAATTGGCTGACACGACTGTAGTCAATGCTGACTTCATTAGCAAAGGCGGTATCAATGATGAGTTTGCCGTCTGCGACTTGTTTAATGCTGCCTTTTAGCAGGCTGCCGTCATCCAGTAAGACCTGATCAGCAAGTGCTTGGGTGGTTAAAGTGCTTGAAATTAAGAAAAAAAGAGTCCTCAAGCTGGGCTTGTCCATGTTTACTCCAGAGGGTGATTTTTAATGGTTGTGCGCTACACAACCTAACACAATAAATCTATATTTCAAAAATAGCGTTCACAATCAAAGTCTTCGTCAATAAAAGCACCAAAGAGTTCACTTCATCCGTCTCGCTATATCGGCTAGAATCAAATTCCGATTATTTCCAAGGATGGAAACATGACAATTGCCACCATATACAGCCGTGCAATGACTGGCGTTCATGCCGAGGCTGTGACTGTTGAAGTGCATTTATCGAATGGACTGCCCAGCCTATCGATTGTCGGTATGGCAGAGACAGCGGTGAAAGAGAGCAAGGACCGTGTTCGCTCAGCATTACTTAATTCACAGTTCAACTTCCCCCAGCAACGCATCACCATCAATTTGGCACCTGCCGATTTACCCAAAGATGGCGGCCGGTTTGATTTGCCGATTGCGTTAGGGATTCTGGTGGCTTCGGGGCAGATACCTGCGACCGCATTGGAGAATAAAGAATTTATCGGTGAACTCGGGCTGACCGGTGAATGCCGACAGGTTCGCGGTGTGTTACCAACTGCATTGGCTGCCGCGGGGGCCGGTCACAGTCTGGTTCTGCCTAGGGATAATGCCGCAGAAGCCGGACTGGTCAAGCAGGGGGAACACTATGGTGCGACCAGTTTGCTTGAGGTCTGTTCACATCTGCTGGGGCAGCAGAGTTTGCTTATGACTCAAGCGGCGAGCCTCCATACCAAGCCAGAATATCCTGATTTGTCGGACGTACGCGGACAGAGCCACGCGCGAAGAGCACTGGAAATAGCCGCAGCAGGCAGTCATAGTCTGCTGTTTTCCGGCCCGCCCGGCACAGGGAAAACGATGCTGGCCAGCCGTTTAGCAGGCATTCTGACGGATATGTCAGAAGAGGAAGCTGTCGAGACGGCGACGATACATTCAATTTCCAGTAAGGGCTTTGATGTGAAACAGTGGCAGCAGAGGCCATTTCGCTCCCCGCATCACACCGCCTCGGCCGCTGCATTGGTCGGTGGCGGCAGTCAGCCGCGTCCCGGCGAAATCTCACTTGCGCATCATGGTGTACTTTTTCTGGACGAACTGCCCGAATTTGACCGGCGCGTGTTGGAAGTGCTGCGCGAGCCGATAGAATCTGGCAAGATCACCATCTCTCGCGCCGCCAATCAGGCAGAATTTCCTGCTCGTTTTCAACTGGTCGCGGCGATGAACCCTTGCCCTTGTGGCTATTTGGGCGAGTCTCGCTGTCATTGCACCGAAGAACAGGTTCGGCGTTATCGCGGTAAGGTCTCAGGCCCGTTGATGGACCGTATCGATATGCTGGTGGAAGTGCCAGCGGTGGATAAAGCCCTGCTGCGCAGTCAGGCAGAAGACAACACTGCCGAATCCTCGGAGCAGGTTCGGCACCGGGTAACCCGTGCCAGACAGCGTCAGCTACAACGGCAGGGCAAGGCAAATAACGTGTTAGAACAGAAAGAGATAGAGGTGTATTGTCCCTTGAGCGACAGTGATTATCAGTTGGTGGAAAAAGCCATCACTCGACTTGGTTTGTCAGCACGAGCCTATCACCGGATCCTGAAAGTGGCCCGAACTATTGCCGATCTGTCTGGTTCAGAACAGATCAAAACCGAACACCTGAGTGAAGCGATTGCTTACCGACGTCTGGATACAGTTGGATTGTGAATGATTTAAATCCACAGCAGCGGGAAGCTGCTCGTTACATCGAAGGACCTCTGTTAGTGTTGGCCGGTGCCGGTTCAGGTAAAACCCGCGTGATTACCCGTAAGATCGCGTATCTCATCGAACAGTGTGGTATTGCCGCTAAGAATATTGCGGCTGTGACCTTTACCAACAAAGCGGCGCGTGAGATGAAGGAACGTGTTGCTCACTTGATGGGCAACCGGGAAGGTGTTTCCACGCGTGGCTTGATGGTCTCCACCTTTCACACTCTCGGCCTCAATATCCTGCGCCGTGAATATAAGTCCTTGGGCTACCGCAGTGGCTTTTCCATATTTGATGCGCAGGACAGCCTTGCCGTATTACGTGACTTGATGGGCCGTGATTTTGCTGCTGACAGTGAGCATGCTGAAAAAGTGCAATGGCATATTTCGGAATGGAAAAATCAGCTGATCATGCCGGACAAGGCCATGCAGATTGCCGAGCCAGGCACACCGCAGTCAGCAGCCAAGGTTTACCCGCTCTATATGCAGGCGCTGAAAGCCTATAACGCCGTTGATTTTGATGATCTGATTTTGCAGCCGGTACTGCTGTTTCGCGAACACCGTGACGTGCTGCAGAAATGGCAGGCGCGAATTCATTACCTGCTGGTCGACGAATACCAGGACACTAATGGCTGTCAGTATGAACTGGTCAAACAGTTAGTCGGCATTCGTGAAGCGTTGACCGTGGTAGGGGATGACGATCAGTCGGTGTATTCATGGCGTGGCGCACGGCCGGAAAACCTGGCGCAATTGCAGACTGACTTTCCACGCTTGAAACTCATCAAACTGGAACAGAATTACCGTTCGATGGGCCGAATTCTGCGCGTCGCGAATGAGCTTATCAGCAACAATCCACACGTATTTGAAAAGCAGTTGTGGAGTGCGATGGGCGAGGGCGATCCTATTCGGGTCATTGGCTGCCGTGATGATGAGCACGAGTCAGAAAAAGTGGTTTCTGAACTGCTGTATCACAAGCTGAAACACCAGGCGAGTTTTAAGGATTACGCGATTCTCTATCGCAGCAATCACCAGTCACGGCCGATAGAAAAAGTGCTGCGAGAGCACAATGTGCCGTATTTCCTGACTGGCGGCACGTCCTTCTTCTCACGGGTCGAAGTCAAAGACATCATGGCCTATCTTCGTTTGCTGGCCAATCAGGATGATGACAATGCATTCTTGCGTGTTATCAATACACCTCGTCGAGGTATTGGCGCCAGCACACTTCAGGCTCTCGGCAACTACGCTGGCGAGCGTCGAACCAGTTTATTTGGTGCCTGCTTTGAGATGGGGCTGGCCGAGCAGCTCCCAGAAAAAGCGATTGCAAACCTGAGCCATTTTGCACATTGGCTGGTGGATATTGCCGATCGGGCCAAACGCGGTGATCTGATGAGTGCCATCCGCGATATGGTCGAGGAGATTGAATACCGTGGCTGGCTGGAAGAAGTCAGTGGCGATCCGAATAAAGCAGAGCGACGGATGGAAAATGTCGAAGAGCTGCTGAGTTGGATCGATCGCATTATCGAGCAGGACACGGAAGAAAAGACCATCGGCGATATTGCGGCACGACTGACCTTGATGGATATTCTCGACCGTCAGGAAGATGAAAACCAGAACGATGCGGTGCATCTGATGACCCTGCATGCGGCCAAGGGGCTGGAATTCCCTCACGTCTTCATGATCGGCATGGAAGAAGAAATCCTGCCTCACCGTACCAGTATTGAAGAAGACAATATTGAAGAAGAAAGACGGCTTTGCTACGTAGGCATCACTCGTGCTCAACGCAGTCTGGTGATGACGCTGGCCAATACCCGTAAACGCTATGGCGAAAAAATGGAGTGTGAAGAAAGCCGCTTTTTACGGGAACTCCCTCAGGAAGATTTAATCTGGATGTCTGATAAAACACAGGTTAATCCAGAAGAGCGTAAGGCACGTAAGGAGGCGCATATGTCGAATATTCGCGCCTTGCTCAAAACAGAAGCGTAAATGCTTGAAATCACTGATTAAAGAACACTGAAGAGGTTATGATGAAAACGCTTATTTCCCTACTGGGTTTAGCCATGCCGATGGTCGTGAACGCCCATGCTGTTATTCAGCAAAAAGATGCTGAGAGCGGCAGTTATTACAAAGGTGTAATTGGCATCAGCCACGGCTGCAATGGTTCAGCCACAACGAAAGTCACCATTGATATTCCTTATGGTTTGCGTGGTACCAAGCCGATGCCTAAACCAGGCTGGAAGTTAGAGGTGGTGAAATCTGAGCTGGAAAAACCGTACAACTCTCATGGCAAGCTCGTCACTGAGGATGTCACACAGATCAGCTGGTATGGCAACACACTCGACGATGCATACTATGATGAATTCGCATTCCGTGGCCAGATTGGCGTAGGTACCACTACCCGGCTTTACTTTCCGGTAAGACAGGAATGCGTGGTAGGTGAAGTCAACTGGAATCAGAAACCAGGAGAGAAAGCTGACGCTATGGTCAATCATGGTGAGCACCGTCGGCATGCCAATCCACTCAGTGGTCATGGCGTTCATGCGGGGCATGGTGCTGAGAAGCTAGACTATCCGGCACCTGTGGTCAGAGTGATTGATGGCAGCGGAGGGCACCATCATTAAACCTTGACCATAAATCGACAGATTTATCGTTTTTTTGGGGGATTTCACCGAGACTGTGTGAAATCCCCCATTTTTGTTCAATCTGGCTGCTCTAGACTGTTCTCATTATTGATTTTATTTTTATGAGGATAGCCTAATGCGTCTGATTTCACCTCGTCGGGCACCAAAGACTGTGACGGTTGCCTGTTTGAGTGCGATGGCCTTCAGTGCCCACGCCGAGCATGGCACGTTGGAACTCCAGCAACTGGAAGTGACAGCTCAGCAGATTGCTCCTGCCGATTTCGGTATCGAAGCCGATAAGCAGGAAATCCGTCATACCCCAGGCGGTATCAGCCTGATTGATATGGAATCGGTCACCGAAGGGCAAGTCTCCAGCCTGGAAGATGCGTTACGCTATGTGCCGGGTGTCTGGGTGGCCAGCACCACTGGTAACGATGGTATTTTCTTTTCCAGCCGTGGTTCGAACCTAGATGCGACCGGCTACGATATGAACGGTATCAAGCTGTTGCAGGATGGCCTGCCAGTCACTGCAGCGGATGGAAATAACCATAACCGTATTATTGATCCTCTGAGTTCACAGTACGCCGTGTTTGCCCGTGGCGCGAATGCGATGAAATACGGTGCGAGCACGCTAGGTGGCGCGGTTAATTTTATTAGCCGTACAGCCTATAACACATCACCGCTGAGCCTGTCTGTCTCTGGTGGCAGTCATGGTCAGCGTCAGAGCCGCATGACTGCCAGTCAGGTCTTTAATGACAATGTTGATGGTCTGGTCACTATCGAAAATAAAGAGTGGGACGGCTATCGCGACCACAATAAACAAACCCGTACTGGTGTCTATGCCAATGCGGGCATTCGCCTCAGTGACACGGTCTCAACACGCTTTTATTTCACCCATTTGGATGATGATCAGGAGCTCAGCGGTTCGTTGACCAAAGCAGAAGTGCATGATGATCCTGAACAAGCAACTGCCTTATCTAAACGTGGGTTAGGCCATTATCAAAAAGATGTGGATAGCATTCGTGTAGCGAATAAAACTACTTGGGAAATCGATGACAACCGTCGTTTTGAGTTTGGTCTGTCATTTGAAGAGCAAGACCTTTTTCACCCAGTTGTCTATGGTGATTTTTTCACGTTGTTGATCGACGATACCGTCCGTAATGCAGGCACCATGGCACGGTATCAACACAAAATGGGCGACCATGACTGGCTGGTGGGCTTTAATTACGGTGAAACCCGCGTCGATGGTGGTCAATACAACCATGTGTCTGGTCAGAAAACCGATAGAAAAACCAAGACTGATAATAAAGCTGACACGCTGGAGCTCTACGTAATGGATCGCTGGCAGTTTGCTGATGACTGGACATTGATTGCTGGTACACAGGCTGTTACAGCGGATAGGGATGTACGTTCGACGGCACTGGCTACCAACACCACCACGCGAACTAATGAAGATTACAACAGCATCAATCCTCGATTAGGCCTGATTTATCAGCTCACGGCTGATACCAGTTTGTACACCAATCTGAGTCGTCTTTACGAAGCACCCACCACCTATGAACTCGATGATGCATTAAACCCTGGCGAAGCGTTGGATGCGATGGACGGTGAAGTGCTGGAAATTGGTGCTCGAGGTCATCAGGCATTAGGTCAGAAAAACCAGTGGGGATGGGATGTCTCTGCCTATTACGCCAAACTGGATAATGAGATTCTGTCAGTGGAAGATCCTGCTGCACCGAATACCTTTCAGACCAGTAATGCCGATGACACTATTCATGCCGGTATCGAGGCGTTGCTGAGCGCCGATATTGCGCTGACAGATAATCGCTACCATCGCCTGACACCAATGGTCAGTGCGACTTGGAACCGTTTCCGTTTTGATGACGATGCCGCATTTGGTGATAACACGCTGCCTGCCGCGCCGAAGTTTGTGATGAAGGGGGAAATGCTTTATCGCCATAAAAACGGCTTCTATTTTGGCCCGACGGTGGACTATGTATCTGAACGTTATGCAGACTTCGCCAATACATACAAAGTTGGCTCTTACACCTTAGTTGGTTTGAAGAGTGGTTGGTCAAATGATCACTTCCGTGTCTTTGCGGAGGTGAAGAACCTGTTTGAACGTGATTATATCGCCAGTCATGGAGTCAAAGATGTGGCATCAGATTCTGACGCGATATTGAATCCGGGAGCACCACTGTCTGCCTATGTAGGTATTGAGTACCAAATGTAAAGGTGCACAGCCAGATAATAAAAAAGCCGCTATCTCAGCGGTTTTTTTTATGGATATTGATCAGATCATCCGTTTCAGGGTGTCATCACGGCGAATAAAGTGGTGATACATGGCGGCAGATAAATGTGCCAGAACCAGCGCGACCAAGAAGAACGCTAAAACAGCATGAAAATCACCCACGCTGACCATCCACTCGGTTTTGCCTTCGGGTTTATCCAGCAGCGTCATCCCAAACAGCTTGACCGGGTAACCTTTTCCATAGATGTAAAGCACACCCAATGGAGGCATGACTAGCATGCATAGGTACATGGTGTGATGGCTGGCCTTGGCAATTTTACCCAGCAGACCTTCAGTCTGTGGCCGTTGAGATTTTTGTTTACTCGACCAGAATAAGCGGATGATGGCAAGCAGCATGATCAGCGCACCAATCGATGTGTGGTAGGGGCCAAAGGTATCGCCCAGCCAGTGTTCACCATCATTGATGTAATCACCAAATTTGAAGAACTGCTGCAAGACCAGTACAGCCATAAACCAATGGAAAAAACGGCTGATAAGGCCATAGCGTTGTTGCGAATCATGCAGCATGAAAACTCCCTTAAGTCGTAGAAAAAACCTTCTCTACGACCTGCTGATGATGGCTATGTTCCGCAAAGGAAGTGTTTATTTGCGCTTTTGCAGTAGCTTGTCTAACTGATTGGCAAATTGCTGCTGGTCACGTTGACTAAACGTCTTATGACCGCCTGTCTCTACACCGCTAGAGCGCAATGTATCCATAAAGTCGCGCATGGTGAGGCGAGCCGCAATATTGCCTTTATCGAGTAATTCACCACGTGGGCTTAAGCACAAAGCACCTTGCTCGATCACGCTGCTGGCCAGAGGAATATCAGCACTGATCACTAAATCACCGGCTGTCACTCGTGACGCAATTTCATCATCAGCCTTATCAAAGCCGCTGCTCACCTGAATAAAGCGGATATGACTGTCTGCCGGCATTTTCAGGGGATGATTGGCAATAAAGGTCAAAGGAATCTGTGTACGTCTTGCGGCGCGGAACAATATTTCACGAATGACCGTAGGGCAGGCATCCGCATCAACCCAGATCTGCATTATTGGTCGGACTTATTCAATGTGCGTTTGTCCTGTTTTACCTTTATATGCAGGGCTGCCTTTGCCATCAGGTGAGCACTGACCGGTGCGGTGATAAACAGGAACAAGGTGACCAGGACTTCATGCAAGCTGATATCACCGGTGTTGGTGCTGAAATACAGGGCCGAGGCAATCAACACAGCACCGACGCCCAGGGTGCTGGCCTTGGTCGGGCCATGCAGACGCATATAGAAGTCAGGCAGTTTAAACAGGCCAAGCGAGCCCACTAAGGTGAAGAAACCACCCAGAATAATCAAAATGGATAACACGATATCGAGCATGACTTATTCCATGATGTCGCCGCGGAGCAGGTATTTGCTGAGCGCCAAGGTGCCCATAAACCCCATCAGCGCGATCAGCAGCGCTGCTTCGTAATACAACATACTTTGCAGGTGAATACCGAGCAGAATCAGCAGGGCGATGGAGTTGATATACAGGGTATCCAGCGCCAGAATGCGGTCTGGCACATCGGGCCCGACCAACAATCGATACAGACTGAGCAACAAGGCGGCACAGACCATGATAAAGGAGAGCATGACGGCAGTTTCTAGCATTAGCTGAAAATCTCCTTAAGCGGTTTTTCGAACTGGTTCTTGATTTCAGCCACTGTCGCCTCAGCATCTTCAATATGCAGCGCATGAATCAGCAACGACTTCTGGTCATCGGACAGGTCACAGGTGACGGTACCCGGTGTCAGCGAGATGGTATTAGCCAATAGACTGATGGCCAGCGGTGAGGTGAGATCAAGCGGGACATGCAAAAAGCCGGGCTGAAGCTTACTCTGCTTGGTCAGGATCAGCCGGGCGACAATGATATTGGCCACGAGAATTTCGTAGAACACCACGAGGACAAATTTCGTCAGCAGCCAGGGGCGACGAACTACTACCTGCTCCTGCCAGAATGCGGATGTAAACCAGGGAATAAAAATCCCCAGTAGCGCGCCTAGTACAATATGGCCGGCATCTATGGAGTTGTTCAAGAGCAGCCAGATAATGCTCAGTGCCAGACTCAAAAAGGGGTGAGGAAACAGTTTTCTTAGCATCTTATTTCCCCGTCACTGCGGTTTGACCGAGAACAGCATTAATATACCCCTCACAGTTAGTGAACTGCGCGGCGATCTGTTCCGTCAGTCCAGTGACCGGACCGGCGGTGATAACCAAAGCAGGGCTGAGCAAGAGTAAGGCTATGACTACGACTAATGCGGCTGGGTTAAGCGCTGTGCCGTCATTATGAGTATCACTGCTGACCTGATAAAACAGCGTTGAGCCTGAGCGAGCCATGGCAATCATCATCAGCAGGCTGGCAATCAGCACGGCGCTGAATACCCAGACTTGAAGCTCATGACCAAGGGCAGCGTCCAGAATCAGGATCTTACCGAAAAAGCCGGACAGCGGTGGCATACCAGTAATGGCTATGGCAGAAAATAGAAACACGCTACCCAGCAAAATAGCATTGGCCATCGGCGGTGCTACACGCAGACGGTCGGCATAGCTTCCACGACCTCGGGCAATCAAATCGGCCAGTAGGAACAGGGAGGCACCAATTAAGGTGGAATGAATCAGGTAATACAGGCTTGCAGACAGCGCTTGCGGCGTATTCAAACCCACACCTATCAGCAGCGTGGCAACCGAAGCCAGCACCAGAAAGGCAGCCTGCTCTTTAAGACCACGCCCAGCAAATACGCCAAAGGCGGCCAGAATCAGGGTCAGAATGCCAATCCACAACAGCAGGTCGATATGCACTGATTCCAATGCACCCGCTTTTTCAGCAAACAGGGTGCCATGCACACGGACGATCGCATACAGGCCGACTTTGGTCATAATCGCAAATAAGGCCGCAACCGCTGCCGAAGTGTGAGCATAGGCGCCTGGCAGCCACAAATACAAAGGGAACATCGCGGCTTTAATGCCAAACACAACCAACAGCAGGTAGGAGGCAGCAACGACAATGCCCTGATCGTCGGCACTGACATCGGCCATTTTAGCGGCCAGATCGGCAATATTGAGTGTACCGAGGATGCCGTAAAGCGTACCAACAGCAAATAGGAACAGGCTCGAACCAACCAAATTAATTACCACATAGTGGAGGCCACCTTTGGTACGCAGTCTGCCGCCTCCATGCAGCAATAAGCCGTAGGAAGCTAGCAGCAGCACTTCAAAGAACACAAACAGGTTGAACAGATCGCCGGTCATAAAGGCGCCATTCAGACCGAAGAGCTGCAGTTGATACAACACATGGAAGTGTTCACCGCGCTCATCGGTTGCCTGGGTAATCGCATAAAGCAGGGAAAACAGGGCGAGTACTGCCGTGAGCAAGACCATCAATGCTGACAACTGATCCAATACCAGCACAATGCCGAATGGCGCCAGCCAGTTACCGAGAAGATAGACTTGATGTTCGTTGGTACCAGCAACAAGCAGGGTCTGACTGGTTAATATAACCAATGCCGCAGTCAGGGTCAGATTGACAGCCCGTTGCCATTGCAGGCCGCCAAGCCGTGCAAACAGGGTCAGAATGGCACCAAGCAGCGGCAGAAGAACCGGTAACGCAGGCCAGATACTATTCATGATTGCTCTGCCTTATGCTGTTTCGCTGCTTCTTCTTCAGCGACATAGCTCATACCATCTACGTGGTCATTACCCAGTTCGCTGCGTGCTTTTAATGCCAATACAATCAAAAAGGCGGTCATGCCGAAGGCGATAACAATCGCTGTTAACACAAGGGCCTGAGGCAAAGGGTCAGTATAGCCAGGAGCAGACGGATCAATTATCGCTGCCTGACCAATCTGGAGTCGGCCCATTACAAACAGAAATACATTCACCGCATAAGAAAGCAGAGTCAG
Organism: Methylophaga sp.; assembly: GCA_030148085.1. Classification (GTDB taxonomy): domain Bacteria; phylum Pseudomonadota; class Gammaproteobacteria; order Nitrosococcales; family Methylophagaceae; genus Methylophaga. The sequence goes on along the minus strand of JASBUF010000067.1, from coordinate 31,850 downwards.
ACCCAATACTACCGGAAAGGTACGGGCACGTAGAACCAGATAAATGCCACTGGCCGTCATCACGCCGATGACAATGGCAATGAGCCACTCCATTAATAGTGCTCCTGTTGTTGCATACGGTGCGAAGCATGGCTGAGTTTGCCAAGTTCGACCAGGATCAACACCGTGGCACCGACGACGACTAAGAAAACGCCGAGATCAAAGGCCATGGCGCTCGCGACTTCAAATTTACCGACGACCGGCCATTTCAGATAGGTGAATGTGGATGTCAGGAATGGGTAGGACAACAGGATGGCCACCAAGCCGGTCAGGAAGGCTGCCGCCAAGCCACAAGCAATCACAATATGCATATCGACTTTGAGACGGGCATTGGTCCAGGCAATACCATTAGCAAGGTATTGTGAAATCAACGCAACTGCCGCAATCAGGCCAGCAATAAAGCCACCACCCGGCAGGTTATGACCGCGCAGGAAGATAAATACCGCGACCAGTAACATCAGTGGGAATAGCAAACGGGTCAGGGTTTGCATAATCGGCGGATGCGGATCATGGTTCCACTCACGGCCCTCAATATCATGCAGAGGGGCAGGCAGACGCAAGTCTTTCAGCATGGCGAAGATACCGAGTCCAGCCAAGGCCAGTACGACGATTTCGCCTAAGGTATCAAAGCCACGGAAGTCGACCAGAATCACGTTGACGACGTTGGTACCACCACCACCCGGTTTACTGTTTTGAATAAAGAAATCGGAAATTGGTGCATAGTCGCGGGTCATTACCGCCATCGCCAGCAGCATCACACTGACACCTGCAGAGACCGACAACACGATGTCACGGGTCATGCGACGGCTGTTGCGTTCCTGTGGGGTGTGTTGTGGCAGGAAGAACAAAGCCAGCAACAACAAAACAATCGTAACAACTTCGACAGATAGCTGTGTAAGAGCCAGATCGGGTGCTGAAAACTTTACAAAGCCGAGCGATACAATTAGGCCGACCACACCCACAATAATCAATGAGACCAAACGTCGATGATGCAATACCGCACACAAGACGCTGGCCAGAATAATGGTTGTGGCCAGAGCAAAGGTCAGCCAGTCCATCGGCATCAATGCGCGGTTACCCAGTAGCGGACTACTAAATTGTAAATAGCCATAAGCAACGGCGGCGACAGCGGTCAGTAACACCCAACTGGTTGCATTCTGTAGTGAACCACGATCGAATAGGCGACTGACTTTACCGGTCGCAACCAGCACGCCATGCAAAACCATATTGAACAGAACACGGGCATCGACGCGAGGCAGGTTTTTATCATGCCAGCGGAACAGTTTTTCGCGATTGAAATAGACGATCGCGCCTATGCCCATGGCGATAAAGCTCATAATCAGTGGCAGGTTCACCCCATGCCAGATTGCAAGGCTGAACTCTGGTGTGGCCGACTGTAGGCTGGCTGCGACAGCGACCGACAGGATTGGGGCGACCAGAATCATCGGCGCTATACCGACACCGAGACAGAGCATGACCAGGATATCGACCGGGATCTTCATAAAGCGTGGCGGCTCATGCGGTGTTTTAGTCAGGCCCACCGGTTCGCCATTAAAGAAGACATCATGGATAAAGCGTAAGGAGTAGGCGACCGAGAATATGGCGCCGAGAGTCACCAGCACAGGAATCGCCCAAGCCAGCATATTGCCACCACTGGCGGTCACCGCCTGTTCAAAGAACATTTCCTTACTCAAAAAGCCATTCAACAGAGGAACACCGGCCATTGCGGATGCAGCAATCATTGCCAATACCGCCGTGTGAGGCATGTACTTGAGCATGCCGTTAACCTTACGCATATCACGGCTGCCGCACTCGTGGTCGATGATGCCGGCCACCATAAACAACGAGGCTTTAAACGTGGCGTGGTTGATAATATGGAAAATCGCGGCGACGGCAGCGAGCTTGGTGCCAAAGCCAAACAGTAGGGTAATCAGCCCCAGATGACTGATGGTGGAATAGGCGAGCAAGCCTTTCAGATCGTGTTTGAACAGTGCAGTGTATGCGCCCAACACCATAGTGATCATACCGGCACTGCCGACCAGCCAACCCCAGGCTTCGGTACCAGACAGGGCAGGGTATAAACGCGCCAGCATAAAGATACCGGCTTTCACCATCGTGGCGGAGTGCAGATAGGCTGAGACCGGGGTCGGTGCTGCCATCGCATGTGGCAGCCAGAAATGGAAAGGGAACTGGGCCGACTTGGTGAACACGCCAAGCAGAATCAAGACCAGAGCAGGCAGGTAAGCATCGTGCTCACGAATCAGGTCACCAGAGGCAAGCACCTCGGTTAAGTTAAAGCTGCCGACGATATTGCCAATGATCAGTACACCGGCCAGCATGGCAAGTCCACCGGCACCAGTGATGGCCAGGGCCATACGGGCACCGTCACGGGCATCCTGTTGATTCTGCCAGTAGCTGATCAGCAGGAAGGATGTTAGGGAAGTCAGCTCCCAGAAAACGACCAGCTGAATCAGGTTTTCCGATAAGACAATGCCGAGCATGGAGCCCATAAACATCAGCAGATAGGCAAAGAAACGGCCCATCGAGTCACCAGCTGACAGGTAGTAGCGGGCGTAGAGTATGACCAGCAAACCAATCAGCAATATGAGCAGACTGAATAACAGCGCGAGGCCATCCAGCCGGAAGGCAAAGTCGAGCCCCAGACTGGGCAGCCAGGACCAGCTTTGAATTAGAGTCTGGCCTTCAAAAGGCAGAGATGCTGCCGGTAATAGCAACAATAAGGAGACGAGGGTGACAAAACCGGCTGTCCAGGCAGAAGCAACACGGTTGAAGTTGGCGGCATAAGCGGCCAGCGGGGCGCCGATAAAGGGCAACAGCGCGACAAGCGGGAGGTTAAATGAAAGCAGATCCATGGACAATTCTGGCAGCGTCAGCAGTTCCCTGTTTATCAGTAAAAAAGCACTGCCTGACAGTTAAATCAGGCAGTGCTTCCATCCGTTGTTTCTTAGACTTATTGTGCGCCTGAGACCATAAAGTCGACGGCAGCTTTGATGTCGTCATCACTCAGGTCAGCACGACCACCTTTCGCTGGCATCATGTTAAATCCATTGATGGCATGTGTGTATAGCGTTTCGATGCCTTTTGCGATACGTGGTGCCCAGTCATCAGCACTACCGAGTTTTGGTGACTGCATCAGACCCGCAGCATGGCAGGCGGCGCAGACAGAGGTGACGATTTGTTCACCCGCACCACCGGCAGTGTTCTCGCTTGTATCAACTGCTGGCGCTTCAACCACAGGTGGTTCACCAACATTCACTTCGGCTACCGGCTGGATACGCTCTGCGATCGCTTCAGCATCCATACTGGCAGGTGCAGTCACGTTTTTGGCAACATCTTTCATATTGCTTAGAACCATCGATATAACACCGAAAAGCACGAGAAAGATGACCAGACTGCCGACAAAAAACTTACCTGATTTATTGTTATTCACCGTTGAACCTCAACTCTAAATATAAAAACCTGTGCCAATTATACGGTTATCATCCGTGCCGTGCCACGCTAACGGCGGCATTAAGGCATTAATTCTCAATTGCGGTGAGGGCAATTTTACCAATCGTCTTACCGCTTAACAGTCGTTCATGTGCTTGGCGAATGTTGTCAGCAGTAATAGGGCCCAAGATCTGTTTTAAGGTGCATTGTAGTTTCTTGGAATCCAGCATCTCCGCAATACGGTTGAGTAACTGATGCTGTGCAGTGATATCCCGCGTCTTATACATCGGACGGGTGAACATAAACTCCCAGACAATGCCGGCACTTTTCGTTTTCAGCTTCTCTATATTGTGATTCTGCTGACTGGTCACTACAAAACAAATCATGCCCTGCGGAGCAATCAGATCGGTGACCGCATCGTAGTAGCTGTCAGTGTCATTAAGGCAAAGAATATAGTCCGGTGCATTAATACTGAGTTGGGCATATTCTTCGCTTAAGGAATGATGGTTGATGACATGATCAGCACCGAGTTCGCGACACCAGTCAGCCGACTCTTTTCTCGAAGCCGTGGCAACCACATTGAGTTCGGCGATTTGTTTAGCCAGTTGAATGGCAATCGAACCAACGCCGCCTGCGGCACCGATAATCAATAAGGTCTTGCCCTTGTCGAGGTTCGGATGAATTCTCATCCGTGAGAACAAGGCTTCCCAGGCTGTAATACTTGTTAGCGGCATGGCCGCCGCTTCGGGTGCTGAAAGCGTGCGCGGAGCAAAGCCGACTATGCGTTCATCGACTAATTGATGGCTGGCATAGCAACCGTCGCGGCTGACATCGCCTGCATAAAAAACCTTATCGCCGACCTTAACGAGTTCACAGTCTGGCCCAGCGGCAATAACGGTGCCAGCGGCGTCATAACCAACAATTTTGGGCTTATCCAATGTGCTGTTAATGGAAGACTTCACCTTGATATCGACAGGGTTCACGGCGATGGCTTCGATGGCGATCAGCAGATCTCGTCCTTGGGGTGCCGCTAGGTCATTGTCAAATAGGGTTGCTTCAGCTGTTGCGGTGTTAAAACCGAATGCTTTCATGGCGTGCCTCCAGCAGCGTTGATGTGTCCCCGGCTTCAGCGCACGGGGAAAAGCAGTGAGTGAAGCCGAATTTTAGGCTGCTCAAGCCTATTGAAGCAAACCGCGTAAAGCCTGGAGGTAGTCTGAATCTGACGGCAGCTGGCGATTCCGCTGCGCCTGCCAGAGGACTTCGGCGAGGCAGTCCATCATGGCATGTTCACAATCATGGGCGGAATCATATTGTGTCTGTAATTGCTGATAGAGCTGGCGAATGCCAGCGGGACGATCCGTGCTGATTTGCTCATGTAACGAGATATGTAAGCCCATATGCAGAAAAGGATTACTTTGCCCGGCTTCAACGGTGAAGTCCTGATCCAGCTTGTCCGGCTGTTGCAGTAGCGCATGGTATTCGGGATGCATGCTGATGATCTGAGCAAGTACCTGTTCCAGGCCGTTTAGGTTTTCATCTTTCTGCATTTTCGACCAGACATCGAAAAAGAACTGACGCAGTTGCTGGCGGTTTTGACCAAACATCTTAATCTGCTCGACTGGTTCGACGTTTTATGTCGCGGTAGTAATCGCAGACATGGGTCACGCTGCACTGTTCACATTTGGGTTTGCGCGCGGTGCAGATATAGCGGCCATGCAGGATCAGCCAGTGATGGGCGTCGAGCATAAACTCTGCGGGAACGACTTTCATCAGCTTGTCTTCCACTGCTCGCACGGTTTTGCCTTTAGCGAGACCCGTGCGGTTGGATAGACGGAAGATATGGGTATCCACCGCCATCACCGGTTGCCGGAACACGGTGTTCAGAATCACATTGGCGGTTTTACGGCCAACACCGGGCAGGGCTTCTAACGCCGCTCTGTCCTGAGGCACTTCACCGTTGTGCTTCTCCAGCAACTGGTGACAGGTCTTGATGACGTTCTCTGCCTTACTATTAAACAGGCCGATGGTTTTGATGTATTCCTTGAGCCCATCTATACCGAGCTTCAGAATAGCTTCGGGTGTATTGGCGACCGGATACAGTTTATCGGTCGCTTTGTTGACGCCGACATCGGTAGCTTGCGCCGACAAAATAACGGCAATCAGTAATTCAAATGCGCTGCTGTAATTCAGCTCAGTGGTCGGTTCCGGGTTTTCCGCTCGTAAGATAGTGAAAAACTCGTGCCGTTGTGCCTGATTCATGACAACTTAAACCGTTTAGCCTGCGACTGTTTCTGCTTCTACCACAGCGACTTTAGGCTCACGGCGAGCCAGTCGGCTATCAATCACATTTTTCAAAGCGACAATTAAGCCAAGACCAATAAAGGCACCGGGTGGCAGCAGGGCCATCAGAAAGCCGCGATAGTCCTCAATCACTGTAATGCTGAAGCCACGCGCAGCTTCACCAAACATCAGGTGGGCCTGCGAAAACAGCGTACCCTGACCAATCAGTTCACGCATACCACCAAGTACGATCAGTACAGCGGTAAATCCCAGGCCCATCATCAGACCATCGAGCAGGGCGGGGCCTACCGAGTTACGGGCAGCAAAGGCTTCGGCGCGGCCAATGATCGAGCAGTTGGTCACGATCAGCGGAATGAAAATACCCAGAATCAGATACAGCTCATGAAACCAGGCATTCATTGAGAGTTCGATAATGGTCACAATCGACGCGATGATCATGACAAACACGGGCAGTCGCGCTTCATCCGGGATCTGATTACGCAGTAAAGAGATCAGGCCATTAGATGCGACTAAGGTCAGGATCGTCGCCAGCCCCAGTCCCAAAGCATTGACCACGGTATTGCTCACTGCAAGCAAAGGGCACAGGCCGAGCAACTGTACGATGCCCGGATTGTTTTTCCATAAGCCATCAATAATGATTTGCTTGTATGCGTTCATGACTCTTCCTCTGTGACGGCAAACAGCTCGTCACCGTGTGAACGGAAATATTCCAGTGCGCGTTTTACAGCGCCCACTACCGCACGCGGAGTAATGGTCGCGCCGGTGAACTGATCAAACTCGCCGCCGTCTTTTTGGACCTTCCATTTGGCACTGGCTGGCTTAGTCAGAGACAAACCTTCGAACTGGAATATCCAATCGGCTTTTTTCTCGTCGATTTTGTCACCGAGTCCGGGCGTTTCTTTATGGTTGATTACGCGAACACCCGCCAAGGTGCCATCAGCATAAATACCGACCAGCATTTTGATCTGACCTGAATAGCCGTTGGGCGCGACAGCCGTTAGTACCACAGCCACATTCTCTCCCTGTTTACGGGCACGATAGACCGTTGTCGGTCCTTCTGTGGCCAACTCTTCGGTCGCGTCCAGCAGGATTGTGTCCTGCAGAATTTCATTGTCATATTGCTCATGTGGAATCAGCGCATTGATACCACTGAGCAAGGCTTCACGCTCGTTTTCCTTGATTTGCTCACGGGTACTGGTTTCCGTTAATGCAACCAATGTGGTGGCGACAATGGCAAACAGACCCAGCAGCAGACCGACGCGCAGAATATGTTTTTGCAGATCCATCATTTGCTGCTCGCTCCGTAGACCTTGGGCTGAGTGTAATAATCAATCAGCGGAACCAGCATATTCATCAGTAAAACGGCAAAAGCGACGCCATCCGGGTAACCACCCCAGATACGAATAATATAAGTTAGCGCGCCAACACCAGCACCAAATACCAAGCGGCCTTTCAGCGTGGTCGAACCCGATACCGGATCGGTGGCAATGAAGAAAGCGCCGATCATAGTGCCGCCACTGAATAGATGAAACAGCGGTGAACCTGTGAGTTCAGGCGCAAACAGGGCTGTGATACTGCTGAGCACTAATAGGGTGCCAAGCATGGCCGCAGGCACATGCCAACTGATGACTTTGCGGTACAGCAGAAACAGACCACCGAGCAGGAACCAGACGTTGATCCATTCCCAGCCAATGCCACCGAGCATGCCGAACAGAGGTTGATTCACAATATATTCAGGCAGGATCTGCTGGCCAATCTGGGTTTTCATTGCGTCCAGTGGCGTAGCGCCAGACACGGTATCGACACTCAGGCCAGTCGCTGTGTCACCAAAGAAAATCAGTTGGAACGCTTGCTCAAAATTTAGCGGGTGTTCTGCTAAAGACTGCACCGGCAGCCAGGTCGTCATTTCCAGCGGAAACGACAGCAGCAGCAAGACATAACCGACCATAGCCGGGTTAAACGGGTTGTAACCGAGACCACCGTAGAGATGCTTGGCAAAGATAATGGCAAACATCACGCCTAGTACCGTGAGCCACCAAGGCGATAAAGGTGGAATAGCAACCGCCAGCAATACGGCGGTGACAGCGGCACTGCCGTCACTGAGGAAGGGTTTAATTGGACGCTGACGCAGTTTAAGCAGCAAGGCCTCGGTTGCCAACGCAACGACTAAAGCCAGTGCGATATTGATCAACACTGCCGGGCCGAAAAACATCACCATGGCAATCACGGCCGGAACCATAGCCAACAGCACCTGCAACATTTGCAGGGTGACACGGTTAGTCCCCGCCAGAAACGGCGGACTTATCCGGAATAATGCCATTCGCTTAGTTCTCCTTGTCTTCTGCAGACGATGTTTCCGCTGCAGCGTCTTGTTCTTTTTTGGCTTTTGAGGCGGCCAGAGCCGCTTTGCGCTGACGCTGACGCTCTTCTTTTTCGCGTTGTTCGCGTTCCATCCGTGCCTGACGGGTTTCAAAACGTTCACGCGCCAGATCGGACTTCTTACGTTCCCGCTCCTGGTTCATGATTTCCGTTTTGGCAAAGCGGAAATAGGACACCAGCGGTATTTTGCTCGGGCAGACATAGTCACAGCAGCCACACTCAATACAATCAAACAAATTGTAATCACGTGTCTGATCAAAGTCCTTGGCGCGGGCATGCCAGTAGAGTTGCTGAGGCAACAGACTAGCAGGGCAGGCCGAGGCACAGTCACCACAACGGATGCATGGCAAAGGTTCGGCTTTTTCGGCAGCATCTTCCACACCAACCAGAATACAGTTGGCGGTTTTGGTGACGGGCAGGTTGTCGCCGGACAGGTTAAAGCCCATCATCGGACCGCCGAGAATAAACGGTTCATCCGGCTGGCGTTTGGTTTCTGCAAACTCCAGCAGTGCAGAAATCGGCGTACCAAACAGGGTTTCGAAGTTACCTGCATGGGTCACGTCTGTGCCTGTGACAGTCACAATACGTGAGATCAGCGGCTCACCATGATTAATGGCGCGGCCGACAGCATAGGCGGTGCCCATATTGTGACAAACAATGCCAATATCGATAGGCAGGCCATTAGTCGGTACTTCCTTACCTGTCACCACCTGAATGATCTGCTTTTCACCACCGGTCGGGTAACGGGTCGGGATCACCGCAATTTTGGTTTGTGTCAGGTGCGGACGCGCAGCCAACGCCAATTCCATGGATGAAATCGCCTGCGACTTATTGTCTTCAATGGCCAGCAACACTTCTTGTGCGTTCAGCGCATGCAGCATGATCTCGACACCATCGAGAATACCGTCGGCGCGTTCACGCATCAGCATATCGTCACAGGTGATATACGGTTCACACTCAGCGCCGTTCAGGATCAGACTTTCAACCGTGTGATGGATACCCGGATTCAACTTGATAAAGCTGGGGAAACCCGCACCACCCAGACCGACAATACCGGCATCACGAATGATCTGACGAATTTCGTGTGGCGTCATATCCTGAAAGCCTTTTACAGGATGGCGTTCTGCCCATTTGTCTTCACCGTCGGTTTCGATAGTGATACAAGCCGCACTCAGACCCGACGGATGGGGAATGGCTTGTTCATCAATTGCCACAACCGTACCGGAACTGGGTGCATGCAGGCAGACCGATACATGGCCTTCAGCCCTTGCAATCCGCTGACCTTTGAGTACCTTGTCACCGACTTCAACAATCGGTACGGCAGCTGCGCCTATATGCTGTTGCAAGGGCAGGATCAGCTGCTTGGCCAGTGGTGTACGACGAATCGGTGTCTGCGTAGAACGTTTTTTATGGCCGCGCAGTTTCAGGCCGCCCGGAAAACTACCAAGAGGTTGTGTCATGACCGACCTCCGCGTTCCAGTTGCAAATGCGAAGGATCCGGCCAGCGCCAGGTGTTTGGATTTTGTGCCACTTCTAGCATATCAATACAATCGACCGGGCAGGGCTCTAAGCAGAGCTCACAACCCGTGCATTCATCGGCAATGACTGTATGCATATGCTTGGCCGCACCGAGAATGGCATCAACCGGACAAGCCTGAATACACAGGGTACAACCGATGCAGCGCTGCTCATCAATAACCGCCAGCATTTTCGGCTTTTCAACACCGCATTCTTCGTCCAGCGGTTTTGGCTCGACATCAAGCAGATCAGCCAGCGCCTGAATGGTGGCTTCACCACCTGGCGGGCAACGGTTAATGTCGGCTTCGCCCGCGGCGATAGCTTCGGCATAGGGACGGCAACCGGCAAAGCTGCATTGGCCACATTGTGTTTGAGGCAACAGCTTGTCGATTTGTTCGACGATAGGATCGCCTTCTACCTTGAATTTGACCGAGGCAAAGCCGAGCAACAATCCGAGAATTAACGCCAGTAGCGTTAGGGCAATAATCGCTGTCAACATTGGCTTATACCTTCACTAATCCGGCAAAGCCCATAAAGGCCATCGACATTAACCCTGCAGTAATCAAACCGATAGCAGCACCCTGAAAGGCAACAGGTACATCAGCGGCAGCAAGTCTTTCACGCATACCTGCGAAAATCACCAGTACCATCGAAAAACCAATTGCTGCGCCGAAGCCATAGAGCGCGGATTCGATGAAACCATGTTGCTCCTGCACATTGAGCAGGGCGACACCCAATACGGCGCAGTTAGTGGTGATCAGCGGCAGGAAAATACCCAGAACCTGATACAGCAGCGGACTGGTTTTATGCACGACCATTTCGGTGAACTGCACTACAACCGCGATCACAAAGATAAAGCTGATGGTACGCAGAAACTCAATGCCGAATGGTGCCAGCAGGTATTCATTGATCAGATAACTGCTGATCGATGACAAAGTCAGCACAAATGTCGTGGCGAGCGCCATGCCCATAGCCGTTTCCAGCTTGCGCGAAACACCCATGAACGGACACAGCCCCAGGAATTTAACCAGGACGATATTGTTCACCAGTATTGTGCTTAACAGTATGAGGGCATACTCTGCCATTTAATAACCTACTGATTTTCTCAGGAATACCTTGCCATTTCAGCACGAGCGCGGCTCGGCTGTAAATCGCGAATCGCTAATTATAGCGTAATTTGGTGTTTTTTCGAAACGCAAAAATAGCTGTATCTCCTTGTTGCAGAGCAACTTAGGAGAGAGCAGGCGGAACAACTGTGACGACGATGTGGCGTCGTCACAGAGGACGGGTCAAGACTGTGTTCGACGTTGTCTGACTGCCTCAGCCAGCTCGTGAAGCAGCACTTCTGTATTGTCCCAGGCCATGCAGGCATCAGTAATGCTCTGACCATAGACCAGCTCTTTGCCCGGTTCAGCATTTTGTCTGCCTGCCACCAAATTACTCTCCAGCATCATGCCGATGATTCGGCCATCACCAGCGGCGATTTGTGTGGCCACATCACGACAGACCGTTTCCTGCTGCACATGGCTTTTACCGCTGTTGGCATGGCTGCAGTCGATCATGATGCGCACCTGCTGACCGGAACGGCCGACCACTTCTGCGGCAGCATTGATACTGTCGGCATCGTAGTTGGGTTCTTTACCACCACGCAGAATGACATGGCAATCCGGGTTACCGGTTGTCGAGAAAATAGCTGAGCGCCCCGCCTTGGTGACTGACATAAAGTGGTGTGGCTTAGACGCAGACAGGCAGGCATCAACCGCAATCTGAAGACCACCGTCAGTGGCATTCTTGAAGCCAACCGGGCAGGACAAACCGGAGGCCAGCTCACGGTGAGCCTGACTTTCCGTGGTGCGTGCGCCGATGGCACCCCAGGCAATCAGATCCGAAATGTACTGCGGACTGATGAGGTCGAGGTATTCACTAGCCGCAGGTATGCCCATTTCCGCCAGATCCAGCAAAAGCTTACGTGCAATGTGTAAGCCGTCGTTAATTTTGAAGCTGCCATCAAGATAAGGGTCATTAATCAGACCTTTCCAGCCCACTACTGAACGCGGTTTTTCGAAGTAGACCCGCATAATGATATGCAGATCGTCTTTAAGCGCATCCATGATTGGCTTGAGACGGGTGGCATAGTCGCGCGCGGCCTTTGGATCATGTACGGAGCAGGGCCCAACGATAATCACCAGGCGATCATCGCGCTTATGCAGGATGTCTTGGGTGGCTTTACGCGCATAGAACACCGTTTCAGATGCCTGATCAGTGATCGGAAGTTCTTTGTGTAGTTGCGCCGGTGGAATTACTTCCTGTATACCGGAAATACGCAAGTCATCTGTGCTGTAGAGCATGGCGGTGGCTGCAGTCAGTCAATTATCAAACAATAAATTGTACCCGCTGCACCGCTTTTCTGCTATGTCGGCGTTCAGACAGGAACCAGTCAGACCACACTGAATGTGAAATGTTCAGCAGCAGATACAGAGAATGCAGCGTAGACTGTCATTGAGAGAATGAGAGTTAGTTATTGAGATTACTGGGGAAAAAATAAAGGAAAAGTAATGCGGCTGGTTGAATCCATCAAACAGGGACAGGAAAAACTGGAGTCACTCAATACGGAAATCAAGAACCGAGTTGAAAGTACCTTGAAGCATTGGCCTGAAACCTTGAATAAAAAGGTGTCAGATATCCGTAATATGTCGTTGCCCTGGACCCAGTATTTTCACTTCTTTCATGAGCCTGATGAGACGCAATCACTAGTTGAGGATAAGGCACCCAGCGACAGTTTTATTGCTTTGCGTGAGCGCCTGCATGCTCAATTGGGTGAGGAAAGTTATGTTGGCGAATGGTTTACCGTTGATCAAGCCTGTATCGATCAGTTTGCCCACGTTACCGGTGATCACCAATGGATACACACAGATCCGGAGCGCGCCGTCAAAGAATCGCCATTCAAGGCGACTATCGCCCACGGCTTTCTGACGTTGTCACTGATTCCGATGCTGACCGATACGGTCAATCCTGAGAAAAATGACTACCCGGAAGCGCGTTTAGTCGTGAACTACGGCATGAACAAAGTGGTGTTTCCGGCACCAGTCAAGGCGGGCAAACGTATTCGTGCGCGTACCCGGATCATCAAAATTCAGACGCTGCGTCGCGGATTGGAGCTGGTGCGGGAAGTCAAAATCGAGATAGAAAACAGTAAACGCCCAGCCTGTATTGCTGAACTGGTGGTCAGGCTTTATGACTGAATCTAAATAAAAAAGCGGCCCGAAGGCCGCTTTTTTTATTTAGTGAACTACCAGCTAAAACAGGGAAGCATTCAACCATAAATGCAGCCAGATACTGGCGGCATAGCCCAGGGCTATGGCCCACACCCACTTCAGGTGAGTGAAGAAGGTATAAATACCGCGCGCCTGACCCATAACAGCCACACCCGCCGCAGAGCCAACTGAGAGCAGAGAGCCACCGACACCCGCTGTCAGTGTCACCAGCAGCCATTGGCCATGACTCATTTCCGGCATCATCGACAGTACAGCAAACATCACTGGAATATTATCGACAACCGCTGAAATCAGCCCGACCAAGATATTAGCTGTAGTGGGGCCCAGATCACCGTACATCAGTTCAGAGCCGAGAGACAGATAGCCGATAGTGCCAAGGCCGCCAACGCAGAGAATGATGCCGTAGAAAAACATCAGCGTGTCCCATTCTGCACGTTCGATCTGACGGAAAATGTTGAAGGGTTTCTTATCCTCACCGACATCCTCCAGATTCATCATCAGGCGTGCCTCACGCAGTTTGAGGATGTAACCATAGATTTTGAGGAAGCCCAGGCCGGTCATCATGCCAACTACTGGAGGCAGGTGCAGGAAGTTGTGAGCACACACGGCCATGCCGATCGTGATCAAGAACAGAGCAACAACGACAAACGCGCCTTGTTTGAGTACAACCTGATCATTGGTTGCTTCTGGTGTTTCATTTTTAACCGTTAGTGACATGATAAAAGCGGGTACAAACCAGTTCACCAACGATGGCAGGAACAGAGCAAAGAATTCATGGAAGTCGACCACGCCTTTCTGCCACACCATCAGCGTTGTGATATCACCGAATGGGCTGAAGGCACCGCCAGCATTGGCGGCCACGACGATATTGATACAGGCCACGGCAACAAAGCTGAAATTATTGCCACCCACTGCCATCACCACGGTCGCCATCAATAGGGCGGTAGTCAGGTTATCAGCTACCGGTGAGATGAAAAATGCCAACAGGCCGGTCAGCCAGAATATAGTTCGGAGCGAGAAGCCCTTGTTGATTAACCAGGCCCGCAGTGCATCAAAGATGCCGCGCTCGCCCATCGTGGCGATATAGGTCATTGCTGCGAGCAGGAACAGAAACAGTTCGGCGTATTCAAGCAGGTTGTGGCGAATCATCACTTCTGCCGTATGGTGATAAGCCGAGTCGGGTTGCTGCGCATAGACAAAGGCAATCATCGCCCAAATTATGCCGGCGGCGATCATCACCGGCTTGGACTTACGCATATGAATTTCTTCTTCGACCACCACTAGGGTGTAGGCGAGGATAAATAAGGCAATTGCGGCGTAACCAACCCAGTGTCCCGTCAAATCGAGGAGTTTGACATTATCTGCGGCCGCAGCCAGTTGGGGCATAAAAGTCAGGACAAGTCCGAGCAGGGTAGATAGCATCATCCTGCTTTTTACTAGCGCGTTCACGTTGATACTCCTCGATATTGATATTTTTAGTCAACCGGCAATCATACGCCGCTCGAGGAGCAAAGCAACTACCTAAGAAGAGGTATCTTAGTTATTGGTTATGCTCGAATAAAAGCCATGTGACGCATCTTCCACCAAATCGAAGACATGATCGAAACCATTCTGGCCACCATAGTAGGGATCAGGCACATCACGTTCGTGTCGCTCTGGGGCAAAATCAAGAAACAGTCTGATTTTATCGCGGTACTGAGAAGGACAGGCATCAACAAGAATCGCGTAATTGTCTGAGTCCATCGCCAGAATATGATCAAACATCTCAAAATCGGTGTAGGCAAACTTGCGAGCACGGATATAGGACAGATCTATGCCGCGTTGGCGAGCCGTTTGCTGCGCGCGGGTATCGGGTTGCTCTCCAACATGGTAAGCATGGGTTCCGGCCGAATCGATCATAAAACGGTCATAAGTGCCCTGTTGCTTTACCAGGTGCGTGAAAACCCCTTCGGCAGTAGGGGAGCGACAGATATTCCCCATGCAGACAAACAACACTTTAATTTGGCTCATGTTTCCTCTTTCTAGATCTGTGCCAGTAAACGATCAATCATCGATTCAGCCTGACCTAGATAGCCACCGCCGAACAGGTTGAGATGATTGAGAATGTGGTAAAGATTATAGAGTGTTTTTCGAGTTGGGTAGCCGTTATCGACTGGATATTCAGTCTGGTAGGCAGCAAAAAAGTCATGGCCGAAACCACCGAACAGTTCCGTCATTGCCAGATCAGCTTCGCGGTCACCGTAATAACAGGCCGGGTCAAAAATGACTGGATTACCCCTGTCATCAGCGGCAGCGTTACCGCCCCATAAGTCACCATGCAATAAGGCGGGTTGGGGCGAGTAGCCGTCGAGCAAAGCACCGAGATTCTGTACCAGTTTTTCGCCCTGGCTCTGCAAGCGTCCGCCAAAGCCGTTTCTGGCAGCAAACTGTAATTGCTGACCGAGTCGTTCCTGCTGCCAGAACTCCAACCAGTTGTGATGGCGCTCATTAATTTGAGGGGTACTTCCGATGGTGTTGTCCCTATGCCAGCCAAAATAGGGCTGTTTCACTTTATGCATTTGAGCTAACTGTTGCCCCAAAAGTGCAGCTGCCTGACCGCGGAGGCTGCCAAGTGGAATGTATTCCAGTGCCAGATAGCTGTGACCATCGGCGACACCATAGCTGATGACATCCGGAATACGTACTGAATCGGTGGCTTTCATTTCCTGCAGCCCGTGTGCTTCTGCTTCAAACATGGCGCTCAGGTTGGGGCTGTTTACCTTGACGAAGTACTGTTCTTTGCCGTTATCCAGCCGGAATGCAGAGTTAATGCAGCCGCCACCGATACTGGTGATCTCGGCCTGTTGCAGTGAGTGACCGGTAGCTGCTTCAATATCGCTGATGATGCTCGCAAACTGTGCCATGATGGTGTCCTGTTATTGTGAATGGTGGGCGGCTGGACATCGCTGGCCCGAGTGTTAAGCTGAGCATACATTTTGCCAAGCGCAAGGAGGTTGTCAATGACAGCAGAGAATGCGATGAATCCCAAACAACGTGTTGCCGTCCATGTTGCCAATCTAGTTGAAGCCAATATGGTGGTGGGACTAGGCACTGGCTCAACGGCGAATCTGTTTATTGAGGCGCTCGCCAAACGTCAGCGAACGGAAAAACTGAATATCACCACTGTCAGCAGCTCGGTCATCAGTGCCGTGAAGGCGAAACAGGCGGGGCTGCCGGTGGTCTCTATCGACTCGCTGGACGGACTTGATATGTATGTTGATGGTGCTGATGAAGTCACCCCTGATCTGACGTTGCTGAAAGGCCGTGGTCAGGATCTGGTCAGGGAAAAGTTACTGGCATCGGCTGCCGACCAATTCTATGTGTTGGTCGATGAAAGCAAGCTGGTCGATCATATCGGTCAGAAATTTCCGATTCCTATAGAAGTGATGCCCGAGGCATGGAAACTGGTATTGGCACAACTAAAGCAACGTGGTGGTACAGGCGAATTACGCTTGAACTCAGGTAAGGATAATGTGGCGGTGACAGCACATGGTTCGCTAGTGTTGGATATGGAATTCAATCATATCGACAGTCTGGAACTGACCATGGTGCTGGAAACCATTCCCGGCATTGTCGAGCACGGAATCTTTAGTGAGCTGGCAACGGCTGTATTTATTGGTGGTGAGCAGGAAGTTGAGGAACACTGGCGCTAGAAATAGCGTTGGGAGCGAAATACTTCGCTCCCAAACTGTTTGTGTTTATTTCTTCAATTCTTTCAGGATGGTTTCGGCCTTGGATTTGCCAAACTCACCAGAACCTTCCACACCGATATAACTGACAACGCCATCTTTAACGATCATGGCAAAACGGTAGCAACGAATACCCATGCCACCTCCGGTCAGGTCACGATCCAGCCCCAGCGCCTTAGTGTATTCCGCACTGCCATCGGCCATCATGCGTACTTTGCCATCGACGTTATTGTCACGACCCCATGAGGCCATCACAAAGCCATCATTGACGGCCATACACCAGATTTCATCTGCGCCTGCGGCTTTGATCTCATCAGCGAATTTCACAAAACCGGGCAGGTGTTCAGCTGAGCAGAGTGGGGTATAGGCACCAGGGACACCGAAAACAACGATGGTTTTACCCTTAGCCATCGCGATCACATCTTTTGCCTCGGGCTTGAGTGGGCAGCCATTATCCGCTTCAAAACCGGTGCTTTCACTCAAGTTACCTGCGGGCAAGCATTGTCCAACTTCAATAGTCATAGTTTCTCCTTGTCGTGCTGTTTGTTAGATCATGCAGCTTAGCATACGGCTGTTGCAGTTAAATATATGTGGAGTGTAATCGCTGTTTGGTTTTCTAAAGACCAGTCGTTATCATGACGAGCACGACAGAACAAAAGAAGGAACGAACTTATGGCTGAACAATTACGTTGGGGAATTCTGGGGGCGGCCCGCGTCAATGACAAATTGATGCCAGCCATCGTGGCAGCGCCCAATGCCAAGTTGGTCGCGATAGCCAGCCGTCGTCCTGGCGCGGCGGCTGAAACCCTGAACAAATATGCACCGAGCGAGACGGATGCTGTTGCACTGGATGATCCGGATGCCTTGTTGCAACGCGATGATATTGATGCCGTCTATCTGCCCATGGCCAATGAAGAACATGCCGAGTGGGCGTTGAAAGCCATCAATCACGGCAAACATGTATTGATTGAAAAACCGATGGCACTGACGGTGGCGGATATTGATGCCATTGCAGCAGCGGCTAAGGCGAATAATGTGACGGTGATGGAAGGCTTTATGTACCGCTTCCATCCACAACATGACTTTGTTCAGGAACTGATTGAGTCGGGCAAAATTGGTGACGTACGCACAGTTAAAACTTCCTTTGCCTTTCCAATGAAACCGGCACGACAGTACCGCATTAATCGTGACTTTAATCATGGTGGCGGCGCGATGTGGGATATTGGCCCCTATGCGGTGCACACGGCACGGCATTGGTTTGATTGCGAACCTGTTTCAGCGACCGCGATGGCGAAGCTGAATGAACATGGCGCTGATGTCAGTCTGGCAGGGATGTTTGATTTTGGTGACGGACGCTACGCGCAGTTTGAAATGAGCTTTGAGCATGCCCGCCGCAGTGTCTATGAGATTATCGGTACTTTAGGCGGCGTTACCTGTCATACCGTCTGGCAACCCGAAGACGAACAGGCGCTTATCAGCTACTGGACTGACGAAGGTGTGCAGGAAACCGTCGCCATATCTGCGGCCAACCATTTCAATCTGGAAATCGAACACTTTTCCGACTGTGTTCTCAATGGCAAATCACCAAGACTGAGTTTGGCTGATGCCCGCGGTAACTGTGTGGCAATCAATGCGGCACTGCAATCCGTACATGAAAGGAAAACTATCAAGATTAGCTCAAAACAAGTCTTTTGAAGGTTGGATAGAACAATAGCCAAGACTTGAAGCTAGTTAGTGTGTTGCTTTTATTGCTTAATCCAACCTACTGCTTTTAGAGCGCAGCTTTTTCTGATAATGCTTCAGCAATGTAAAAGCAAGCGTTGCTGTTAGAACAAGAATTAAAACTAGAATCACCTGATTTTGTATATTTCTCTGATTGACTACAACAGACTTGATGTCGCTTTCGACAAATCTGACACTTTTGATGTAATGCCCAAATTCGGATTGCTTGATGGTGGTGACAACTGCATATTCACCTTGACCCATCTGAGCATAAATTTCAGGACGTAGACAAAAATGAAACATGGGGGTATCAACGGTCTCGAATTTCAGTCTGTAGTCGCAGGACTTTCTGGAATCCACATATTCTCTACTGACGACCTCATTTATGGTTTTTGTTTCCCCAGTCATGCTTGTGTAAACAAGCGGCAGGAAAAATGCCAAGCTAATCCAGGCAAAAAAATAATACAGAGGCACAGAGAACAGCATCAACACAAGCTTAGTAAACTTGGACTGTTGCTTCCACGTGGGGTTGGGCATCAAATTATTGATAAAAGATAAAATAAAGAAATTGAAAAACAGATAGAAAAATATAAAGAAACTCGCGCCGCAAAAGCTCTGGTAGCTGGCTCAGGTATAAAGTTATGAAAATAGAGTGCTATCAGTGAAGCATAAATTGCAAAAAGGAAGGTAATTTGAATAAAAGGCCAAGAGGATTGGCTTTTGAAATATGTTTTGCGTCCATGCATAAACTCTATTAAATGTTTGAATAATTCAATAATACTGCGAAAGTGACTGAGATGAATGGAGATACTACAGCTCCCGACTATCAATTTGGATATTTTCGAACAGTTGACCGACGTAATTTAATCCCAAGCCATTAAAACAAACTCATCTGTTCTGGGTAAGGATCAAAAAGCGCACAGTTCAGGGGCTGACTGCGTTGATTGAGCCCCAGCTTTTTCATGGCGATACGAAAGCGCTGCTGAATCATATCAGCATAAAAGCCATGCCCACTGAGCCGATGACCAAAACGTGGATCATTGGTTTTACCGTCTCTTGAATCACGAACACGCTGCATGACATGTTCAGCCATATCCGGGTAATGAGTCTGTAGCCAGTCTTCGAATAAATCGCTAACCTCAAGCGGCAGTCTCAGCAGAATATAGCCAGCGGATAGTGCCCCTGCATCAGCAGAGGCCCGCATGATGTCTTCAAGTTCGGTATCGGTTAGCACCGGAATCACCGGGGCAATGAGTACGCTGACTGGAATGCCTGCCTCGCTTAAGGTTTCGATAGCCTGTAGACGACGCTGTGGGCTGCTGGCCCGCGGTTCCAGCTTGCGTGCCAGCGTTTTATCGAGTGTGGTCACCGACAGGTTTACCTGTACCAGCTGCTTTTCAGCCAGTCGGCGGAGAATATCAATATCACGTTCAATTAACGCGGACTTGGTAACGATAGTGCAGGGGTGCTGGTGTTGTTCCAGTACCTCAAGAATCTCACGGGTGATTTGATACTGTCGCTCAACAGGCTGATAAGGGTCGGTATTGGTGCCTAAAGCAATGGGGGAGCAGACGTAGTTTTTTGCCTGTAATTCTTTTTTTAGTAGTCGGGCCGCGTCAGGTTTGGCGGTAAGTTTGGTTTCAAAATCCAGACCGGGCGATAAGCCGAGGTAGGCGTGCGTCGGGCGGGCAAAGCAATATGGGCAGCCATGTTCGCAGCCCTGGTAGGCATTAATGGACTGACTGAATGGCAGATCGGGTGATTGGTTATGGGTAATGATGCGCCGCGGAGTTTCAAGACTGACTTCGGTGCGAAGTGCCGGGCTATCCTCGTTCTTGAACCAGCCATCATCCAGCGCTTCACGCTGAAATTCGCTGTAGCGACTATCCTGATTGTCTGCGGTACCCCGTCCCTTGATGCCGTGCTTAGGCGAGATCATCAGTCCGACAGATAGTATTCGATGGTCGATACCACCCGTACCTTTTTGATGTGTGGGTTGTTGTTATCACGCGGACTGATACTGAACTGACCCTGTGTGGCTTTGCGGATTTTACCGAGACTGCTCTCCGAGTCCTGAGCAAACTTGTCAGCGACTCCGCGCGCATTGCGCGTGGCTTCTTCTATCATCGCTGGTTTGACGTCATTGAGGCGGGTGAACAGGTATTCGGTCTGTGACTGATAGTTATTACCGCTAATCACAATGCCTTGCTGGCCGAGTTCGGACAGGCGGTTCATCACATCGCGGACCTTATCTATAGCCGTGGAATAGACGGTGACGGTTTGCATGGCGGTGTAACGGAATTCGGCGCCTGATGGGCCGCTGTATTGTTGGGCAGATTTATCGGTAATGGCCGGTGTCGCAACGCTGATATCATCATCGGCAATGCCATGCTGGCTAAGAAACGCGGTAATCGTCTTGGTATTGGCTTCAAGTTCCTGATAAAGCACAGACAGGTTGTTATTGGCGAGGGTAAAGGCAATCGGCCAGATTACGACATCGGCCATAAACTCCTGTTCAGCCAGACCTTTTACGGTCACGGTGCGCTCATATTCCTTAACGCTGATGGCAGCATGCGCCAGCAGCCAGCCTAATACACTTAGTCCGAGAAATAGACTCAGACCAAGCACCAAGGCATTGAAACGTCCTGTATTCTGCATGACCGGCTCCTGATTTATGACGAAGTTGAGATACTTGTGTTATCAGCCCTTACGCGAGAAATGTTCACGAGCATAAGCGACACGCTGTGCTACCGTCATTTTATGCTTATTGCCCAATGCTTCAATTTGGCGCAGACGAGGCACCAGCCCTTCGCCATTGGCCACCTGAATACTCAGGCCGGGGCGAGCATTGAGTTCAAGCAGCATCGGACCTTTCTGCCTGTCAAGTACCATGTCCGTACCCAGATACCCCAGACCGGACATTTCATAACAGGAGGCAGACAGCATCAGTAGCTGTTCCCAGTGCGGTACTTTTAACGTGTAAAGGTTAGTACCGGTATCCGGATGCAACAGCACAGGACGGTCGAACTGCACGGCACGTAAAGCAGAGCCATCGCCAATATCCAGGCCGACACCGACCGCACCCTGGTGCAGATTGGCTTTACCGTTGGAGTCGGAGGTCGACAAGCGCATCATTGCCATCACCGGGAAGCCCTTGAATACGATAACCCGGGTATCAGGCACGCCTTCATAGGTGTAACCGGTGAAGCAGTCATCAAATTCGATCAGACTTTCAATAATGGCCACATCGGCTTTGCCACCCAGAGAGAACAGGCCGGCCAGAATATTGGAAACGTGGCGTTCCAAATCACCCAGATTGGCTAATTGACCGTTGGTTTTGTGATAGCCATCATCATCGTTGCGGGTAATAACCAGAATGCCTTTGCCGCCACTACCATGTGCCGGTTTGATGCAGAAGCCATGAACGCCGTCGATCAGCTTGGCCAGATCCTTTACTTCATGCTGTTCACGAATCACACCGATGAGATCCGGCGCGGTGACACCAGCTTCAAGCACCATTTGTTTGGTTTGCAGCTTGTCATCGACCAGTGGGTACAGATGACGCGGATTATAGCGGCTGATATAGGAAATATTACGGCGGTTCATACCGAGCACGCCTTTTTTCGCCAGCTTACCCGGATGCGCGTAACGATCGCGGATTTCTTTGATCCAGTTAAACAGCGGACCGCTCATTATTTTTCCTCAACCATCGGCTTGAAGCGTTTCAGTTCCAGCAGACGATAGCCCGTATAGTTACCGGCCATCAGCACCAAGGCCATAAACAGCAACTGCAGTCCGAGGAAGTTGAATGTCAGGTGACGAATCAGTTCGTTGTTCATGGCGAGATAAGCCAGAATCGCCACCATCAAAGAGCCGCCACCCTGAATCACTACCTGATGCGGACCTTCCTCTTCCCAGAGGATAGACATACGTTCAATGGTCCAGGCCAGAATAATCATCGGGAAGAAGGTGACTTTCATGCCTTCAGTCAGCCCCAGTTTATAGGCAACGATGGAGAACAGGGCGATCATGCCTATCACCATAATGATGACCGCGGATATTCGGGCGACCAGTAGCAGGTTGAGGTAGGACAGATAAGAGCGAATCAACAGCCCCATGCCGACAATCAGCAAAAAGCCGATCAGCCCGGTCATCAGACTGGTCTGAATAAAGGCCAAAGCGATCAAAACCGGCATAAAAGTACCGGAAGTCTTAACCCCGACCAGAATCCGCAACAGCACGACCACCAGTACACCAACCGGAATCAGCAAAATGCCTTTGAACAGCGCCTGTTCTTCAAGTGGCAGGGTATAGAGTGAAAAGTTCAGCAATTCATTCTCAGAAAACTTCTGGTTCAGCGCAACACCAAATGGTTGCTCCTGCTCGATCATGGAGAACGTCACCATCGAGTGTTTGCCACCAACGACTTCCAGCACCGGGCCGGAGTGGTATTCCCACATCAAGAGATTTTCAGGTCGACCCTGTTCACCGGTTTCAGGGTGAAATAACTGGTAGTCTTCGCCATCGAATACTTGAATATAATCAATCAGTTCCTGGCGACGACGACCATCTTCCAGAAACAGGGCATGGACTTGTCGTGCTGGTACGCCTGCTTGCTGCAGCAGTTGCACCACCCAGTTCAGACGAGGTTTAAGCTGAGCGAGCAACTCGGCATTCTGAGACTGAACCTGAAACTCCTGAATCAACTCACGCGCCAGAGTATATGGCGTAGACGAACGTTCCTGGGCGCGATCCAGTAGTTGATTGCCAGCGGTGGCATAAGGCTCTTTTTCAATACTGACTTTTAAAGGCGGAGGCAGACTTGGGCTGGGCGGCGCAGCGTAAGGGTCGAGCAGCATATCAACACGATAATACAAAGCCTGTTCACCGCTGGCTTCGCGAATCGACCAATCGGCACGTTGACCACCGTTGTTACGTTCTGTAAATGCCAGACCATAGCCAGGGCTGGCAGTTTGTTGATTCAGTTGGGTAAAGCCCGGCTGGGTGTTGGGGATAGCCAACGAAGCCAGTACTTCGCCACCTGAGGCCTCAAACTCTACCTTAGCTTCGATAGACCAGGTTTGGCGTTTTTCGCCGGGCAGCCAAGGGATGTCATAGGTGTAGTGACGATGCAGGCTGAGACTGGCGCCGGCGAGAATCAGCAAGCCTACAAGCAGGTAAAACGGTTTGCGCGATGCCATAGTGTCTTCCTTTATTTTTTATCAGCATCTGTGGTTGGTACCGCTTGCTTAGGAGTACCTATAATGGCTGGCTTGGGCTGGATGTAATCTTTGGCAACATCAACGACCGCAATATCTTTCAGAAAACTTCTGCCAAGCAAAATGGGGTAGGTCATATGGCTGCGATCAGTGAGTGTGAACTCGGTCTCTTCGATCATGTTGCCGACTTTGACAGTCATAGACACAACGGGACGGCGATCATATTCGCCTCCTTCCTGCGAAGACTGAAGGATGCGAACATAGCGAACTAATGGTGCTTCGACTTCAAAACGGCTCTCTGCACCGTTAGGAACCAGCAGGAAGCGAACCCAGCGCTTGCCGTCTTTTTCAAAGTCCACGATATCCTGTGCACTTATCGATGAGGTGGTTGCACCGGTATCTACCCGGGCTTCAAAGACACTATTGATGGTTTCAATCCACATCCACTCACGACGCCCCATCACCATCTTGTCACCAAGATTATTGATGTTGCCGTTAGTGCGTACAGCGGGCGCTACAGATGGACACTGTGCCGGTTTTGCAGCTGCAACAGCCTTTGGGGCGGATTTCTGCTGAAGTTGTTCTTCGATGTGTTCCAGCTTGCTGTTCATTTGTCGCTGGTTTTTTTCAATATCCTGTAACTGGGCGCTATGGAAGCCTTGCTTAGTTTCCAGGGTTTGACACAGCTGAGCCAGATTTTCTGTCAGCCGCATTTCGCTATTGGTGAGCGAAGTATTGAGCTGAGTCTGAGTCAGCGGCGGTGTGGCTGGAGCGCGGTTAACACAAGCGCTCAACAGCAGTGAGGAAAAGAGCAGACATGGGAAAAGCAGTCTAGACATGTGAATCCTGAGTGGGTTGATGGGACAGCACAAAATAACTGTGTATTTTAGCAGAGACTATTTAAAAAAAGCTGTGGTCTGAGTAGAACTTTATCAGAGCCGGAACGGGTATATGAGTTACGGGTTTAGCGGCTTTGCTGTCGTCGCAATAACAGGTGGACGTAGCGGCCCATATCGCGATAGGTCGGCAAGCGGCAATAGCGTTGTTCCAGCTCGAATAATTCTGCTTCATCGCTGATATCCTGTGCCTGCGGGCTGAGGTAGTCGTTAAATACCCGGATACCGGTTTGGGTTTCCACACTGAAACCCTGTTGCTCGACAAAGGCGATAAGCTCGTGAGGATATTGCGGATTGGGTGGGCTTAATTTATTACCCTTGCCGATATAACTATCGTCCAAGATCGGCTTCAGCCGCCAGCCACCTTTGAGCACATTCTTGTATACCATCGCATTGCGGTTATAAAACAGCAAGGATAAATAACCGTCGGGCCGGACTTTATCCATGATGGTTTGCAGTGAGCCGAGTGGTTCGGCTAGCCATTCGACAACAGCATGACACAAAACCAGATCGAATTCGGGCAGCTGTATGGCCAGTGATTGGGCTGACTGGTGATGGAAGCTGGCTTTTACCCCAGACTGCTCAAAACTGTCGCGGGCCTTCTCCAGCATGCGGGACGACAGGTCACATAAGGTCAGCTGGTGACCCTGTTGCGCTAGCCACAGACTGATCTGTGCCTGACCGCAGCCAGCATCCCAAATCTGAAGCGGTGAGGCCTGCAAAATAGGCTGTAAATCCTGTTGTAACAGTTGCAAACGCCAACTGCCTTTGACCGTGTCATAAATACGGTCTTCGAAACGATCGATCAGATCGTCAAAATTACGATCCTGTTTGACGCTCATTAGTTTCCGGCATCAGTTGGTCCAGTACTTTATCCAAGGCAACAATGCGATCTTCGGCTTCCGGCATATCCTCAATAAAACGCAATTTGTCCTGTCCATCGAGTTTGAACTGTTTCGGCTGTTTTTGAATCAGCGTGATGATGGTCATCGGATCTATATTTGGCTCTTCTTCGAAGATCATACGGCCGCCCGCATCATAAACATCAATTTTGCGAATACCAATTGCCTTGGCCTTGAAGCGGAGTTCATGGATGGCGAACAGTGTTTTGACCTGTTCTGGCAGAAGGCCGAAACGATCGATCATTTCCACCTGTAATTCTCTTAGTGCCTCAGGATCGGCAGCAGCACCAATACGTTTATATAAGACCAGGCGGCTATGAATATCGGGCAGATAATCGGACGGAATCAATGCCGGCACATGCAGATCAATCTCAACAAAATGACGACCCTGATTGTTCAGGTTGAGATATTTACCTGACTTCAGTGCTCTGACGGCACGTTCCAGCAGTTCGTTGTAGAGGTTGAAACCGACTTCCTGCATCTGACCGCTTTGTTCATCACCGAGCAGTTCACCGGCACCGCGGATCTCCATATCGTGAGTGGCGAGCGTAAAGCCGGTGCCCAGATCTTCAATAGATTCGATGGCTTCCAGACGCTTGACCGCATCCTTGGTCATCACTTTCTGTGGTGGCGTAATCAGGTAGGCATAAGCGCGGTGGTGCGAGCGGCCGACTCGACCACGGATTTGGTAGAGCTGGGCCAGACCGAGCTTGTCGGCACGATCGATAAAGATAGTGTTGGCACTCGGAATATCGATACCGGTTTCGATGATCGTGGTGCAGACCAGCACATTAAAGCGCTGGTGGTAGAAGTCGAGCATGACCTGTTCCAGCTCACGTTCACGCATCTGGCCGTGGGCGACGGCGACCTTGGCCTCAGGCATGATGGCTTCAATATCGCGGGCGATGCTTTCGATATCTTCCACCTTGTTGTGAAGGAAATAGACCTGACCGCCACGCTTGATTTCACGCAGCATGCCTTCGCGAATACGCTCAGCATCCCACTGCATGACGAAAGTTTTAATCGCCAGACGACGAGCAGGAGCAGTGGCGATAATCGATAGATCACGAATGCCGGAAATCGACATATTCAATGTACGTGGAATCGGGGTTGCCGTTAGTGTCAGCACATCAATCTGAGCACGGAATTTTTTAATCTGCTCTTTCTGCGTCACACCAAAGCGGTGTTCCTCATCGAGAATAAACAATCCCAGACGTTTGGGTTCAATATCCTGCTGTAACAGCTTATGGGTGCCGATAATGATGTCGGCATGCCCTTCGCTGATAGCCGATTTGACCCGATCCAGTTCTTTCTTGGAGCGAAAACGCGATAGCACTTCAACCCGAACCGGCCAGTCGGCAAAACGATCTTTAAAGTTTTCATAGTGCTGCTGGGCGAGCAGGGTGGTGGGTACCAGTATCATGACCTGTTTGCCGGAATGGACGGCCATAAACGCGGCGCGCATAGCGACTTCGGTTTTACCAAAACCGACATCACCACAGACCAGACGATCCATAGGCTGTTCGGACACCATGTCCTTCATTACCGCATCAATCGCATCCTGCTGATCGGGCGTGGTTTCAAACGGGAAGGCATTGACAAAGGCGGCATAATCTTCACCGGGCATGGCCATCGGGGACTTCTTATTGGCAGCACGACGGGCATAAATATCGAGCAGTTCCGCGGCAACATCGCGAGCTTTTTCAGCGGCACGTTTACGGGCTTTTTCCCATTGACCAGAGCCGAGTTTATGCAGCGGGGCCAGCTCCGGCGCTGCGCCTGAGTAGCGACTTATAAGGTCGAGTGAGGCCACTGGTACGTAGAGCTTATCGCCTTTGGCATATTCCAATGTCATGTATTCAGCTGTGACATCACCAATATCCAACGTCTGTAGACCGAGATAGCGACCGACACCGTGGTCTTCATGGACGACGGCATCGCCTACGGAGAGTTCCGCCAGGTTACGGATAATGGCATCGGTGTCGCGTTTCTTGCGGCTGCGACGACGGCGCTGCATGACCTGCTGACCAAACAGTTGCGGTTCAGCAATGACCGCGATATTGAGCTCAGGCAGGATCAGCCCTTGCTCCAGCGGGGCAACGGTGATGGCGAGTTTGTCGTTACCGTCAAGAAAGGCGTCCCAGTTTTTGACTGGGGTGAGCTGAATATCGTGTTGCCTCAACATATCGAGCAGGGTTTCACGGCGACCGGCACTTTCTGCGGCAAACAGAATACGGCCGTCGAAACCGTCGATGAATTCTTCCAGCGCTTCGCAGGGTTTATCACGGCGCACATTCATCGTCAGTTGCGGTGGCAAGACACTGGCATAGTTAATGTGACCGGCTTTGTTTTCCTGCTCAAAGTTGCGCAGGTGTAGATGCTGATATTGCTTAAAGCTGGCGAACAGATCTTCCACTGGGACGAAGACCGTCTTTGGCTCTAACAGTGGCCGTTCAATATCTACACGATGCTGACGGAATCGTTCACTGATTTCCTGCCAGAAACTGTCAGCGCCATGATGCGGATCTGCAATGCTGACGATCAGGGTGTTGTCAGGCAGGTAGTCGAGCAGGGTGCTGGTCTGTTCGAAAAACAGTGGCAGGTAATACTCAATACCGCCCGGCACATTACCATCACTGACCTCACGGTAGATAAAGCTGCGCTGCGGATCGCCCTCAAAATGACGGCGGAACTGCTGACGAAACAGCTGTATGCCGTCTTCGGTCATCGGGAACTCACGCGCTGGCAGCAGGCGAATACTGTCGATGGTTTTGATGGAACGCTGGGTTTCCGGATCAAAGGTGCGCAGCGTATCGATTTCATCATCAAACAGATCGATACGGTAAGGCAGTTTGCTGCCCATGGGATACAGGTCAATGATCGCACCACGGACGGTAAATTCACCGTGCTCCATGACCTGTGAAACGTTGCGATAGCCCGCTTTTTCCAGCCGCAGCCGCCACTGTTCAATATCGAACTGATCACCGGTGTTGAGCATCAGCGTATTGCCATCGAGGAAGGCGCGCGGGGCAATGCGCTGCATCAATGTCGCGATAGGAACAAACAGAATGCCCTGCTTGAAGTCGGGTAGTTGATGCAAGGTCTGCAGCCGTTCGGAAATGATGTCCTGATGCGGCGAGAAGGTATCGTAGGGCAGCGTTTCCCAGTCGGGGAAATGCAGGATCGTGCGAGTGTGGTCACCGAAGTAGAATTTGGCTTCCAGTTCCAGCCGGTGCGCACTGGCCATATCGTCGGTGACAACCAATAACGGCCCATCATGCTGCTGCGCGGCTTTAGCTAATAATAGCCCTTGAGCACTGCCGTAGAGTTGGCCGGCATAGAGCGCCTTTTCCGGTGACGAGGGAAGGGTCGGGTTTAACAGGTTAGTACGGGCTGTCGACACGATAAATTTAGTAGCTGGAAAAAACGCATATTTTCCCACAAATTGGCCTGCCCTTGTCAGTTGCTCTAAATCAGGGCACATTATTCCCTGCAAAAACTAGGGTTGATTGTTATCGCAACGATCCCTGCCGGCGCCATAAAAAAACCAATAATGCCGCGATAACATTCCATGCCCGGCAAAACCGGTACGGGAGCAGGAGAGAGATTATAATGAAACGTATTGAAAACATTGTTTTGCTGAAGGTGATTGGCACCTGTGAGCTGATTGCCGCCTTGGCGATGATCTATTTTTATCATGAAGATGTGCCCGCACTGATTGGTGCTGTGATTCTGCTGGGCTTGTCAGCAAACAGCTTTTATCAGGCGCATAAATGTTATCAACGCCAGTATTCACCGAAAAAAAACGACACTAGTAATTAAAGAGACATCATGGCTGAAGCCAATGCATCAGACGCCGATACCGGTTTTGATTCTGCTGCCTTTCTAAAAAATCTGACCGGCCGTCCCGGTGTCTATCGCATGATCGATAGCACCGGAACGGTGATTTATGTCGGCAAAGCCAAGAACCTGAAAAAACGGGTTTCCAGTTATTTTCGCAAAACCGGCCTGACCTCCAAGACACGGGTCATGGTGGCGCAAATAGCGCATATCGAAACCACTGTCACGCATACTGAAAACGAAGCCTTAATCCTTGAAAATAACCTCATCAAGGAGTTGATGCCGCGTTACAACATTCTGCTGCGTGACGATAAAAGTTATCCCTACTTATTTATATCCGGCGATGAGTTTCCACGTTTAAGTCTGCATCGTGGTGCCAAGCGTAAAGTGGGGAAGTATTTCGGACCGTACCCGAGTGCCGGGGCGGTGCGTGAAAGTCTCAACCTGTTACAGAAGCTGTTTCCGGTACGTCAGTGTGAAGAAAGCTACTATCAGAATCGTTCCCGTCCTTGTTTGCAGTACCAGATCAAACGCTGTACCGGACCTTGTGTCGGGCTGGTATCGGAAGAGGATTACAAGAAAGATGTGGAACATACCATCATGTTCCTCGAGGGTAAGAATCAGCAGGTGATGGATGATCTGACCGAGGAGATGGAGCAGGCGTCACAGAACCTTGAGTTTGAACATGCCGCCGCGGTTCGTGACAAAATCATTGCCTTGCGTCGGGTGCAGGAGCGGCAATACGTCAATTCGACGCAAGGCGAGTTTGATGTGCTGGCAGCAATTGTGCGTGATGGTCTGGCCGTGGTCGAAGTCTGCTTTATCCGTGGTGGCCGAAATCTTGGCAGTAAAAGTTTTTTCCCCAAGGGCTCTGCCGACAGCACTGAGGAAGAATTACTCGAAGCCTTTATCCCGCAGTATTACCTGGGGAAAAATGTGCCCTCAGAGATTTTAATCAGTCATACGCCCGCCGATCAGACTTTGCTTCAGGAAGTGTTGCAAAGCGAGTCGGGGCATAAAGTCAGTCTGCGTCAACCACAGCGCGGCCAGGCCGTGCGCTGGATGCAAATGGCCAAAACCAATGCTGAAATCAGCCTGACGCATCGCCTTAGTAGCCGTTCCAACCTGTTGCAGCGCTTTGAAACCTTGCAGGATGCATTGGAACTGGATGAGTTACCCAAGCGTATTGAGTGTTTTGATATCAGTCATACCCGTGGTGAAAGAACAGTCGCTTCTTGTGTGGTGTTTGGCCTGGAAGGCGCGATAAAAGCCGACTACCGTAAGTTCAATATTGAAGGCATTACCGGCGGCGATGATTACGCGGCCATGAATCAGGCTTTGACCCGTCGCTTTACCCGTTTGCAGAAAGGGGAAGGCAAACGGCCCGACCTCTTATTAATAGATGGCGGTAAGGGACAGATAAAAGAAGCCCGTGAAGTCTTGGCCGAACTGAATTTGTCAGACCTGCCTATTCTGGGGATCGCCAAAGGGCCGGAGCGTAAGCCAGGTGAGGAAACCCTGTTTTTGGTTGGTAGAGAAGGTGAAGTGACCTTGGCTGCTGACTCGCCGGCCTTGCACTTACTGCAACAGGTTCGCGACGAAGCTCATCGTTTTGCCATTACCGGGCATCGACAACGACGAGCCAAAGCGCGTAAGACTTCAACCCTGGAACACATTGAAGGCCTGGGGCCGAAACGCAGACAGAAGCTGCTTCAGCAGTTTGGCGGCCTACAGGAAGTGCAGCGTGCCGGTGTAGAGGACCTTGCTAAAGTTGAAGGTATCAGCAAACCCTTGGCGCAAAAAATTTACGATGTGTTTCATGGCGACAAATAAGTCTTTGTTAGTGCTAACATAACGACGATTTTCCTTATCTAAAGAGCTGTCATGCTGAATTTGCCAAATGTTCTCAGCCTGCTCCGAGTGTTTTTGATACCGGTGCTGGTCGTCCTATTTTTCCTACCTATTGAGTCTGCTGCTCTTTGGGCGACTGTCGTCTTTGTTGTTGCTGCGGTGACCGATTGGCTGGATGGCTACCTTGCCAGAAAGTGGAATCAGACGTCAGCCTTCGGTGCGTTTATCGATCCGGTCGCGGATAAATTGATTGTCGTTGTCGCACTGATCATGGTCCTGTTCAAAACACCGGTCTGGTATGTGCTGATTCCAGTGATTTTAATTATCGCAAGAGAGCTCACTGTATCCGCTTTACGCGAGTGGATGGCGGAACTGGGCCAACGAAATGTCGTAAAAGTTTCACAGATGGGAAAATGGAAAACCACCTTCCAAATGATCGCCATCAGTTGTTTGATTTTTTATAAGCCATTATTCGGATTGCCAATTTTTGAAATCGGTATTGGACTTCTGTATGTGGCAGCCTGGCTGACTTTGCTGTCAATGTATAACTATCTGCAGGCAGCATGGCCAATGTTGCAAAATAAGGGTTGACATAAAAACTGAACCCCCTATAATGCAGCACTTCCTCAGCGGGAATAGCTCAGTTGGTAGAGCACAACCTTGCCAAGGTTGGGGTCGCGAGTTCGAATCTCGTTTCCCGCTCCAGAATTAAAAAAGCCGCGGTCAGTCA
>JASBUF010000052.1 GCA_030148085.1 Methylophaga sp. | reverse complement strand
CAGATACCTGTGGTGTTCACGTCTTCGCCGTTACGGGCAGTGGAGTACTTGGCAACGCGATCGTGACGACCGGTTTTCAGGTTAACACCGTTTGACCAGTTAACCGCTGGGTCATATTTTTCTGCAACCAGCAGTTCACCGCTTTCACGGTCCATGGTGTAAGCGAAACCGTTACGGTCGAAGTGAACAGCAGTCTTGTGCATTTTGCCTTTGACTTTTTGTTCAGCCAGGATCACTTCGTTAACACCGTCGTAGTCCCACTCATCGTATGGCGTCATTTGGTAAACCCATTTCGCCATACCGGTGTCGAGGTCACGACCCCACAGAGACATGGTCCACTTGTTGTCGCCAGGACGTTGAACCGGGTTCCAGGTAGACGGGTTACCGTTACCGTAGTAGAACATGTCTAAGTCTTTATCGTATGAGTACCAACCCCAGGTTGTACCGCCACCGATTTTCCACTGGTCGCCTTGCCAGGTTTTCAAAGAAGAATCTTTGCCAACTGGTTTCAGCATAGAAGTGGTTTTAACTGGATCAACCAGCATTTCTTCGTCAGGACCAGTGCTGTAAGCGCGGTACAGAACGTTACCGTCCATGTCGTAAGCTTGAACGTAACCACGTACGCCGAACTCACCACCTGAGATACCAACGATGACTTTATCTTTGAATACGTGAGCAGCAGCAGTGCTGGTCGCACCACGTTTAGCATCGTCACGTTTGTCAGACCAGACAACGCTACCGTCTGCTGCATTCAATGCAACCAGAGTCGTGTCAGCTTGGTTCAGGAAGATTTTGCCATCGCCGTAAGACAGACCACGGTAAACGGTGTCACAGCACATGACTGGCACAGTTTCGTCGTAGTTTTGTTTTGGCTCATATTTCCACTTGATCGCACCGTCGTTGTTCAGATCCAACGCGTATACGATGTTAGGGAATGGTGTGTGAACGTACATAGTACCGTCGATAACCAAAGAGTTACCTTCGTGACCACGCAGTACACCAGTTGAGAAAGACCATGCCATTTTCAGGTTTTTGACATTGTCTTTGTTGATTTGAGTCAGCTCTGAGTAACGTTGGTTTTTGTAGTTACCTGCTGGCATTACCCAGTTAGCTTCGTTTTCTTGCATTGTGGCCAGTTCATCAGCAGCAACCAGACCTGGTACTGCCAGTGACATCATAGCCAATGACAAAGTTTTCAGCTTCATAAAGTTTTCCTCTACATTGCTTTATTAGTATTTATATTTACGTCATGAAAATCACATCGCTGTACTCCATGCGTAGAGCAAACCATAATCTCGCTGAAAACGTTAGTCAAGCATCTTCCTGATCTTTTTTGTGATATTTTCCATATTTTTTTCGGGAATTTTTTCCCGAAACAGTAAACCACTGATTAATCTAGAAAAAAAGCTTTAAATCCTTTTTTAGGCACGATCTTTGATCCAATCTATCGCTTTGCTGATCGCTGCCAACGTGCGCTCACGACCCAGTAATGCCAGTGTGACATCGAGGGGTGGAGAAACGGTATTTCCGGTAATGGCCACCCGAATTGGTTGAGCGACTTTCCCCATACCGACGTCATTCGCCTCAGCACAGAGTTTAATCTCTGCATGTACTGGTTCGGCCAACCACTCTGTCACATTACTCAGACGGGCATGCATGTCTTCCAATAACGGCAAACAGGCTTCATTGAGGTTTTTATTGGCCGCTTTTTCATCGTACTCCTCAACGTCCTTATAAAAGAAACGACTGTTCGCTGCCATCTCCACCAGCGTTTTAGCTCGCTCCTGCTGTGTTTTAACCACCTCGGTCAGTTCCGGACCTGTTGCAGGATCGATGCCCAGCTGTCCCAAATGCCAGCCTAAATGATGGGCCACATGCTCCGGACTACTATTCTTAATGTATTGCTGGTTTAGCCACAGCAGTTTGTCGGTATTGAAGCTGGAAGCAGCTTTGTTGACGTCCTCAATATCGAACAGCTGGGTCATTTCATCCAGAGAGAAAATTTCCTGATCGCCATGTGACCAGCCCAGACGCACCAGGTAGTTCAACAGGGCTTCCGGTAAATAGCCTTGATCACGGTAGCTCATCACACTCACAGCACCATGACGTTTGGATAAGCGCGCACCGTCATCACCCAGAATCATCGGCACATGGGCGAACACCGGTGGCTCAGCCCTCAGAGCCCGGTAAAGATTGATCTGGCGCGGTGAGTTATTCAGATGGTCATCACCTCGAATCACATGGGTCAGTTGCATATCCATATCATCCACAACCACGGTGAGGTTGTAGGTCGGTGTGCCATCCGGGCGAGCAATGATCAGATCATCCAGCTCCGTGTTTTTAAATTCAACATTTCCACGAATGACATCCTTGACGATGACACTGCCTTCCGTCGGATTTTTGAAGCGAACAACCGGCTCAACACCTGCTCTTGGCTCGGTGCGATGACGGCAGCGGCCATCATAGCGTGGCTTTTGTTTATTGGCGCGTTGCTCCTCACGCATCTCGTCCAGTTCTTCTTTAGAGCAGTAGCAGTGATAGGCATCACCTTGATCCATCAATTGCTGAATCACTTCTTTATAACGGTCGAAACGCTGCGTTTGATAAAAAGGACCTTCATCGTAGCTCAGCCCCAACCAGGTCATGCCTTCAAGAATGGCATTGACCGACTCCGCCGTAGAACGCTCGAGATCGGTATCTTCAATACGCAGAACAAACTGGCCGCCATGCTTACGGGCATAAAGCCAGGAGAATAAAGCGGTACGAGCACCACCTACATGCAGATAACCGGTTGGGCTGGGAGCAAAGCGGGTACGAATGGTCATGTAATAAACTCTCAACTGGATAGTCTTGTTAAAGGTGGGTTATTGTACCAGCCTCATGCTCAGGATAGAGAGGATCGCATGCTAATAAGGGCTTTGCTGACAACCATCAGCCTTGGTATTACGTTTTTCAGTCAAACGGCCTGTGCGCAACAGACTTATTCTGTAGAGCAAGTCACTGACGGCATCTATTACCATCAAGGTGTGCATGAGGATGCGTCCGTGGAGAATTTCGGCGCTATTGCCAATGTCGGTTTTATTATCGGCAGCGACTGTGTGGCAGTGATTGATAGCGGCGGCAGCTATAAAGAAGGTGAGCTACTGGCCAAGGCTGTTCAGTCTGTGACTGACAAACCGGTTTGCTATATCATCAACACCCATGTACATCCCGATCACACTTTGGGCAATGCTGCTTTCAACGGCGCACATACTATATATATAGGTCATGAAAAACTGTCGGCGGCGATGGCCGCTCGTGAAGACTTCTTTAAACGCAGCTTTTCTGAGACATTAGGTGATGCCTACACCGGTACCGAGTTTATTGCTCCCTCACAGACTGTCAGTATCGATCAGCCCGTAACGATCGATCTGGGAAACAGAGAGCTTGTTCTCACTGCTTTCACCACGTCACACACCGATCATGATCTCACTGTTTTCGACAAACAGACCCAGACATTATGGACCGGCGATCTGCTGTTTATTGAACGCACCCCGGCTCTGGACGGCAGCATCAATGGCTGGATAGCGATCAGTGAACAATTACAACAGATGCCGGTCAACTATATCGTGCCTGGTCACGGTCCGGCAGGTAGCACGGATCTCGGCCAAGCCGGCTGGCAGGCTCAATTGCTCTACCTGACGTCGATTCGTCAGCAGATCCGGGACATTATTCTGGACTTCGGCACTATTGAAGAGGCCACCGCTAGCGTCGGACTGGCAGAAAAAGACAAATGGCTATTGTTTGATGAATACCACCGCCGAAATGTGACGGCTGCGTTTGTCGAGTTGGAGTGGGAATAAACACC
Source organism: Methylophaga sp. (assembly GCA_030148085.1). Taxonomy (GTDB): domain Bacteria; phylum Pseudomonadota; class Gammaproteobacteria; order Nitrosococcales; family Methylophagaceae; genus Methylophaga. Next base: position 36,798 of record JASBUF010000052.1, on the reverse strand, counting down.
GGTTAAGCACAAAATCGCGATATAGTTAAACCGCTTGAGTCATTGAAAGCGATGTAAAAATCAATCATTTAGCGGCACGGAACTTTAAACTGGGCCCTTGTTCAAAGGCTATAGGCAAGTAAGTAACCATAATAATAATGCTGTATGCAGGAGAGAGAGATGTTTACACGAATCACACAATTTTTCGCGCTCAGCCTCATGCTGATGTTAGCGATACCAGTAGCTCAGGCCGCTACGGATAAGGAACCTATCTGGCCGTCACTGAAGACTGCTTATTTCGGTGATAAAAGCATACGGGATAATGCTGATGACTTACTGGTCATTGAAGCGCCCAAGCGGGCGGAAGATGCCGCTATTGTGCCCATTTCTATCAAGTCACTGGTTCCACAATCTGCAGACAAATACATCAAAAATATCCATGTGATTATTGATGAAAACCCCATGCCCTATTCAGCAAACTTTCAGCTCTCCCCTGAACTTGGCACTGTCGACATTTCTACCCGTATGCGTATTGACCAATACACCTATGTACGCGCCATTGCTGAGATGAATGATGGCAGCCTGCATATGGTATCGCGCTTTGTTAAAGCGTCTGGTGGTTGTAGTGCGCCTGCTGGTAAAGATGCGGCAGCCGCTTTGGCACGGCTTGGACAAATGCAAATCCGCATGCGCGAAGCCACTGTCGGTGAACCTGTTCAGGCACAGGTTATCGTGAGCCACCCTAACTACAGCGGCCTGCAATACGACCAGCAAAACCGTAAGTACATTCCTGCCCACTATGTCGATGATATTGATATCAGCTATAACAACAAAACATTGATCAGAGTAGAAGCCGGTATTTCAATGAGTGAAGATCCCAGCGTACGCTTCACCTTCACACCGGATGAGCATGGTAAGCTGAAAGCGGTGGTCAAGGACAGTAAACAACAACAATTCAGTCTGGAAAAAGACATTTAAATAACTTTCCTTAGGTGAGTGAGGAGCCAATAAAAAAGGCCGCAATCGCGGCCTTTTTTATTGAGATATCAGATCATTAACGAATTCGACATTCCTGATAGGCATTAGCAGTGGTTTCTTCAAACAACTTCAGGCCTTTACGTACTCCTTTGTCATCACGGAAAGTAGCACCACGATCCGCTGGCAGGTTTTTATACATAAAGCCAACACTGACATCTTCAAATTCTTTTTCGGTGAACACTTCGGCGATTTTATCGATCACACAGGAACATTTGTGTGTGCCTTCATAGACATTCATACCCTCATTGGCAGCCATACAGTCCATAACAAAATGCACACGTGTCACCGTAGAGAAGTCATTTGCCATCGACAGTGCGGGCAACATAGCCATACCTGCAGCAATTAAGGTCATACCAGCTTTCTTCATTTATCTCTCCTGATTTTGTAGTTATCTGACGACTGAGCTGTGACTCGTCATTTATATGCTAAGTTCCTGATTCAAACTCGTTGCATTCAACAGATTCTGCATAGTACATCAAATCCGTCAGTTGTGAAGTCGACGATCATAATGACAACACGGTTTAAGTTTCTCTGCCCGACAACATCAGGTAAAATCAGCAGTTTATGTTCAGATTTAACCGCCGAAAGGCGATCAGGAGAAACCCAGATGAAAAAACTGTTACTGCACCTGGACACTGACCCAGTTGCAAGCACTTTTGATCAGGCCGTGGCCTATGACTCCGGTGTAGACAATATCATCGCCCACGGTGGTGCGACCCGCGATAACGTTACCCCACATGTGCACGGTATGATCTTTACCCGCGGTGGTAAAAACCTGAAAAACAGTGCCATTTTCATCGGTGGCTCCAATGTGGCTGCCTCTGACCTGGTGGGCCAGGCAGTCAAGAAAGCCTTTTTCGGTCCGGTCAGAGTTTCCGTCATGCTCGACCCGAACGGTTCTAACACCACAGCAGCGGCTATCGTGCGTAAAGTTCTGACCGACTTCGACGTGAAAGACAAAAATGTCGTGATCCTTGGCTCTGGTCCTGTCGGCCAACGCAGTGCCCTGTACCTGATCAAAGAAGGCGCAGCCAAAGTCACCCTGACCTCACGCAGTCTGGAACGCAGCACAGTCATCACCGAGCAGATGAAAGAGTCTTATGGCGTTGATGTCATTCCAGGTGAAACCCGTAGTGATGAAGCCGTGAAATCATTACTGGCTGATGCCCATGTAGCCATTGCCGCCGGTCCAGCCGGAGTTTGTGTGGTCCCTGCATCAGCACTTGAAGGTAACACCACACTGGAAGTTATCGCCGATGTAAACGCCGTCCCACCATTGGGTGTTGCTGGTATTGAGGTGATGGATAACGGTGAAGAGAAAAACGGTATTCGTCATTATGGCGCCATCGCTATCGGTAACTTCAAAATGAAAGTCCACCGTGGTGCGATTGCCTCTCTCTATGAGACCAATGATCTGTTTCTCGATGAGACCACCATTTACGACATCGCCTGCAAGATTGATAACGCACAGTGAAGTCACACTCCGCTGACAGCCCGGCTGCCCTGCAATCGGTCAGCGTTCGGGCACCAGCCAGACTCCATCTGGGCTTTTTAGACCTGAATGCCAGTATCGGCCGTCGTTTTGGCAGTATCGGTCTGGCCATTGGCAGTCACCATACGGCATTAACCGTCAGCACCGCTGAGCACTTTGAGCTCAGCGGTCTGCCGGTGTCTGCTGAAACTGAAGATAAACTTCACAACCTGACTAAACAGTTCCACGATCAATTTAGCGATGTCATCGCGGACAACAAGTCAGATGTAAGAATCGATATTACATCGCTGATCCCTGAACACGCCGGCTTTGGCAGCGGTACCCAATTGGCACTGACACTGGGCAAAGCCCTAAGCCAGTTGTATCAATTGGATTGCAATACGCATGCTATTGCTCAGGCCCTCGGTAGAGGCAAACGCTCAGGTATCGGCATTGCCACCTTTGATCATGGTGGTTTTGTTGTCGATGGCGGTCTTAAACCAGACCAGACCGTACCACCGATGCTGGTGCAGCAGGCCTACCCGGAAGACTGGCGCATTGTGTTGGTTATGGATCCGCATCATCAGGGCATTCATGGCCAGACTGAAAAACAGGCTTTCCGTGACTTGCCACCATTCCCGCTGGCGCAGTCGCAGGCTATCTGTCACCTCACCCTGATGCAGTTATTACCGGCTTTGGCAGAGCGCGATATCGATCAATTCGGCGCCGCAATTACCGACATACAAGGGCTGATTGGTGATCATTTTGCCCCGGCACAAGGGGGGCGTTACACCAGTCCACGCGTGGCCGCGTGTTTGCATCAAGCACAACAACTCGGTCATCGGGGCATTGCTCAAAGCTCATGGGGCCCCACAGGCTGTGTGTTTGTCAGCTCAGAGCAGCAGGCGCAGACACTCATCCAGCAGTTGTCGGACTATGTAGCAACAAGCTATGACGCTGACCTTCGCCCACTATTCATTTCAGCACATGCAGATAATCATGGTGCAATCATTGAAACAGCAGCATAAGACTGGCTATGATTGCTCAAACCGCTTTAGTCTTTAATTTTTAAGGAAAACTCATGTCCAAACGTTCTATCGCTCATATGATCAACCCGATGAAGCATAACAGCCCGTTTGATATCAATATGGCGCTGGATGCCGGCTATGACGTACTGATCCCTTATCAGCATGTCACGCTGGAAGAAGTGGCCGGCCTGACACAGGATGCTATTTTCTCGCGCGGCCCTTCTGGCGTGAAGAAAACCAGTATGTTTATTGGTGGTCGTGATATCGGTCTGGCTATGGATATGCTTGAAGCAGCCAAAAAAGCCATGGTACCGCCGTTTGAAATTTCCGTGATGGCGGATCCAAGTGGCGCCTTCACCACGGCTGCAGCCTTAGTTGCTTGTGTTGAGCGTGAACTGAAAGCCAAGTTCAGCCAAGGTTACGAAGGTGCCAAAGCGGTTGTCTTCGGTGGTACCGGCCCTGTGGGTCTGGCCACGGCGGTGATTGCGGCTCTGGCTGGTGCGCAAACCACCATCGTCGATCACTTTTCACTGGACACAGCTTTGGAATTCGCCAAAGAAGCCAAAGTCCGCTATGGCGTTGAACTGCGCGCAACCACTGCCGCCTCTGATGCCGATAAAGCCCGTCTGCTAGCTGATGCCGATGTCGTCTTCTGCACCGCTAAAGCCGGTATTCAGGTATTGAATGCCTCGGTCCTGGCCGACGCCAAACAGCTGAAAGTCGCTGGTGATGTCAATGCGGTACCGCCACTGGGTATTGAAGGCGTCAAGCTGATGGACTTCGGTGCACCACTGGAACACGCGAAAAATGCGTCTGATGCTGTTGGTATCGGTGCGCTGGCAGTCGGCGACATCAAATACAAACTGCAACAAACTCTGCTGCGCGAAACCCTTGAAAGCGAGAAGCCAGTCTACCTCGACTTCCGTAACGCCTTTGAAGGTGCGCGCAAACTGGTTTAAGTAGCCAGTTCATCATGCAAAGTCCGTCACTCGTACTGGTCTTTGCACAAAGCGGGCGATTTATTGCCGAATCAGCCACCCGCGCCGGTTATACGGTTCGGCTGGCTGATTGTTTTGGTGATGCAGACACACTTCGTCTCGCAGAGCACTGGCATGCATTACCTCCACTCTCAGAGCTAAGCTCAGAGCACTTACTCTCGGTCATTGTCGAACTGAGCGAACAGCAGCCTTGCTGGCTGGTCTGCGGCACGGGGATCGAACAATTCTACCCTCTACTTGCAGAGCTCCCACCTCATATCCAGTTTGCAGGCAACCCGCTGGAAAGCTTTTTCCAGCTTCGACAACCGCAGCTTTTTTTCAGCTTGCTTGAAACGCTTGCACTACCATTCCCGGAAGTGGCCTACACAAGACCAGCTTTCGACTACCTAATAAAAGATATGGCGAGCAGCGGTGGTTACAGCATTCAATGCGCATCTAGCAAGACGCTGAGCAAAAGTGAGTATTATCAGCGCTATGTTGAAGGGAATAGTTATTCCGTCTGCTTTCTTGCTGATGGGATACAAGCGCAGATTCTGGCCTGGAGTAGTCAACACCATGATTCGGACAGCTTCACGCTAACTCAATTACAACAACCTGGTTATCCGCCACCCGCATGTCAGTCTGTGATTACTGAGGCTGTGAGCAAGCTCGTCACAGCATGCGCGCTACGCGGCTTTAATAGTCTGGATTATCTGCTTGATGAGCAGGGAAAAGTCTTCATTCTCGAAATAAATCCTCGCATCAGCGCCTCTGCTGAATTGCTGAGTCCAGCTAAGGTGTTTGGCTGGCATCTCGCCGCCTGCTCAGGTCGGCTGCCGGTGTGTGAACCTGTGCCCCAATCACCGGTCAGAATGCTGCATTACCTAATCGCGGAAAGTCAGGTGAGAATCGGTCAGACTCCAAGCTGGCCAGATGGCTGTCATGATCTACCGCATGCCGGCGACACTATTGTGGCAGGACAACCAATCTGTACCCTGATTGTCCAAGCTGACTCAGAAGCCGAATGTCAGCAGCAGCTTGATAAAAACATTGTGGCAGCACTGCAAAATTGTCATCCGCACGCTTGAAAATGTAATCCGGCTTACCCATATTTAAGCCAAGTTCATTGACTAGGATTCATACATGAAACGCATCTTACTTTTTCTGGGTACCAACATCGCTGTTCTGGCGGTGCTGAGCATTACCATGCGACTGCTGGGCATCGAAAACCTGCTGGATGAGCAGGGTGTGGGCCTGAATATGAATGCTTTGCTGGTGTATGCCGCCGTCATCGGTTTCAGTGGCTCGCTAATCTCACTGTTCATCTCCAAATGGACAGCCAAACACCTGACTGGTGCACAGGTGATTGAGCAACCCAAAAACGACACTGAGCGCTGGCTGGTCAACACGGTCAGCAGGCTGGCTAAAGACGCCAATATCGGCATGCCTGACGTCGCGATTTATAACTCACCTCAGCCGAATGCTTTTGCGACTGGTGCCAATAAAAACAATGCCCTGGTTGCAGTCAGTACCGGCCTGATGCAGTCGATGACACAGGATGAAGTGGAAGCCGTTCTGGCTCACGAAGTCAGCCATATTGCCAACGGCGACATGGTCACCATGGCGCTGATTCAGGGTGTGGTGAACACCTTTGTTATCGTCTTATCACGGGTTATCGGTCATCTGGTTGACCGTACCGTTTTCAAAGTCGAACGTGGTCACGGTCCGGCTTTCTGGATCACTTCCATCATTGCTGAACTGGTACTCGGCATTCTCGCCAGCATTATCGTTATGTGGTTCAGCCGTCAGCGTGAATTCCGTGCCGATGCAGGTGCGGCGAGTCTTGTCGGTGCACCGAAGATGATTGCAGCCTTACAGCGTCTCGCTGGCACATCGACAGAGCCATTGCCTGATCAGTTACATGCAATGGGTATCTCCGGTGGTCGTGGAGGTCTGTCTGCCTTGTTTATGACCCACCCACCGTTGGAACAACGGATCAACGCATTGCGTGGTCAACGCTGAGTTCTAAATATAAAAAAGCCGGGGTTAACCCGGCTTTTTTATTTCTATCTTCTAAATGCTTCAACGCTTAGAAATCATCGTCTTCAAAGTCATAATCAAGCTTCTCGGACGGCTCCTGAATATAGTAGCCCTGCGCATGATCCACACCTAAGCGCCACAGCAGCGCCAAGCTATTCGCATCAGACACAAACTCGGCAATACAGCGTTTACCGGCTTGTTTGGTCATTTCGATAATCGCTTTAACGGCCGCCTGATTCTCATTATCACGAGCCATATTTTCAACGAAGGTGCCGTTGATTTTGACGTAATCGACGTTCAGTGAACTTAAGCTATTGGAGAAATCGACACCGGAGCCAAAGTGCTCCAGCCCAAACTCACAGCCAATCTCTTTCAGCATCGCAATCACTTGCTGTGCCTGGTCTAAATTATCAATGGCCACCGTCTCACTGATTTCAAAAATCAGCGCATTACCGTTCAGCTTATGAGCATTCAGGGTGGCTTTTAGCCAATCAACAAATTCTGGCGCATGCAAGGTCTGCTCAGACAGCTTCACAAAGAAACGGGTACGGGGAAACTGAGCACGATGTTCGGTCAACGTTTCTACAGCTGAACGGATAACCCATTTATCTATCTCCGTCATCATTTTTAATTCAACGGCCGGCTTGATGAATTCATCAGGCCCGGTCAAGCGGCCTTCAATCAACTCCAGTCTCAACAGGACTTCATAAAACTCTTGTTCTTCACCATGTAGCGTAACAATTGGCTGATAATGCAGTAAGAATTTATTCTCATGCAGACCTCTTTGTATGCGTTTTTCCCATTGCTCAATCGTGTGCTCTTCTGAAACCTCAGGTTCATTTGTTTGGAAACGAGCAACCTGATTACCGCCGCCACGCTGCGCCTGGGTACAGGCCTTATCTGCATTTTCCAACACCGCCTCAGCAGAAGGCTGACTCTCGGTAATACGGGAAATACCGATGCTGCAGCGCAGATCAATAGTCTTGCCGTTCACATGCGACACGTAATCGGTAATCACCTGCTGGTAACTGGCTGCACGTTCATCTACCAGATTGTCATCGTGACTCGGCACAATGATGGTAAAGATCTGATCGCCATAACGACCGAGTATTTCACCCTCACGCAGGTTCTTGCGCAACAGATCGGCAACGCTCTTGATAATGACATCGCTGGTGCCCAGGCCGACCTGCTCTTTAATTGACTGGAATTCATCCAAAACGAGGTAAAGCAGTTCGGCATCACTATTACCCTCAACGGCTTGGAAGGCAGTTTTTTCCAGCTCATCCATAAAGCGTTTACGATTATAGAGCCCGGTCAGCAAGTCGTGGTCACGCAGCAGCTTAAGCTGAGAATCATCGACATTGAAAGTCGCGTCATCACGAATCACAACCTGAGTGCAGTCTTCCCCCTCAACCCGGGCATGGCTGAATTCGATTTTGGCACTGAAGCCAGTACCGTCAGCACGCACACAGGCTGCAACCACAGTGACCGGTGCCGATTCACTTTGCTCGGCAAACTCGCGGAATACAGCTTTGAACTTATGATGATCGTCCGACGCAATCAAGTCCAGCATCGGCAAACCATCAATATCTTCCGGCTCCTCGTAACCGAACAGGGTGAGGTAGGCTTGATTCACATAGATATGCATACCTTCATGCATATAGGCGACGGCATCGCGAGAGCTTTCCAGCAAAGAGCGGGAACGTTTTTCACTTTCTCTCAACGCACGCTCATTACGGCGGCCAAGGCGACGGGCAAACAGGCTATTCAGCTCACGGTTAGCAGCAAATTGCAGACGACGGGTATCACTAAACTCGATGATGTCTTGCACACCGGCATCATAAAAGCGGCTTTCTTCGGCTTTATCATTGATAAGAATGATGCTGGGCAGATCTTTACCCAGACGTTGAACCAGAGATACGACATCGGTCGGGGCCAGGTTCGCCACATTATCTCGGCAGAGCAGCAAGTCCCAAGTCTGAGTGGCCAGCAATTGTTCCAGTTCTGCCGGCCGGTCTTCTCGGGCCGCCCGCACGGCGTGACCGGCACTGCGTAGGCTATTGATAACGCCATCCGCATCGGTCAGCGAATCATCGACTATCAGTAAGCGTAAAATGCCTTCTGCTCTCGCCACTCTGTCACTCTCTATAGTTGTCGCGCCTGCTGTTGCGGCTTTTTGCCTTCCAGCTGCGTCATTGTTTGTTCCATCCAGTCATACAACTGCTGGTTTAAATCCGCTGCCTCTATTCCGCTCGTGTCTATCTTTGCACCGATCTGCATTCTAATCGTGCCCGGGCGTTTCAAAAACCCCCGCTTTGGCCAGTAGTGCCCGGCATCATGCGCTACCGGAATCACCGGGTAACCGGTTTCAACCGCCAGTCTGGCTCCACCGATACCAAATTTGCCGATATATCCCGGAGCTACCCGCGTGCCTTCGGGAAACACCACAACCCAAGCGCCGGAAGATAGTCTGTCCAGCCCCTGCTCAATGACCTGACTGAGCGCCTTGCGCCCTGCTTTACGGTCTATCGCAATCGGCTTTAATGATGCCAAGCCCCAGCCAAAAAAGGGAATCCATAACAATTCCCGCTTCAACACCCAGACTTGTGGCGGAAATACGGCCTGTAACGCCAGCGTCTCCCAGGCAGACTGATGTTTACAAATAATAACAGCGGGTTCGTCACCTATGTGCTCGCTGCCTTCGACTTCGAGACGTACATCACAAATTTTTTCCAGCAGCCAGATATTGGTCTTGGCCCACTGGCTGACCACAGCGTAACGCCATTTAAAGGGTAAAGGCCAGAGCAAGACGCCAAGGCAGGAAAATAAAACGGCGGTCAGGGCATAAAAAATAAAGAATAGCGTGGAGCGGATGTAGATCATTGAATCTGTGGCTCCAGTAAAGCTGTGGCTACCGCAGCCAAATCATCGTAGACCTCAATGCCCTCCGGCAGCCCCTCCGCCAGAGTGCGTTCGCCCTTGCCAGTCCTGACCAGAATGGGTCGTGCTTTTGACGCAATGGCTGCCTGCATGTCGCGCATGGAATCGCCAACAGCTGGCACAGTATCCAAGTTAACCCGCAGACGATGGGCCAGATCGGTAAATGAACCATTGTGCGGTTTACGGCAGGTGCAGCCATCTTCCGGGCCATGCGGGCAGTACATAATGGCCTCAATACGACCGCCTACCTGGGCCAGCATGCGACGCATCTTACTGTGGATGCGGTTTAAGGTTTCTACATCCAGCAGGCCGCGGGCAATGCCGGACTGGTTGGTAATGACCACCACCCGGTAACCGGCATAATTCAGTCGCGCAATCGCTTCCAGACTGCCTTCAATGGGCTCCCACTCGGCCGGGTTTTTAATAAACTCATCCGAGTCGTGATTAATAACACCATCGCGGTCCAGAATTATCAGCGACATAACAGGCTCCTGTTACTCCTGCAGGCAGGAGATATCGGCCACGCCGAGGAACAAGGCGCGGGTCTGATTCAATAAAGCCAGACGGTTAAGTCTAACCGCTTCATCATCCGCCATCACCATAACATCGTCAAAGAAGCTATCGATGGTTTCACGCATACCGGCCAGATAATTCAATACGCCGGTGTAATCGGCATTCGCCGTCAATGGCGCCAAATCCGAGCGCGCCTGACTGACTTTTTCTGCCAAGGCTTTTTCGGCCGCTTCTTCAAGCAGAGTGTCATTAACCTGTAAATCATCTGCCTCAGCATCATTCTTACGCAGAATATTGCCGATACGTTTATTACCCGCCGCCAGTGATTCCGCCTGCTCCAGCTGTCTAAATGCAGCAACCGCTTTCAGGCGCTGGATAAAGTCCAGAGGTTTACTTGGCTTCACCGCCAGCACCGCTTCAAACTCATCGGCCTTAAAGCCCTGTTCCAAGGCGTAACCGCGAAGGCGATCGTAGAAATAAGACATGACCTGCTCGGTTACGGCTTTCTCACTCAGTGTGTCACCAAACGAATTAGCGGCTGATTGCAGCAGAGCAGCCAGATCCAAATCCAATTCTTTTTCGATGATAATCCGTAACACACCCAACGCCGCACGACGCAGCGCAAACGGATCTTTCACCCCTGACGGTGGCTGACCAATACCAAACAGGCCTGTCAGCGTATCCAGCTTTTCCGCCAGACTGACGGCTTGACCACTGATGGTTGATGGCAGGCTGTCACCAGCAAAGCGTGGCAGGTATTGCTCATCCAGGGCTTCAGCGACTTCATTATCTTCGCCATCCAATCGGGCATAGTAGCGGCCCATAATACCCTGCAGTTCAGGGAATTCACCGACCATTTCGGTGACCAGATCACATTTCGCTAGTTTGGCCGCACGTTCAGCCAGAGCCGCGTCACCGCCGACCTGTGCTGCAATCTCGGCCGCCAGTGTCGCCACACGGGCAGATTTGTCATAGACCGTACCCAGCTTATTCTGGAACACAATGGTTTTCAGCTGCTCCTGACGTGCCGCTAAAGGCTGCTTGCGGTCAGTATCCCAGAAGAAAGCCGCATCGCTGAGTCGTGGCAGAATCACACGCTCATTACCGGCGATCACCTGAGTCGGATCCTGACTGGCGATATTACTCACCGTAATGAAGTGTGGCAGCAGTTTGCCATCAGCAGATTGCACGGCAAAGTATTTCTGGTGACCTTCCATCGACGAAATCAATGCTTCGGCAGGTAGCTCCAGAAAACGCTGATCAAAATTACCCGCCAGGGCGACAGGCCATTCGACCAGACCCGTCACTTCATCCAGCAAATCCGGGTTGATAATCGCTTCACCATTGAGCTTTGCGGCCAGTTCAATAACCTGACCTTCGATGGCTTCTTTACGCGCCTGGAAATCCACCAGCACATGGCCTTCAGTTTCCATTTGCGGTGCATAGGTCATCGGTGAACTGATACGAACCGCCTCTGGATGATGGAAGCGATGACCGCGAGAGAATTGATCGGACTTAACGCCAAGAATTTCCATCGGCACGACTCTACTACCTTGCAGTACAACAAGCCAGTGAACCGGACGCACAAACTCACCCGGCAGATCGCCCCAGCGCATGCGTTTTGGAATCGGCAACTGATTCAACGACTGCTCAATGATTTCAGGCAACAATGCAGATGCTTCGGCACCGGCCTGTTCTTGTTTGAACACCAGCCAGGCCCCTTTGTCGGTCTTCATGGTTTCGAGATCATCAACCCCAACACCACAGGAACTGGCAAAGCCCTGCAGGGCTTTGGTCGGGTTACCATCTTCATCAAAGGCGGCAGTTACCGCCGGGCCACGGCGCTCAACAGTACGATCGGGCTGTTTAGTCTGCATTTTGCTGATAACCAGAGCCAGACGACGTGGTGTCGCGTAGGGGCGAATCTCCCCAAAACTCAATTCGGCTTTGTTCAGACCTTCTTCCACACCCTGATGGAAAGCCTGACTCAGCTTAGCCAGTGCTTTCGGTGGTAGCTCTTCGGTGCCGAGTTCAATCAGAACATCTTCAAACTCTTTCATGCCTGCGCCTCCGCCTTTTCTGCCTGCACCATCGGGAACCCTAAGGCTTCTCGACGATCGTAATAGGCTTGCGCCACGGCACGGGCCAGCGTTCTGACGCGGAGAATAAAGCGTTGTCGCTCAGTCACTGAAATCGCTTTGCGCGCATCCAGCATATTAAAGGTATGGGAGGCTTTCAGTACCAATTCGTACGCTGGCAAAGGCAGGCCCGCTTCGATCATTCGTTGACTCTCGCGCTCATAGGTATCAAAAAACTGGAACAAGCTTTCCACATCGGCCTGCTCGAAGTTATAGGCTGACATTTCCACCTCATTCTGGTGGAACACATCGCCATAGGTCACGGTGCCCATCGGACCGTCGGCCCAGACCAGATCATAGACGCTACTAACGCCCTGCAGATACATCGCGATACGTTCCAGACCATAGGTGATCTCACCCGTAACCGGACGGCATTCCAGACCACCAACTTGTTGGAAGTAGGTGAACTGTGTGACTTCCATACCGTTGAGCCAGACTTCCCAACCCAAGCCCCATGCACCCAAAGTCGGTGATTCCCAGTTATCTTCAACGAAACGGATATCGTGCACGGAGGTATCAATGCCCAGCATTTCCAGCGAACCGAGATACAGTTCCTGAATATTGATTGGTGACGGTTTCAATACCACTTGGAACTGGTAGTAGTGCTGCAGACGGTTTGGGTTCTCGCCATAACGACCATCGGTCGGACGACGCGACGGTTGCACATAGGCCGCACTCCACGGCTCAGGACCGATTGCGCGCAGGAAAGTGGCCGGGTGGAAGGTGCCCGCGCCTACTTCCATATCGTAGGGTTGCAGTAGCACGCAACCTTGCTCAGCCCAGTACTGTTGCAGTCTCAGGATCAGTTCCTGAAAGGTTTTCGGCGTCTCCGCCTTCATCACCGCGTTGTTAGTCATTAGCTTGTTATCAATAGTCAAAGTCAAAACCCCTGCGATTATAGCGAATCCCAACACCGCTTGTAGAGACACATCATTGAATTAGGAGTGTCAGCTCGTTGCCATCACTCACCTTAGAAATGACAAAGACGGCGGCACTATAACGATTCAGGTACAATGCCGGCAGCTATCAACTTCATTTAGAGTGAGATCATGCAACGCACCGTCGGCATCGTGATGGACCCGGTTTCCCGGATTAATATCAAGAAAGACAGCAGCTTTGCGATGCTGCTGGCTGCTCAGGCCAAAGGCTGGAACATTCTCTACATGGAACAGCAGGATCTGTTTCTGCGTGAAGGCAAAGTCTTTGCCGAAATGCGCCCATTATCAGTAAAAGATGATCCGCAGAACTGGTATGAACTCGGTGACATGCAGACTCGCCCGATTACCGATGTCGATGTGATCCTGATGCGAAAGGATCCGCCGTTTGATATGGAATATGTCTACAGCACCTACCTGCTGGAGCAGGCCCAGGCCGCAGGTGTACTCATCGTCAACGATCCACAGAGTCTTCGCGATGCCAATGAAAAACTGTTCACCGCCTGGTTCCCACAGTGCTGCCCACCAACGTTGGTCACCCGACACAAACATCTGATTCGAGAATTTCAGCAAGCGCATGGCGATATCATTCTCAAACCATTGGATGGCATGGGCGGCGCGTCTATCTTTCGTGTGAATCAGGGCGACCCGAATTTCTCTGTGATCGTCGAAACCTTAACCGAGCACGGCAAAAAATCCGTCATGGCCCAACAGTTCCTGCCAGCGATTTCAGATGGAGACAAACGCATTCTGCTGATTGATGGTGAACCTGTGCCTTATGCCCTAGCACGTATTCCGGCTGCCGGTGAAACCCGTGGCAACCTCGCTGCCGGTGGTCGTGCTGAAGGGCGAGCTTTAACTGATCGCGATCGCTGGATATGCGAACAAGTTGGCGCCAAATTACGTGAAAAAGGGTTAATCTTTGTTGGTTTAGATGTGATTGGTGATTACCTGACCGAAATCAATGTCACCAGCCCGACCTGTATCCGTGAACTTGATCGCGAATTCGGACTCAATATTGCCGCACAACTGATGGATGCTATAGAAAAACGACTGCCATGAAACTGTTCCCCTTCCTCATTCTCATCACCCTCCTGTTAAGCGGCTGTGGCAACGATGATCGTGCCCGCCAGGCCAAGTTCTATGCCTTCGGCACCGAAATTGATGTCAGCCTCTATGGCGTCGATGCTGCCACCGCCGAAAAGACTGTCTCGGTCTTGGAAGAGTCATTTAGTAACGTGAATGACAACTGGCATGCCTGGCAGCCAAGTACGCTGACTCGCATTAATGAGGCGATTGCCAAGGGTGAAGAAATCACAATCCAGCCTGATGTCGCCGCTGTTATTGATGAAGCCGCACGTTATGCCAAGGCCAGCCAGCATCTGTTTAATCCGGCGGCTGGCAAGCTGTTCGAGCTGTGGGGTTATCATCAGGACAACTGGTTTGAATCACGACCGCCCCCAGCACAGGAAGACATTAATAACTGGTTGGCTGCCGCACCGAGTATGGATGCTATTCATATTGAGAATAATGTGCTGCGCAGCGATAACCCGATGGTGAAACTCGGTTTTGGTGGTTTTGCCAAAGGCACCGCTGTCGATACCGCGATAGAGGCGCTGAAACAACAAGGCATCGAAAATGCCATCATTAACATAGGTGGTGATTTGCGTGCGATTGGTAGTCATGGTGATCGCCCCTGGCGTATTGGCATCCGCCACCCACGGCAGGAAGGAAAAATGTTGGCATCGGTCGACATCAATAACGATGAAAGCGTCTTCACCTCGGGAGATTATGAGCGTTACTTCAGCTACGAAGGCCAGCGCTATCCCCATATTCTGGACCCCCGCACGGGTTATCCGGCCCGTGACAATATCTCGGTGACGGTAATCCACCGCCAGGCTGCACTGGCCGATGCGGCCGCGACCGCACTGGTTGTCGCCGGTGATAACTGGCCTGAAATTGCCGCTTCACTGGGTATTGATCATGTTATGCTGATGCGAGCCGATGGTCAGATTGAAATGACACCGGCCATGACTGAACAAGTCAGATTCAGTAACCCGGCCATTGAGCCTGTTATTCGTCAGGTAACCCAACCTTAGTCCCCAGTATGGCTAAAACCACCTCTGCTGACAGATTTATTTTTACCCTGCTGATTTCGATCATCGTTCACCTGATCATCGTATTGGGGGTCAGTTTTGATGTGTTTTCCCAACCGACCAATGCGCCGGCGAACAACCTCGAAATCACTCTGGTCAAGCAGAAAGACAACGTCAAACCTGACAAGGCGGATTTTCTCGCTCAGGCAAACAATGAAGGCGGCGGAGAACTGGATACGCCCAGCCCTGAACCGACGCCCGATGCCCCCGTCCCGTTAGTAGAAGAAAACCCGACATCAGAACCGCTTCCCGTTGTCGCGGCAGCGGAAATTGAACCCGAACCATTACCTATTGATGAACCGACGCCAAAGCCGCCGGCGCCGGAACCGATAGCTCCTGCACCACCGAAACCTGAACCGAAACCCGTTCCGCCTAAGCCAGCAGAAACGCAGCCAGAAAAAACGGTGAAAACATTAACTCAGAAAGAGGCTGAACGTCAGGTTCAGACTACAGAAACGCCGGACACTGCAGTTGAACCTGAAACTGAAGTCGTTGACGCTCCACCGCCACGTCCTTCGGCACGAGATCTGATGTTACAGGCACGTAATGACCTGCAACAGACGCTGGATCGCACCACTAAGGCTCTGAGCGAACGTCCCAAGAAACGCCGTATTTCTGCCGCCACCAAAGAATTTGCCGCCGCCGCGTATATGAAGGCCTGGGAAATGAAAGTCGAACGTATCGGTAATATGAATTACCCACAGGAAGCGAGACAAAGAGGGTTAAATGGCAGCCTGATGTTATCAGTGGATATAAATCCCGATGGCAGTGTGCCCGCTGGCGGTATCGTCATTTCACGCTCATCAGGTCACACAGTGCTTGATGAAGCTGCCGTTCGTATCGTCAGACTTGGAGCGCCCTATGCGGCGATCCCTGAGGATGTGCTGCGCGATAACGATATGTTGACGATTATCCGTACCTGGAAGTTTGAAACAGGCCACGGCCTGTCGACCCGATAAAAAAGGCCGACGGTCATCACCGTCGGCCTCTCCTCATTTAGTGAAACACATAATCGCGGATTTCTGCTTCGCTTTTATGGATCAGGTTTTTATTAATGGTCTGGCTGATGTGTTTTTGTGTCACCGTGCCCAGATTCTGCTTTAGCATACCCAGGAAACCGGGCGAGGAAATGATGACCAGATCGTTGTAATCACCGACGCGGCGTGCCGTTTCCAGACGCTCGCTGACATCATGAGCAAAGTGCGCGGTCTCCAGTTTTTTCGGCTCAATCCGGGGCTCCAAAGCATGGCGGCCACCTTGTCCGTTCCCCTCCAGATCCCGTCCATTATCGGCAAGATCATTCAGGCTGGACATATTGACGATGTCATCAATTTCTTTGAGCGGGCTGGTTCGGCTTTCTACCGAGTAGATTTTGGCGCGGCTACTTTCGGCAACGACGATCCATTTTTTCTTCATAGTCGATACTCCTTCTGGCTTGGGTCAGACAAGCAACACACCTCGCTTCCAGAGAACGCGGTGTGAAGTTGAGTCGAGAGAAGTAATAATTTGACTATAACAAAGAAATTGAGATTTGTCTGTTGGTGTTAAAACAACAATAGTTGTTATTTATCAACACCTTGAGAGAGAGCATAACCTTGTCCCGCTTTACTGATATCACTGTATTCCAGCGGTAGCGCGGCCTTCAGCTGCTCGGCAAATTCCTGCACTTTTTCGATGGCTCCCTGCTTTAATTCCAGCTCAATTTCATGAATGTGAGCCCGTCGCATTCCTGCCCGTACCTCACCACGATCATAGGCCATTTCTACGCTGGTACCGTCCTCCAGTTCAATAGGCAACACACAGCGTTCAAAATCTGTTGTGAAGACGGGTTCAATCGCCTGCCAGACTTCCGGCTGAGCCAGTAGCGGTGCCAACGCCGTCTCAGCCAGACGCGGTACATCAAACTCAGGGCCGCTTAATTCATGTTCCCATTCCTTGCGTTGGTGCAGACCATTTTCAGCTTCACCGCTGCATTTAACCGTCTGCAGCCACTGCTCGCCGATCTGACGCAGGCGTAAGCCGACGCCAAACTTCATCAAGGCCTTATCCAGAGTATCAAAGTAAGTACTGAGCAAATGGATGTGGCTGACCGGAGCCTGCAAATGCTGCTGGATAAGCGGCAGCGACATCAGATCCAGTTCTTCGGACTGGACCACCAGCATTTTGATTTCTTGTTCCAGACTCATCGTGTCAGCAATGGTTTCAGGTATTTACCGGTATAGGAGGTCGCATGCTCCGCCACTTCTTCCGGAGTACCGACAGCCACCACTTCGCCACCACCAGAGCCACCTTCTGGCCCCATATCGATGATCCAGTCAGCTGTCTTGATCACATCCAGGTTATGCTCAATCACCACAATGGTGTTACCGCGATCGCGCAGGCTGTGCAGTACTTTCAATAACTGCTCAATATCAAAGAAATGCAGACCAGTGGTTGGCTCATCCAATACATACAGGGTTTTGCCAGTATCCCGCTTGGACAATTCCTTGGCCAGCTTAACCCGCTGTGCTTCACCACCCGATAAAGTGGTCGCATTCTGCCCCAGCTTGATATAGCTCAGGCCGACATCCATCAGCGTTTGCAGCTTTTTGGCAACAACCGGAATGTTCTCGAAAAACACACAGGCATCTTCGATGGTCATATCCAGCACATCGGTAATGGTTTTGCCTTTGTAACGGATATCCAAGGTCTCTCGGTTATAGCGCGCACCTTTACACACATCACAAGGCACGTAGATATCAGGTAGGAAATGCATTTCGACTTTGATCAGACCATCGCCCTGACAGGCTTCACAGCGTCCGCCTTTCACGTTAAAACTGAATCGCCCCGGTCCGTAGCCACGTGAGCGTGCTTCAGGCGTGCCGGCAAACAGTTCTCGAATCGGTGTAAACAGGCCGGTATAGGTGGCAGGATTAGAACGCGGCGTACGGCCAATCGGACTTTGATTGATAGCGACCACTTTATCCAGCTGCTCAAGACCGAGGATCTCCTGGTGCGGTGCAGGCTCATCGGAAGCACCATTCAAGGTTTTTGCCGTCAGTTTAAGCAGGGTTTCATTGATCAGCGTCGATTTACCCGAGCCTGATACACCTGTCACGCAGGTCATCAATCCGACCGGAATGTCGATATCGACGTTCTGCAGATTATTGCCACAGGCACCGCGCAGGCCGATAACCTTGCCGGCATGGCGTTTCTCACGTTTTTCAGGCACTTCAATCTTACGTCGTCCTGACAGGTATTGACCGGTGAGTGACTGTTCACTCTGCATCACTTCTTCAGGCGTTCCCTGGGCGACAATATCACCACCATGCACACCGGCACCTGGTCCAATATCGAGTACGTAGTCGGCCATGCGGATCGCATCTTCATCATGCTCAACTACAATCACCGTATTACCCAAATCACGTAGTCGGGTCAGCGTTGCCAGCAGGCGATCATTGTCTCGCTGATGCAGACCTATCGATGGCTCATCGAGGATATACATGACCCCGACCAGACCCGCACCGATCTGACTGGCCAGACGAATTCGCTGTGCTTCACCGCCGGACAGGGTATCCGCGCTACGTGCCAGATTGAGGTAATCCAGACCGACATTCACAAGGAAGCTCAAACGAGCGGCAATTTCGGTAATAATTTTCGATGCAATTTCGCCGCGCTTGCCAGGCAGCGTCAACTCTGCGAAGAAAGCGCTCACTTCACCGATAGGCATCGTAGTGACTTCCGGCAAGGTCGTCTGATTGATATAAACATGACGTGAGGCTTGAGTCAGACGGGTGCCCTGACAATCTGGGCAGGCACGTACAGAGTGGAAGCGTGATAACTCTTCGCGCACACTGTTCGACTCAGTCTCATGATAGCGACGCTGCATATTGGGAATGACACCCTCAAACGGGTGCGTGCGTGTGACTTTTTTACCTCTGTCACCCATGTAGGTGAATTCGATAGCGGTGGTGCCGCTACCGTAAAGTACAATCTCACGCACCTCTTCCGACAACTCATCAAAGGGCGTATCAAGATCAAAAGTACAGTGCTTGGCCAGCGACTGCATCATTTGATAGTAGTAGGCATTGCGGCGATCCCAGCCACGAATCGCGCCCGCAGCAAGACTCATTTCCGGGTGCGCGACCACACGTGCTGGATCAACAAATTGCTTCACCCCCAGACCGTCACAGGAACCACAGGCACCAGCCGGGTTGTTAAACGAAAACATGCGGGGTTCGAGTTCAGAAATGGAATGGCCACAGTCCGGACAGGCAAATAACGCTGAGAATAGCGTTTCATCGGACTCATCATCCATCGACACGACTTTGGCGACACCATCTGCCATATTGAGCGCGGTTTCAAAGGATTCAGCCAGACGTTGTTGCAGGTCATCACGAACTTTAAAGCGATCGACAACAGCTTCGATCGTGTGTTTTTTGCGAAGCTCCAGTTCCGGTGGGTTATCCAGCTCAACGACTTTACCGTTGACACGGGCACGGACAAACCCCTGTAAGCGTAACTCTTCCAGTACATCACGGTGCTCGCCCTTACGGTCCTGAATCACCGGCGCCAGCAGCATCAGACGTTTGCCTTCCGGCATTTCCAACACCGCATCCACCATCTGACTGACGGTCTGTGCTGCCAGTGGTTTTTGATGGGTCGGACAGCGCGGCTCACCAGCCCGGGCAAACAGCAGACGCAGGTAATCATAGATTTCGGTGATCGTACCCACGGTTGAACGCGGGTTATGCGAGGTCGACTTTTGCTCAATAGAGATCGCTGGAGACAAACCTTCAATATGATCGACGTCCGGTTTTTCCATCATCGACAGGAACTGACGCGCATAAGCGGACAGGGATTCCACATAACGCCGTTGCCCTTCTGCGTATAATGTGTCGAATGCCAGCGACGACTTCCCTGAGCCTGAAAGGCCGGTAATCACTATCAGCGCATCTCTGGGCAGGTCCAGATCGATGTTCTTCAGATTGTGGGTACGAGCCCCACGAATGCTGATGCTTTTCATCCCGGGAACGCTTATATTTTTCATCAGGATTCCGTAGTAAAATCAAACGGATCAATATACTCTGTCCAACTATCATGACGCAAAAACAAACTGCTTCGACCGCAATGACTGCTTTGGAAAAACGCAGTATTTCCGGTCTCTCCCTCATCTTTGCCTTGAGAATGCTGGGCTTATTCATGATCTTGCCGGTGTTTTCAATTTCGGCGCAGCAGTACAGCGGCAGCACGCCAATGTTGATCGGTCTGGCAATTGGCGCATACGGCCTGACCCAAGCCTTATTACAAATTCCCTTCGGCATGCTCTCCGACCGTTTTGGTCGCAAACGTATCATCACTATCGGACTCATCCTGTTCGCCACCGGCAGCGTCATTGCCGCACTGGCAGAAAGCATCGAAATGGTGATTGTCGGTCGTCTGGTGCAGGGCAGTGGCGCCATTGCAGCAGCAGTGATGGCTTTAACCGCCGATCTGACCCGTGACGAACAACGCACCAAAGCCATGGCCAGTATCGGCATCAGCATCGGTATGTCGTTTTCTATTGCACTGGCGACCGGTGCAGCGCTGGAACACTGGATTGGCCTGTCTGGTATTTTCTGGGCTACGGCATTAATGGCTTTGTTAGGCCTTGCAGTTTTGCACTTCTGGGTACCCTCACCACATCGCTTGGTCAGTCACCGTGATATTGAACCGGTACCTCGTCAATTCACTAAGGTATTGGGCAATCCGCAAATTATGCGGCTGGTATTGAGCATTATGGTGCTGCACCTGCTGTTGACCACCAGCTTCTTTGCCTTGCCCCTGGCGCTGCAGAATGTGGCAGGCCTTGCCAAAAGCCAGCATGCACTGGCGTATTTGCCGGTACTGCTCCTAGCCTTTATTACGATGGTGCCGTTTATCATCATTGCCGAGAAAAAGCGCAAGATGAAGCCGATTTTCCTTGGCGCGATTGCCGTGCTAGGTCTGGCAGAACTGGGCTGGGCCTTATTGCCGGGCTCACTCGGCGCGATTCTGCTCTGCCTGTGGCTGTTCTTTACCGCCTTTAATATTCTCGAAGCCAGCCTGCCATCGATGATGTCCAAACTCAGTCCGTTAGAAAACAAGGGCACAGCGATGGGCATTTATTCCACTGCGCAGTTTATTGGTGCGTTTATCGGCGGTGCGCTCGGTGGTGTTCTCTATACTCAGTTCGGTCTGCAGGGCATTTTCCTCGGCAGCAGCGTGTTGATTCTGATCTGGTTAGCCCTGGTGTTTCCCATGCAAGCACCCAAGCATTACAGCAATCGCATCATTCATATGACTTCAGCTGCGCTGGCCGATATTGACGGCTTCGTCAGCCAGCTCAACGCGGTCAAGGGCGTAAAGGAAACCATCGTCGTTCCCGAAGAGCGGGTGGCCTATGTGAAGTTCTCACCGGACGAAACCAACCTGTCCGATCTGGAAGCGTTTGCGTTTCAGAATTAGCGTCGTAGAATAAGCCAATTCATTTTTAACCAAGGATTTTGCCATGTCAGTAAACAAGGTCATTCTCGTCGGGCGACTGGGTGCTGAACCTGAAAGCCGCGCCTTCCCTAGCGGTGGCTCGATCTGCAATCTGCGCATCGCCACCAGCGAAAGCTGGAAAGACCGTCAAACCGGTGAACGCCAGGAGCGCACTGAATGGCACCGCGTCGTATTGCGTAACCGTCTTGGCGAAATTGCACAGCAGTACCTGCACAAAGGTTCACAGGTGTATATCGAAGGTCGTATCCAGACCCGTAAATGGCAAAACCAGCAAGGCCAGGATCAGTACACCACAGAGATCGTCGGTGAAAACATGACCATGCTCGACAGCCGTGGTGGTGCAAGTGGCGGCGGTGGTGATACCTCCTTCGACCAGCGTCCACAGCAACAGTCTGGCGGCTACAATGCACCGCAACCGGCGTCCAGTTCAGCCGGTCCGGATTACGGCGGCGGTGACAGCGATTACTACGATGACGACATTCCGTTTTAGGTCGTATCTGACAAATTAAAAAAGCCCCGATTTCGGGGCTTTTTTTATGGCGATCAACCAAGCAGCGCTTTCAAATGAGCTACCACGCTGCGGCCCAACGATGACAAGGCATAGCCGCCCTCCAGCACCGATACAATCCGCCCACCGGCATATTGGTCGGCCACTGCCTTTATCTGCTCACTCAACCAGGCATAGTCATCCTCAACCAGATTGAGTTCTGACATATCGTCTTCACGATGACCGTCAAAACCGGCCGAAATCAGAATCAGCTCAGGCTGGAAGCGAGTCAGTGTCGGCAACCAGTGTTGCTGCACCCCAGCCCTCAGTTCAGCACCGCCAGCACCCGCAGCTAGCGGCACATTGATGATGTGTCCTTCATAACTCGGCTCTCCGCAATCGGGATAATACGGATGCTGGAAGCAGGAACAGATAAGCACATCGTCGTTGTCACGAAATATTTGCTCGGTACCATTACCGAAATGGGCATCAAAATCGATAATGGCCAGCTTGCGCCCCCCCATCTTCGCTAACGCATGGGCAGCACCGACCGCGACATTATTGAATAGACAAAACCCCATCGCACGATCCCGTTCCGCATGATGACCAGGAGGCCTGACCGCACAAAAAACGACCTGATGGCGATCCTGCATGACCAGATCTACGGCCTCAATCACCGCACCAGCGGCACGTTGGGCTGCCGTTAAGGTACCGGGCATCATCATGGTGTCAGCGTCTAGCCAGACCTGATCTTGGGTATCGAGTTTGTGAAAAATATCATCGAGATAATCGGCACTGTGAACCCGCTCAAGCTGTTCCCGTGTGACCAAGGGTGCCTGGTAGTGATGTAATATCATTTCCAGTCCACTGGCGAGCAGTTGATCCTGAATTGCGGACAGTCGCTCAGCTGTGTCCGGGTGATACGATACGGTCTGATGAAGCGCGCAGTCGGGATGCGAAATTAGTGCTAAAGTCATCGATGCCAGTCATGCCGGAAACAGTTATAAGCCGATAGCTTAGCAGGAAGGACTCATGAATACGCATTATCTGGATCGTCTGTTTTCTCCACGCGGGATTGCTGTTTTCGGTGCCAGCGAAGAAAAAAACTCTGTCGGTAGACGCGTATTCGAAAACTTGCTGAACGGTGACTTCAGCGGTCCCGTCTACGCCATCAATCCCAAACACAAAAAAGTACTGAGCCAGCCCTGCTTCGCCCGCATAGCGGATACCCCGAGAGCGATTGATCTGGCTGTGATTGCCACGCCAGCAGCGACCGTACCCGATATCATCCATCAGTGCGGCGAACATGGTGTCAGTGCGGCCATCATTATCACTGCAGGCTTCAGTGAAGGTCAGGGGCAAGGCAGTGGGCTGGAAAAAACTCTGGTAGCGGTCGCTGAGCGTTATCAGATGCAGCTACTAGGGCCGAACTGTCTGGGTCTTATCCGCCCCTCTATCGGCATGAATGCTACCTTCAGCAAAAATACCGCGCTGCCGGGTCAACTAGCCCTCATTTCACAGTCTGGCGCATTGTGTACAGCCATTCTGGATTGGGCCTGTGCCAATAATGTCGGTTTCTCGACCATCGTTTCATTGGGTAACGCCGCTGACATTGATTTTGGCGATCTGCTCGACTTCCTCGCACAGGATCCGAAAACGCAAAGTATTCTGCTTTATGTTGAGGGCATACGTGATGCGCGAAGCTTTATGAGCGGTTTACGCATCGCATCAAGAATGAAACCGGTTGTGGTGATTAAGGCTGGTCGGCATCAAGCTGCTTCCGAGGCAGCAATTACCCATACCGGGGCGATGATTGGTGGCGATGATGTCTTCAACGCAGCGTTGAAACGGGCCGGTGTGGTCAGGGCTAACACGATTCAACAACTCTTTGCCGCGGCAGAAATTCTGGCTACACAAAGTCGGACAAGTGGACGACGACTCGCCATTGTGACTAATGGTGGCGGCCTCGGTGTGATGGCGACCGATCGCGCCGTTGATCTTAACATTGAGCTGGCACAGTTATCCGCGGATACGCTTGCCACTTTGAATAAGTCGCTGCCTCCCCAATGGTCACAACGCAACCCGGTTGATATTCTCGGGGATGCTCCGCCAGAGCGCTATCAACACGCCGTCACAGCCTGTCTTGCAGATGACAATGTCGACGGTGTGCTGGTGATGCTATCGCCTCAGGCAATGACAGACCCGGACGCCTGCGCACAGGCCGTTATCGATGCTCAAAAGGGGCAGAAGAAACCCGTACTGGCCTGCTGGATGGGGCAGGACTTAATCGCCAATGCACACAAGCTGTTTGCAAGTCATCATCTACCTAGTTTTACCAATCCGGAGTCATCCGTTGAAGCCTTTTCCGGCCTCGCCCGGTTTCATGATAATCAACAACTGCTGATGCAGGTACCCGGACCGCTCGCCACCCACAGTGCGCCTGATGTCGAAGGCGCAAGGCTGATCATTGAAAGCGTCCTGTCGGAGGGCCGTCATTCGCTGAGCACCACCGAGTCGCGGGCGTTGCTCAAAGCCTTCAACATCCCGGTCAGCTTCAGTATCCAGTGTGATAGTGCCAATTCAGCCTTAGTTGCAGCAGAGTCACTGGGTTATCCGGTGGTGATGAAAATCAGCTCGCCGTCGATTATCCATAAAACTGAAGTCGGCGGCGTGCGATTGAATATAAACAATGCACCGGCAGTTCGCACGGTCTATAACGAACTGCTGGAACAGGTACATGTGAATCAGGGCAATCCCTATGCGACCCATGTCACGGTAGAACCGATGTACATCACCCCTTCCGGTCGCGAATTACTGGTGGGTGCCAATCGTGATCCGGTATTCGGTACAGCGATTGTTTTTGGTGCCGGTGGTATCAAGGTCGAGGTATTGCAGGACCGCGCCATTGCGTTGCCACCACTGAATCACTTCCTGGCCGAACGTTTGATATCGGAAACCAAAATCTCTGGCCTGCTCGGTGAGTTTCGCAATTTACCGCCCATCAACCGGCAGGCACTGATACAAGTCTTGTTACGCGTTTCGGAAATGGTCTGTGAATTACCGGAGCTGCTATCGCTGGATATCAATCCACTGATTGCTGACGAAAAAGGCGTAATGGCGCTGGATGCGCGAATTGAAGTCGGTCATCAGCCTGCTGGCATTAACCACTATGATCATCTCGCCATACACCCTTACCCCAATCACTTGATCACCCTCGCTCAACTGCCGGATGGCAGTAATATCACAATACGGCCGATTCGCCCTGAAGATGCCT
The DNA here is from genome assembly GCA_030148085.1 of Methylophaga sp. Classification (GTDB taxonomy): domain Bacteria; phylum Pseudomonadota; class Gammaproteobacteria; order Nitrosococcales; family Methylophagaceae; genus Methylophaga. The sequence goes on along the minus strand of JASBUF010000052.1, from coordinate 11,318 downwards.
TGATCGAGCAGGACTTCTTCCGCAAGCTGTCGGCACAATCACGCTATTTCCGTTTTATGCAGCGCCTGAATGAACTTACTCAGGACATGCTGATTCGCTTTACTCAATTGGATTACAGTCGTGAACTCGCACTTATCGCGGTCACGGAGATTGATGATGATGAAATCGAGGTTGGCGTCGCCCGCTACATCATGAACCCGGACGGCAAAAGCTGCGAATTTGCTTTGGTCGTTGCCGATGACTGGCAGCATCGCGGCATCGGCTCGCGGTTGATGAAAGCACTCATTGCCAGCGCCCGTCAGCAGGGCTTTATGCAGATGAACGGCGAAATACTTACCAGCAACATCAATATGCAGCGTCTTGCCGAAGAACTGGGCTTCGTACTCAGCAAAGATCCGTCTGATCCCGGCATCAGACTGGCGAGTAAAAGCCTTGTCAGCTAATACATCACGTTATTTTTTTGGCTAGGTATTGATTCGTCACGGCAACAGTGGGAGCATCAAACTATGCTCACAACAAAGGTAGATGCATGAACAAGGTTGCTCGTACTACCATCCGTCCGGTTCGCAGTCTGAACCTGTTATCTCAGGAAGAAATCTACAAACTCAGTAATCCCCGTGCCGATCTGCACCGTCTGTTTCGCGACTGTGCTTTGGCCATTCTCAATACGGATAGCGAAGAGGATGACGCGGAAGAAATTTTCAAAAGTTTTGCCGATTTCGATATTCGCCTGCAGCCGCAATCACGCGGCATTATGCTAGAAATTCTTAATGCACCTGCACAGTCGTTTGTCGATGGCAAGATTATCCGTGGTATTCAGGAACACCTGTCCTCGGTACTGCGCGATATTGTCTATACCGACTTCAAGATCCTCGCTGAAGAAGCCGACGACCCGGCAAAAATCACCGATAAAGTGTTTCGTATTCTGCGTAACGCCGGCGTAGTGCGGCCGGGTGTGTCACCAAATCTGGTGGTGTGCTGGGGCGGACATTCCATTCCGCGTGAAGAATACAATTACGCTAAACATGTCGGCTATGAATTCGGCCTGAGAGGGCTTGATATCATCACTGGCTGCGGTATCGGTGCAATGAAAGGGCCGATGAAAGGTGCGGCTGTCGGCCATGCCAAGCAGCAAATTAAGAATGGTCGTTACATCGGCATCAGTGAACCGGGCATTATCGCTTCAGAATCGCCCAACGCTATCGTTAATGAACTGGTGATCATGCCGGATATCGAAAAACGACTGGAGGCCTTTGTCCGTCTGGGGCATGCCATCGTCGTGTTCCCCGGCGGGGTGGGCACGGTAGAAGAAATCGTTTATCTGCTCAGTATCCTGCTGCACCCTGAAAATAAACAAGGTATTCCACTGGTATTTGCAGGCCCTGAATCCTGCCGCGAGTATTTTGAGACCTTGGATCACTTCTTACGCCAATGCCTCGGTGATGAGATCGCAAGCCTGTATCAGATCATCATCGGTGAGCCTCATCACGTAGGCAATGTCATCCGTGAAGCGGTCGACAAGGTTCACAGTGACCGCTATGCCAGTGGTGAAGCGTTTTACTTTAACTGGCAACTGAATATCGACCCAACTTTGCAATTCCCTTTTATTCCGACCCACGAAAATATGGCGGCGTTAAAACTGGACCCTTCTTTGCCAAAACATGAACTGGCAAGTCAGTTGCGTTCCGCCTTTTCAGGTATTGTTGCCGGTAACGTAAAAGCGTTCGGTATTCGAGAAGTGGCCAAACATGGGCCTTACATTATCGATGGCGATCCAAAGATCATGCAGGCTATCGATCATATTCTGCATACCTTTGTGGAGGAAAAACGGATGAAACTGGGGCAGGATAAACATGCCTACCGTCCCTGCTATAAGGTGGCCCAATACGCTTAAGGTGACACAATACTGAGCGCTGTAACAAAGACCAGTTCACAGGCTCGAGCGCCGGTATCTTCGCGGGTCAAAGAGCTCTGCCAGCGCCAGCCATCATAGCCTTCGGCAAGGATAAGTTGTCCCTCTAGGCTGATGATCTGGCCTGGCTGCACCATATCCAGCATTGTAGCCACCTCTTCATTAGCTGGCACCATATGCATATTGGCACTTTGCGTTTCTATCTGACGACGTGGGATTGGAAAATCTTGCACACTCCAACGATACCAGCGACCGGACTGACGAATCTCGATCTGTTCCAACACTGCTTCATCAGACATTTGCTGCCAGCCCAACGCTAAATCCGTCGGTGACAAGTCACTTTCGCGATCCAGAAAATAATCTTCCCGTGACAGGACTTTTGCAGTTAACGTGAACTCGGCCAGTGGGGTAATTAAATAATCGCCATGCTCGAACTTCTCTGTCGCCTTGATGGATGTCTGTAACGGCGACGCCGTGACTTTAATGCCCGGCCCTAAAGAAACGACCTCCGCCGCCCGGCACTGCCAGACAAACACCGCAATCAAAATCAGGAAAACAAGATTCCGCAAACTCATGACTGCGCCAACCTAAAGCGTTTCGCAGCCAGCACAATCAACAGCAATACCGGTAAACCAATCAATGCCGTCAGCATAAAGAACCATTGATAACCCAAAGATTCGACCATGCCACCGGAATAGCCCCCCAGCATCTTCGGCAACAGGGTCATCAGCGACGAGAAAATTGCGTACTGCACCGCAGTGAATGAAATATTGGTCAAACTCGACAGAAAGGCGATAAACGCTGCACTGGCCAGCCCTGCCGACAAGTTATCGGCCGAAATCACCACATAGAGCATCCACAGCTCATTGCCCATTCCCGCCAGCAGCATAAACAGCAGATTGGTCGCCGCCGATAGCACCGCGCCAAGAAACAGGATCCGCATCACACCATAACGCACCGCTAAAATACCGCCCAGAAAGCCCCCCAAAATGGTCATAAACAAACCAAAAGTTTTGACCACCGTTGCAATCTGCGGCTTGGTAAACCCCATATCCTGATAGAACACATTGGCAATAACGCCCAGCACGATATCGGAGATCCGATACAAGCCGACCAAAGCCAATAACAGCCATGCCAGCGACCAGCCATAGCGACGGAAGAAATCCTGTACCGGCTCTACGTAACTGCGTTTGAGCAAAGCCGCATTCACCCACTCAAAGCGCAGGCAGAATTTCGCCAGTACCAGAGCCACACAAACCGCGATAGATAAACGCAGAAATTCTACGAGTACTGCCGCCAATGGCTGGTTATTGAGCTGCGTTGCCAACACCTGTTTAAGCTGTTCGGCAAGATCACTACTTGCCGCAAACAGGGCAATAAAGCCACTGACGGCTACGACAAAGGTAAAAAACAAGCCTGCATAATCACTGGCACTCTGCGGCCGGGTGGCGGGTGCAACGTCTGGCTCACGAATGCTCAAGGTCGTGACAATGCCAATCAGCATGCAGGTTGCCATGATGAAATACGTTATCTGCCAGGCACTGGCCTGATAATGCTCCGGACTGGTGCCGAAATAACTGGCCAGGAATAAGGCGCCTGCGCCCGCAATGAGCATACCGATACGGTAACCCGCGATATAACTCGCTGACATCAATGCCTGTAATTCTTCGGCAGCTGACTCAATCCGATAAGCATCAATAACCACATCCTGTGTTGCTGAGGAAAAGCCCAGCAAAACCGCTGCTAAAGCCATCAGTACCAGCCCCTGACTGGCAGGATCAATCAGAGCCATAAGAATGATGGACAGTACGATGCTGAGTTGAGACAGCAATAACCAACTGCGCCGCCTGCCGAGTAAACGCCCCAGCAGCGGCAGAGGAATCACATCCACCAACGGTGCCCAAACAAATTTGAAGGAGTAGCCCAGCGCGGCCCAGCTGAAGTAGGTTACAGCGGCACGTTCAACACCGGCCTCGCGCAGCCACAGGCTTAAGGAAGAAAAAATCAGCAATAACGGCAGACCGGCAGATATCCCCAGAAACAGCATCGTCACCACCCGTGGGTGACAAAATGCCTTAATGCTTTCCTGCCAGGAATGTAGTTGCGCTATCAAGCCGATCTCTCAACGAAGGTTTAGTGGGCTAAAGTATCATTGACGCCAGCGGCAATCCACTCCAAGCATGCAACACTCACTTTATTCGTGAGAAAATAGCGAGAATACAACTCCTTTACTGAGCCCATGCCCCGACAACGCAAAATCATTCACGTGGATATGGATGCCTTTTTTGCATCGGTAGAACAACGCGATAACCCCGATTATCAGGGCAAACCGCTTATTGTCGGGGGCCAACCCGACAGTCGTGGTGTAGTTGCCGCGTGCAGCTATGAAGCCCGAAAATTTGGCATACACTCGGCCATGCCCAGCTCTCGCGCTTATCGGCTGTGCCCTCAAGCGATATTTGTTCGGCCCCGTTTTGACGCCTATCGTGAAGTTTCGCAGCAAATTCGCGACATTTTTTGGCGATATGCCAGCGAAGTTGAACCGTTATCGCTGGATGAGGCCTATCTGGATGTGAGCTACACGGCAGAATGTAATGGCTCTGCGACCCTGATTGCCAAGTCGATAAAACGCGACATCCTGAAAGAAACCCGGCTCACTGCCTCGGCCGGGGTGTCTTACAACAAGTTTCTCGCCAAGATTGCGTCTGATATGGATAAGCCTAATGGCCTCTATGTCATTCGCCCCGAACAGGGAGCCGCATTTGTTGAAACACTGCCGATCGGCAAATTTCACGGTATCGGCCCGGCCACCGAAGCCAAGATGAAAAAGCTCGGCATAGAAACCGGCCTCGATTTACGCCAGAAAACCCTGGATGAACTTAATGACCGCTTCGGTAAATCCGGCCAGTATTATTTCAATATTGCCCGTGGCATAGACGAGCGCCCTGTACGCAGTACTCGTATTCGCAAGTCACTGGGTAAAGAAACCACCTTTGCTGAAGATATCCTATCTGTCACGGAATTAACGGCTAAACTCCTCGACCTTGCCGAGATTGTGCTGGAAAGTCTTGCCAAACAGAGCCTAAAAGCTCGAACAGTAACGGTGAAAGTCAAGTATGCCGACTTCCAGCAAGTCACTCGTGCTCAGACTATGGGTCACAGTGTTAGCATGACTGACTTGCAAGAATGGATTCCGGTCTTATTGAGCCGGAGTGAGGCTGGACATAAAGCTGTCCGACTAGTCGGTTTGAGCTTGAGTGGTTTTGATGTGCCAGTTGCAGAAGAGAACCAAGCGCCGCCTCAGCTGACTTTTACATTCAACGATGCGTTTTAATCCTCAACAGTGTGTAGGTTAGCCTGAGAAACCGAATTTATTGTTCACTTGCCATGTAAGACTAGAGGCAATTTGCCATAATGGCTCTTTCCAATTTGCCCGCCTTATCTATGGATACTCTCCACACTACCGCACAGGACGTGCTGCAAAATGTGTTCGGTTACGACCAATTCCGCCATAACCAGGCCGCAATTGTTGATCATGTAATCAACGGTGGCGATGCGCTAGTGCTGATGCCCACTGGCGGCGGTAAGTCGCTTTGCTATCAGATTCCCGCCTTAGTTCGATCAGGTACTGCGATCGTGGTATCGCCATTGATTGCATTGATGCAGGATCAAGTGATGGCACTGGAACAGCTGGGCGTTAAGGCCGCCTTTCTAAACTCCAGTCTGTCAGCTGATGAAGTCCAAGATGTTCAGGCTCAACTCGAACTTGGTCAGATCGATTTGCTCTATGTCGCCCCCGAACGCTTACTCAACCAACGCATGCTGAACTTGCTGGAGCGCCTGCAAATTTCGCTGTTCGCCATTGATGAAGCGCATTGCGTCTCGCAATGGGGCCACGATTTCCGTCCTGAATATCAACAGCTGCGCATTCTGCATGAACGCTTTCCAACGATTCCGCGCATTGCCTTAACTGCGACCGCTGATAAACGCACCCGTCACGAAATCATCGAGCAGTTGAACCTGCATCAGGCCGAGATCTACCTCAATAGCTTTGATCGGCAGAACATTCATTACGCTATCGCTGAAGCCAGTCAGGCCAAGCAGCAGTTGTGGGACTTTATCAGCAGCCAGCATGCTGAAGACGCCGGTATTGTTTACTGTCTGTCGCGTAAAAAAGTGGAGGCGATTGCCGAGTGGCTACAGGAAAAAGGTCGTACGGCCTTGCCTTACCATGCCGGTTTAACGGCAGAATTACGTGCCCATACACAGCAACGTTTTTTACGCGAAGATGGCGTGATTATTGTTGCCACGATTGCCTTCGGTATGGGTATCGATAAACCCGATGTGCGCTTTGTCGCACATTTAAACCTTCCCAAGAATATCGAAGCCTACTATCAGGAAACTGGTCGTGCAGGGCGTGACGGTCAACCTGCCAATGCCTGGATGGCGTATGGCCTGCAGGATGTCATTACCCTGCGCCAGTTTATGCAAGATTCCGACGCACCCGATATGGTTAAGCGGGTCGAACATCACAAACTGGAAGCGATGCTCGGCTTGTGTGAACTTATCACCTGCCGCCGTCATGCCCTATTGGCCTATTTTGATGAAGTGGCACCGGAAAAATGTGGGCGGTGTGATAACTGCATCAATCCACCCGAGCATTTTGATGCCACCGAAGTCGCGCAAAAGGCCTTGTCCTGCGTCTATCGCACTGAGCAACGCTTTGGCGTTAATTACCTGATTGATGTCCTGCTGGGCAGTGAGAATGAACGCATTCGCAACAATCAGCACGATCAGATCAGCACCTTCGGTATTGGCACGGAACTCAATGCCGCCCAGTGGCGCGGAATCTTCCGCCAACTGGTGGCCACCGGATTTCTGGATATTGATATCAACCGCTATGGCGCGCTGCGTTTAACCGAAAAGTGTCGTCCGGTGCTGCAAGGCAAACAGACCTTGCTGTTGCGAAAACAACAACAAAAGCAAACCAGCAGTAAAACCAAGAAACAAACCGTCGTGCGGCCACAGGATCAAGCTTTGTGGGAAGCCTTACGCCAGCTGCGTGCCGATATCGCCAAGCAAAACGGCGTACCGCCCTACGTCATTTTCCACGATGCCACCTTGCTGGACATGTGTCAGCTTCGACCCAATACGCTGGAAGCCATGCAGCGTATTTCCGGTGTCGGCGGACAGAAGTTGGCGCACTACGGCCAGCGTTTCCTTAGTGTTATCCAGCAACATCCCTTATCGGAACTACTCAATAATGGCTTAAGTGATACCGTCAATCAAACACTGATGCTGCATGAACAGGGCCTGAGTCTGGAGCAAATCGCTACTGACAGAAACCTCAAACCCAGCACGGTCTACAGCCATTTGGCTGAGGGCATCAGCGCAGGACTATTGGATGTTAAAACCGTGCTGAATCTGCAAGATGCCGATTTACAGGAAATCATCGTCACCCTAGAAGGCCTCGGTGAAGAAGCGCAAAGCCTAAAGACCGTGCATCAGACACTTGATGGACGTTTTAACTACGGCGTTATTCGCTGCGTAATGGCTTCCGTTGGGATAAGTTGAGCTTACTCGGCGGGAAACGTGTAATCGTAATCGACTGTCAGCGGTGCATGATCAGAAAAACGTTCATCCCGATAAATATCGGTGGCTTTGACCTTGCCTTTCATCGATGGTGACAGGATGTGGTAATCAATCCGCCATCCCACATTATTCTCCCAGGCCTGACCACGGTTCGACCACCAGGTATATTCATGCTCAGCTTGCGGCAGTTCGCGGAAGGCGTCGACAAACCCCATTTCATCAAACAGTTTATCCAGCCAGGCACGCTCTTCCGGCAAGAAGCCTGAGTTTTTCTGATTGCCCTTCCAGTTACGGATGTCTTCGTTTTTGTGCGCAATGTTCCAGTCACCACAGATCACATAATCGCGTCCAGACGCTTTCATGTCTTGCATCTTGCCCTCAAAGAAATCCATACAACGGTATTTAGCTACCTGACGCTCTTCTTTTGACGATCCTGAAGGCAGGTAAAGGGAAACCACGCTTAAATTACCGAAACGGGCTTCGATATAACGGCCTTCAGCATCAAACTCGGCGTTATCCATCCCGCTAATCACTTCATCTGGTTCATGACGGCAATACAGCGCTACGCCGCTATAGCCCTTTTTTTCGGCATCATGGTAGTAACAGTGGTATCCTTGCGGCGTAAAAACGTCGTCTTCGAGTTGATGCACCTGAGCCTTGGTTTCCTGGATGCAGACAACATCGGCATTCTGCTTCAGTAGCCAGCCAAAAAAACCTTTACGAGCCGCTGCCCGAATGCCATTGACGTTAACGGTAATGATGCGCATGGTTACCCCTGTCTGAAAATTTTCACATCATACCATTTACAAAGCAGATGAAAATCAGGATAATGGCCTGTTCATCTACTACTGATAGCTGAATTTTTTAGGAGAAGCACTTTGGCAAACTCGGCACAAGCAAAAAAACGCGCGCGTCAAGCGGAAGATCACCGTCAGCGCAATGCCAGCCAACGTTCAGCGATGCGTACCAGCATCAAAGCACTGAGAAAAGCAATCGCAGCTGGCGATAAAGAACAAGCCGTTGCTGCTTTCAAAGCTGCTGTTCCTCAGCTGGACCGCATGGCTCGCAAAGGCATTATTCACAAGAATACTGCTGCTCGCGGTAAAAGCCGTCTGAACAACGCTGTTCGCGCAATGTAATTTAGAGCTTCATAGCTTTAAGTAAAAAACCGGCCTAGGCCGGTTTTTTTATGTCTGGAATTAAAGCTTACTCAGTTAGTAACCACCAAATTGTCTCTATGGATCAGTTCTGGTTCATCAACATAACCCAGCAAACTTTCGATTTCAGCGCTGGAATGCCCCTTAATACGTAATGCTTCACTGGCATTATAGTTACTTAGGCCACGTGCCACTTCCTTGCCGTTCAGATCACGACAAATCACCAGCTCACCTCGCGTGAAATCGCCTTCTACATGCTTTACGCCAACCGGTAAAACACTTTTACCCTGTTCTCGAATCACGGCAACCGCACCATCGTCCAGTACGATTTGACCTTTTGGCTTCAGGTGACCGACCAACCACTGCTGACGTGCTTTGATAGGCTTATTATCCGGCCACAGCAGAGTCCCAACACCATGTCCGGCAGCGAGATGACGAAGATTATCGGGATGCTTACCAGACAGAATCACAGTATAGGCACCAGAACGTGCAGCGCGACGAGCTGCCAGCAGCTTGGTCGTCATACCACCACGACCCAGTTCACCTTTGCTATCACCCGCCATCTGATCCAGAGCCGGGTTACTCGCAGCCGAGGCCGCGATCATTCTTGCCTCAGGGTTGATACGTGGATCGGAATCGAACAGGCCGTCCTGATCGGTCAGAATGACCAGAACATCGGCTTCAACCAGATTCGCTGTCATCGCTGCTAAGGTATCGTTATCGCCAAAACGAATTTCTTCGGTGGCAATCGTATCGTTTTCATTAACGACCGGCAAAATACCTAATTCCAGTAACGTCTGTAATGCACTACGGGCATTCAGATGACGCCCCCTATCTGACAAATCAGAGTGCGTGAGAAGGATCTGCGCGGTTTGAATGTCATGCTTGCTGCATTCAGTCGCATAGGCATTTACTAGCCCCATCTGCCCAACGCTAGCTGCAGCTTGCAGCTGATGAATTTCATGCGGACGACGCTGCCAGCCCAGCTTTTGCATACCAGCTGCAACAGAGCCGGAAGTGACCAGAACCACTTCCTTACCCTGACGGCGCAGTTCAGCAATCTCAGCGCTTAGCCAACGAATGCGTTCAATATCCAGTCCCTCACCGACACGCGTGAGTAACGCACTGCCTATTTTTATAACCCAGCGTTTGGTATGCAGCAGCTGCTGGTGAGGTTCTGTCACAGTGTTTATTCCTTGCTATCGTCCGTAGCCGACTGTTGTTCTTGTTCGCGGATTTGCTCGAGGTAAGCCATCACATCCTCACATAAAGCGTCACAGCCTTCACCGCTTTGACCACTAATGCGGTATACCTTACCTTTCCACCCTAAGCGGTCAATCACTTCCTGACACAGCTCTTCACGGATATCTTCAGGCACCAAATCCATTTTATTCAATACTAACCATTGCTCCTGACTACCCAAGGCATCACTGTAGCGCTCGAGCTCATGATTAATGGTCTGTACGCTCTCAACCGGATCCTGCTTCACATCCGCGGGCGCCATATCAACAAGGTGCAGAAGCAGGCGGGTACGGGTCAGGTGACGTAAGAACTGAATACCCAGACCAGCGCCGTCAGCTGCACCTTCGACCAATCCAGGTACGTCAGCAATGACAAAACTTCGCACATCTTTCAAGGTGACCACACCAAGATTTGGATACAGCGTGGTAAACGGATAATTAGCGACCTTAGGCTGCGCCGCCGAAACCTGACTGATAAAGGTCGATTTACCGGCATTGGGCAGACCGAGCAGGCCAATATCGGCCAGCAGTTTCATTTCCAGACGTAGGTTGCGCTCTTCACCTGGTGTACCGTTACTGGTCTGGCGTGGCGCACGATTAATACTGGATTTATAACGGGCATTACCCAATCCATGCCAGCCACCTTTTGCGACCATCAGTTTCTGACCGGCTTCAGTCAGATCACCAATCAGTTCGTCAGTGTCATCATCCCAGGCTTCGGTGCCGATAGGCACTTTGATGATCAAGTCTTCACCGCGAGCGCCGCTACATAAGCGGCCACGGCCGTGCTCACCACGTTCGGCCTTGAAATGTCTTTGGTAACGGAAATCAATCAGCGTGTTCACCTGTTGATCGGCGATCAGGTAGACGTCGCCGCCATCACCGCCATCGCCACCATCAGGGCCACCGAAAGGAATGAATTTTTCACGACGAAAGCTCAGACAGCCGTTACCACCGCCACCAGCCATTACCTTGATTTTCGCCTCATCTACAAATTTCATTCTTCCAACCCGTGCTTATCTTCTTCCGGCTTACTATGCCAGAAACAAAAAACCCCGCATCAGCGGGGCTTTTGGCTGTTTGCCCCAACGGGCTAACAATGTGTTTTAGTCAGCAACAACGCTAACGAAGGTGCGCTTTTGAGGACCTTTAGTCTCAAACACCACTTTACCTTCTGCAGGTGCACACAGAGTGGGGTCTTCACCGATACCAACATTGCGACCGGCGTGGTAACGCGTACCGCGCTGACGAATGATGATGTTACCACCAACTACCTGTTCACCGCCGTAGCGTTTTACACCAAGGCGTTTACTTTCTGAATCGCGTCCGTTACGCGTACTACCACCAGCTTTCTTATGAGCCATGATTAAACCTCTCTAAAGAATCTTAGGCTGAGATGCCTGTGATTTCGATTTC